>JAAYFK010000069.1 GCA_012728275.1 Clostridiaceae bacterium | reverse complement strand
TGGTGCGGGTGACAGGACTTGAACCTGCATGCTCTCGCACTGGAACCTAAATCCAGCGTGTCTGCCAATTTCACCACACCCGCATGAAGCCGATTGTAATACAAACGACTATCATTTGTCAAAGGTTTTTTTAAGTTTCTGCAACTTCTTCCAAACAAGAAAGCAAAACTACATACCCATTATCTAACATAGCATATGTTCCGTCGGAAGCTAGAGCAGTAACGCTAGCGCCTACAGGATAGACCATAGCGACCTCTTGAACAGAGTTATCACTATATGCAATAGCTTCTTCAATGACCAAATATGTTAGAGGGTTAGAGTATTCTGCATATAGCTCCTCATTAACTGGGACCCCCGTAGGATAAGAAGTTGTCTCACTTGTAACTTCAGTTGTTGATTCCTCAGTTGTAGCTGACGTAATTGTTTCAGGAGTTGTAGTAGTATTCTCTTCCTTACCACAAGCTGTTAAAGCAAGCACGAAGCTAACTGCAATTAGTGCTGATGCAATCTTCTTAATCATGCCAAAATACCTCCTAGGACTGTGTCAAGCATTCCAAACTCACGAAGGAATGCAAAGACCATATAACATGCAAAAATCAATACCATTATAGCACCCTCAGATCTCTTTATCTTAGTACCTGTATTAACAAATAGTAGGCAGATAATCGTAATTGCTAAACATATTATCGTATCAACTACATTGGCTGATAATAATTTAATAGGAGAAATAGTTGCGGACATTCCAAGAACAAACAAGATATTAAAGATACTAGATCCGATAACATTACCCATTGCAATTGCAGATTCTCCCTTCTTAGAAGCAACAAGAGAAGTAACTAATTCAGGAAGAGATGTTCCCATGGCAACAATTGTAAGTCCAATTATAGTATCTGATACTCCAAGTAAAGTAGCAAAATAAGTACATGAAGATACTATTCCTTTTGAAGATAGAAATATTGCAAAAACAGAAGCAATAATAATACCTATATTCAGAATAATCCTCTTCGTTGTGATTACTTCAGGCTTACCATCCTTCTTCTCATCCTTGTCAAGTTCTTCAATTAGAGCATTCTTGGCCTTATGTCTCATTGATCTGATTATTAGATAAGCAACATAAACAACAATTAAAACAAAAAGTACAATACCATCTAGTCTTGAAATCATGCCATCTCTTGCAACTATTACCAAGAGTCCCGAGACAAGAATACATAATGGATAATCGAATTTCCTAATATCAGAATCAACAGGAACAGCTTTAATCAAAGCACATACCCCTGCAACAATAAGGAGATTAAAGATATTTGAACCAACAACATTTGAAATGGCAAGCGAATTGCTTCCTTGCATTGCAGATACAATACTAACTCCTGCTTCAGGTGCGCTCGTTCCAAAAGCTATTATCGTCAATCCGATAACTAACGCTGGCACCTTAAATGCTCTAGCAACATAAGAGCCCGAATCTACAAGAAAGTCAGCACCTTTAATTAGAACAAAAAAGCAAACAATCAATAGCAAAGCATAAAAAACCACATTCATATATTAGTCCTCCTCTAATTTTAATACACTTAAGAAAGCCTCCTGAGGTATGTCAACGGAACCTACACTTCTCATACGTTTCTTTCCTTCTTTCTGCTTTTCAATAAGTTTCTTCTTACGAGAAATATCTCCTCCATAACACTTGGCTATAACGTCCTTGCGGAAGGCTCTTATGGTCTCTCTGGCGATTATCCTTCCGCCAATACATGCCTGGATAGGTATCTCAAATTGTTGACGAGGAATGTTGTCCTTTAGCTTTTCGACCATTCTTCTTCCACGAGCATAAGCCTTATCCTTATGAACTATGAAAGACAATGCGTCAACCGCCTCGCTATTAAGTAAAATATCCAGCTTAACAAGATCGCTCTTGTCATATCCATTAATCTCATAATCCAGAGAAGCATATCCCCTTGTCCTAGACTTTAAGCAATCGAAAAAGTCATAAATAATCTCATTCAAAGGCATTCTGTAATGAAGCATAACTCTTGTTTCATCTAGATACTTCATATCCTTATACTCACCACGGCGATCCTGACATAAATCCATTATGTTACCTACGTAATCCTTCGGGAGCATAATCGTACAATTAACCATCGGCTCTTCAATATAATCAATGACTGAAGGGTCAGGCATATTCGTTGGATTATCAACTTCAATCATCTGGGAATCTGTTTTGTAAACACGATATACAACTGAAGGTGCTGTCGAAATCAAATCAAGGTTAAATTCGCGTTCAAGTCTCTCCATTATTACTTCATAATGAAGTAATCCCAGAAAACCACATCTGAATCCGAATCCCAAAGCAACTGAAGTCTCTGCCTCAAAAGACAAAGCTGCATCATTAAGTCTTAGTTTCTCCAAAGAATCTCTCAAGTCGCCATATCTTGCGCCATCAATAGGATACATACCACAAAACACCATTTGTTGTATCTCTTTATATCCCTTTAAAGGCTCAACTGCTGGCATATCAGCAAGCGTTACTGTGTCACCGGGTGCAGTATCACTAACATTTTTTATTGAAGCGCAAATATAACCAACCTCTCCAGCTTGGAGTTTATCAGAAGGTACGTACTCTCCAGGATGGAAGTAGCCTAACTCAGTTACAACAAACTCTTTGCCCGTATGCATGACGCGAATTTTCTCACCAAGTCTAACCTTGCCTTCGCGAACGCGACAGCTCAGTATTACACCCTTATATGGATCAAACTTCGAGTCGAAAATAAGCGCTCTCAGTGGAGCATCTTCGTCTCCAGAAGGACACGGCAAATATTGCACTATCTTCTCAAGTACTTCTTCAATTCCCAATCCACTTTTGGCGGAGATTAATGGAGCATAGGATGCATCTATTCCGATAACCTCTTCAATCTCATTCTTTACCACATCTGGCTGAGCTGAAGGAAGATCAACCTTATTAATTACTGGCAATACTTCAAGGTTAGCATCAACTGCTAAATACACATTAGCCAAAGTCTGTGCCTCTACACCTTGAGCTGCATCAACGACCAGAATCGCTCCATCACATGCTGCAAGGCTTCTAGAAACCTCATAGTTGAAGTCTACATGGCCTGGCGTGTCTATTAGATTAAACTCGTAGGTGTTCCCATCACTTGCCTTATATGCCATTCTTGTGGCTTGAGCCTTAATCGTTATTCCACGTTCACGTTCAATAGCCATATTGTCAAGAATCTGAGCTTGCATCTCTCTCTTCTCAACAACTCCAGTTTGTTCAATCAATCGATCCGCTAAAGTGGATTTACCGTGATCAATATGCGCAATAATACAAAAATTACGTATAAGTTCTTGTCTGTTCATCTACTACCTATATTCTTCTTTATTTTAGAAAATAATATCACAACCAAGTAAAAGAGTTAAATGGATATACTAGTACTACCGCTACACCTTTAATCCTATCCTCAGTGAAAGGGCCTAGGAGCCTGCTATCATTACTAACAGCACGATTATCACCTAAGCAATAGTACTCATTCTCTCCCAGAGTAATCTCATCATATCCTTGCTCGACTCCATATGACATCATTGTCGTAGAGGTGTTAGGAGCAAGATAATCTTCAACCAATATGAAGAACTCTGTTTGTCCCGAAGGCATAATGTAAACTACTCCGTCAGCTATTCTAATAGTATCGCCAGGAAGACCAATGATTCTCTTTACTAAATACTCTTCGCGGTCATATCCCGTCATACCTTGACCATTAAGAACAACTATATCACCACGTTTATATGACTCAAAGTATGTCGATATCTTTTCGGAAAAAATAACATTCCCTTCATATAATGTAGGCTCCATAGAAGGGCCAAAAACATCATCTCTTTGAATAACAAATACAACAAGTAAGACTCCAATAAGTGCTCCAATACTAATCGTCTTTATCCATTCAACAATCTCTTTGCCTATACTATTCTTAGAATCTGCTTTCTCTTCATTCTTACTATTGCTGTCTTCTTTATCATTTGACGAATGTAAACTAGTGTCAATCACAAATCGGCCGGGATTATTCTCAATCTCACCATCATGCTCAACTTTAAGTGATGAGGTGTCTTCCACATTTTCTTTAATGTTTCCGAAATCATCCTCGGAAGAATAATCAAACTCCAATGGCTCCTCCTCAACTTGGTTTGGATCCATGATGGAGCTTGTGCCTGCATCAGCACTATCGAAAGTATGCGATGCAGTCATACGAATAGAGTCAGCTATTGTAGCAGATTCATCTTCGCTTAAAGAATTAATCCTGTCTTTATCCATTTCGCGCCTCCAAGTTGATTATTCTATGAATTGCCTTGAGCTATGTCATTCGACTCCGATGTTATTCGTCTCTGGTATGCCATTAGTCTCCGATAACTTTTTCTTCTTCGTCTTGCACATTAATACTCAATGCCAACTCCTCAAGTTGCTTATCAGCAACAGGAGAAGGTGCCTCTGTCATCAAGTCTGAAGAGTTCTGAACCTTAGGGAATGCCATAACTTCTCTAATACTAGAGCAATTATTTAGAAGCATAATCATTCTATCAAGACCGAATGCCATACCACCGTGAGGAGGAACACCATACTTAAACGCATCTAGAAGGAAGCCGAACTGCTCTTGCGCACTTTCTTCACTAAAGCCTAAGAGTTTGAAAATCCTCATCTGTAAGTCACGATTATGAATTCTGATTGAACCTCCACCAAGTTCGCAACCATTAAGAACAATATCGTACGCCTTTGAACGAACACGTCCTTGGTCAGATTCAAGGAAATCTATATCCTCATCCATTGGACATGTGAATGGATGGTGCATTGCCATATATCTTCCCTCTTCTTCGGAATACTCAAACATAGGGAATTCAGTAACCCAGCAAAGCTTAAAGATGTTTGCATCAATTAGGCTAAGCTTCTTAGCTGCTTCGATTCTTAAAGCGCCTAGTGAATCAAATACTACCTTATTGCGATCGGCTACTATACAAATAAGGTCATCGCTACTTGCGCCAGTCGCTTCCTGAATGTCTGCAATATTTGCTGGTGTAAGGAACTTAAGGAAAGATCCTCTTGGAGTCTCGGAGCAAACTAACCAAGCCATGCCCTTTGCTCTATATGTCTTGCACACTTCGGTAAGAGCGTCTATTTCTTTTCGAGAGAAAGAAGCTCCACCTGGAATTACTATCGCTCTAACACTTCCGCCAGCCTCAATCGCGCCTGCAAATACAGTGAAGTCAATGCTTTTCGCAACATCAGTAATATTCTTTAACTTCAAATCAAAGCGAAGGTCGGGCTTATCAGAACCATAATTCTCCATAGCCTCAGAATAAGGAATTCTCTGAATTGGCAAATCAATCTTAATTCCCATAACTTCATCGAAAAGCTTCGCAAGAAAGCCCTCGCCAGTTGCCATTACATCATCGCAATCAACGAAAGACATCTCTACATCGATTTGAGTAAACTCAGGCTGTCTATCAGCACGTAAGTCCTCGTCTCTAAAGCATTTTGCAATCTGCATATATCTGTCATAGCCAGAAAGCATTAGAAGCTGCTTATACAATTGAGGAGATTGTGGCAAAGCAAAGAAAGAGCCTTGCTTAATTCTACTAGGAACTAGATAGTCTCTTGCACCCTCAGGCGTACTTCTTCCAAGAATAGGTGTCTCGATTTCAACAAATCCATTCTCGTCATAAAAATCACGAGCGCACTTAGCTACCTTATGTCTGAGAATCAAATTGCGCTGCATGTTTGGTCTACGCAAATCCAAATATCTGTACTTAAGTCTTATCGACTCATTCGAATTGTCATCTTCCTCAATATAGAAAGGAGGTGTGAGCGACTCAGATACGATTCGAAGCTCATCAAGCTCAACCTCTATCATTCCCGTAGCCATCTTTTCGTTTGGCGCGCTTCTTAAGATTACCTTTCCCTTAATTGCTAGAACGTACTCACTTCTAACTGAAGCCGCCTTGCTCTTTAATGCCTCATTACTATCAGGAGAAACAACAAGTTGTATTTCACCAGTACGATCACGAAGAGTAATGAATGTAAGCCCTCCTAGATCACGACACTTGTGACACCAGCCCATAAGGGTTACTTCTCTGCCTACATCTTCAACGCCTAAATGCGCGCACATGCAGGTTCTCTTCATTCCATTAATTGATTCAGCCATACTATTACCTTCCTTTTGCTCGAAAAGCTTAAAGCTCATTCATGCAATATTCAACAAAATTACTTAAAGCTACTGTATTACTTGTACCATCAGACATGCGCTTAATGCTTACTTCACCCTTGTCAAGTTCGTCATCTCCAATTACTACAACATAAGGGATTCCCGCTTTGCCAGCATACTTCATTTGCGCTCTAAAACTTCTTTGGCACAAGTCCACTTCGCAGCCAACACCTTTAAGCCTTAGCTCATATGCAAGTTTATTAATGACCATACTAGCCTTATCCGAAAGATTAGCTAGGTAAACCTTCACATAATCTGTCTTTCCAAAATCAACACCTTGTGAATTGGCCTCAAGCATGAATCTCTCAACACCCATAGCAAAGCCAATTCCAGGAACTGCTGTTCCTCCCATGCTCTCCACTAATCCGTCATATCTTCCGCCACCACAAATTGTTCCTTGAGAACCAACATTCTCAGACACAAATTCAAAAACAGTTCTCGTGTAATAATCCAATCCACGAACAATATTAGGATCGATAGAATATTCAATTCCAATGTTATCCAATCTTTCCTTTAAACCTTCAAAATGAGCCTTACAATCGTCACATAGGTGATCAATTAGTTTTGGTGCATTAGCAGCAATCACCTTACATTCGGGCACTTTACAATCAATCATTCTAAGAGGATTCTTCTCGAAACGAGATTTACAATCATAACACATCTCCTCTAGATGCGGTCTGAAGTAGTCTCTAAGACTATCATTATAGGCCTTACGGCACGTTGGACAACCAATAGAATTGATACATAGCTTTATACTCTTAAGGCCCATCTCATTAAAGAATACTCTAAGCACAGAAATAATCTCAGCATCAATATCAGGACCTTGAGCGCCAAAAGCCTCCAAACCAAACTGATGAAACTCTCTAAATCTTCCCTTTTGCATTTTCTCATATCTAAAAGCAGTGATGTTATAGAAGAGTCGAACTGGTGAAGGAAGACTTCCCATTCCATTCTCAATAAAGCTTCTTACTACACCAGCAGTACCTTCAGGTCTAAGAGAAATGCTTCTTCCGCCCTTATCTTCAAAAGTGTACATCTCTTTTTGAACAACATCAGTTGTATCTCCAACTCCACGCTGGAACAAATCTGTTTGCTCAAAGGTCGGGATCCTAATCTCTTCGTAGCCAAATCTATGGCATACTCTCGAAAAAGTCTCCTCCGCCTTATGCCATGCAATTATCTCTGATGGCAAAATATCTCTTGTGCCCTTCTGTGCGGAATACCTCATTCAAAATCCCCCCATTATTTAATCTTTCGCGCTATTATAATACGCGCGTTAATTATAGGCAATTAGTTTCTACATCTCCAAGGCGTACATTATCATTGAAAGCGCCGCTGGACCTGCCGTCTCCGTACGAAGAATTCTAGGCCCAACCGTTACGCATACTGCACCATTTTCTATCGCCTCGTTAACTTCCTGCTCTTCATAGCCGCCTTCTGGCCCAACAAACACTCCTATCCTCGCGCATTTATCTCTATGCTCTTCAAGCCCTTGCTTTATTGACATCTTATGCTCATCCTCCCATAGAATAAGCGACATAGAATTGTCCTTTTTACTTTGCAATATAGCATCGTCCATAGACATAGGCATCGCAATCTCTGGCACTATTCCCCTTCCAGATTGCCTCGCGGCTTCAAGTGCTATTTTCTGCCATCTGTCGACCTTTGAAGATGCAGACTTACTATCTATCTTCACAACACATCTATTTGATAAAACTGGAACTATCCTTGCGACGCCTAGTTCAACTGATTTTTGAATTGTTAAATCCATACGTTCGCCCTTAGATATTGATTGATACAAGGTCACTTGATTAGTTGGTTCACTCGTGCATTTTCGCCTAGAGCAAACAGATAAAGTCACACTCTTGTTATCGAAAAAATCAATCTTCGCTAGAATCTCTTCTCCGGACGAGTCAACAATTGTCAATCCTTCGCCCGGATGCATTCTAAGCACTGAAGAAATGTAATGAGAATCATCACTATTTAAAGTTATTCTCGTGTCCTTAACTAAGTAATCAAAAAACAAACGTGTCATATCAGATATCCTTTCATACAAGAACATTGTACCATTTCTTGATGTTGTATTTTTTTAATAAATGTTTGATATAATACAGACAAACATAGATATTTTTATAAAGGAGGTAATTATGCAATATAATATTGAAGGTGGATCTCTACCTGTTGTAATTTGCAATCTCGAAGTAGGTGAGACGCTTATTACTGAAGGTGGAGCAATGAGCTGGATGAGTTCAAACATCGTTATGGAAACAGTAGGACAATCGGTAGGCAAGGCATTAGGAAGACTTGTATCTGGCGAGTCGCTTTTCTTGAATAAATACACAGCAACTGGTCCAAATGCTTCAGTCGCATTTGCTTCTAGCTTCCCAGGAAGCCTTATTCCTATACAGATAACAGAAGGTTCTTCAATGGTTGTTCAGAAGTCAGGTTTTCTCGCTTCTGAAAGTGGAGTTGAATTGTCAACTGCATACAAGAAGAAGATTTCTGCTTCACTGTTCGGCGGTGAAGGTTTTTTCATGCAGAAGCTAACAGGTAATGGAACAGCATTTATCGAGATTGATGGACATGCTCATATGCAAGAACTAGCTCCTGGTGAGGTTTTATACATCAATACTGGATATCTGGCAATGATGGACTCTACTGTTACTATGGAAGTTGAAATGGTTAAAGGTGTAAAGAACATCTTCCTCGGAGGTGAGGGGCTATTTAACACAAAGGTAACTGGTCCAGGCAGAGTATGGATTCAGTCTATGCCTATTCCTCAATTCGCTCAGAGCTTATCTAGATACATACCCAGTAAAGGCTAGTTCTAGTATTCTTAAAGTAATTGATTTATTCATATAAAACGAAAGCGGCTCGACGGAGCCGCTTTTGTTGGTTTTATAGTCTTTGTATCTGGACACAAGTCAAGCAGAAACAAATTACTGATTAATTTGGTTGAGTCTCTCTCTCAAGTATTGTAAACGCTCTAGAGAGTTCTCCATTGAACGCTGAGAAGCGAGGTCAGACACGGCGCCCTTCTTAGGCTCTGGTGCTTCTATTGCCGATGTATATGCCGTCTTAAGATATGGCTTAGAAAGAATGCTCTCATTACTGGATTGCAAACTTGGACCTGTATCTACTGATAGATGAGCTGGCATCTTAGGCATAACTGGCATATCAAAATCGATAGATCGAGCAATATCACGAAGTGACTTTGCAGGGGATACTAGTGAAGCTGTAGGTGCAATAGTCTCAGGCACTGTAACATTGTTACTTGCTGTTTGCACATCTTCATGCTTAGTCTCAGGTTTTTTTACCTGTGAAACTTCGGGAGCATCAACTTCACTGCCACGATATCCAGCAAAGAATCTACGCGCCTTATTAACAGCATCTAGGTATCCACATCCTTCGGAAAGATAACAACCAATAGCCATAGAATACGAGAAACGCATAACGGCGTAACCTTCTCTTGCAGTTACTGGGTTAATCCATTCTCCAGAACGACCGAGGAATAAGAAATCCTTACCATCAGTACAATCATTGCCACGAATAAGAGTAAAACACTTATACATGTTATAAATCTTCTTAGATGCCCTCACTACATCTGATTGAGTTGGGCAAACAAAACCACAAAGTAGTTCTGCCTCAAGATGATTAATAACTAGTAGATTCACTTCGGGAAGAAGTTTGTCACATATACTAATATATGTAGGTTCCGAAATCATAACCTCACCGCTATCAGAAATAATAGATGGCGTGAGGATTACCCTGTTTGGCTTAAATTTTGAAAGAGATTTTGATATCTGAACAACTGAATCAGCCTCTGAAAGAAAACCGATTCTTGTAGCTAGAGGAACATCCTCCTTAAAAGCATAATCAAGGGCAGCAACAACATCGCTTCTCTCACAAGTCCCTGACTCATTGTATGACACAGGAACTATTGCTAAAGGATTCATTCCTAGCTCAACTATTGTTCTGATGTCTGATCGAACGTCAAAACTAACGTTCCCTACTGAATCAGCAATAGCTAGTACTGTACTCATGCATACCTCTCTTCGCACCGTTAGCCTACACGATGCACTCAACTGTCATTAGTGTCGCATATTTTGAACAATTTCTCAATAACTTAGTAGTACAAATCTCATATTTTGTTAATTATTTTGTGCAAAATGTCTAATTACATGCAAAATATTCTTCGTCAGAGGGTGTCTTTGCTTGTGAACGCCTCATATCATTGCGTTCTGCGACTTTCAAATACTGATTATCTTCTAATAAAACGAAAAAGATGGCAAAATAATCCATCTTTTCGCATTATCAGATAATTTATAATTGATTAGATAATAGGCAAAGACGCAAAACCTGCTTGCAAGTCATCATCAGTAGGAATTATATCGCTCATTGTATTATCGCGATAAGACATGTATGCAGTCATGTCAAAATATCCAGTTCCAGTCAAGTTGAATAGGATAGTTTCTGACTTTCCTTCCTCCTTACAGCGCAAAGCTTCATCAATAGCCACGCTAATTGCATGAGAAGACTCAGGTGCTGGAAGAATGGTTTCTGTCTTCGCAAAGAAGTTTGCTGCTTCAAATACTTTCGTTTGCAGAACCGCCCTAGCTTCGTCAATATATCCATCGTGATATAACTGAGAAAGAATAGGCGACATTCCATGATATCTAAGTCCGCCAGCATGTGATGGAGAAGGCATGAACTCAGCGCCAAGAGTGTACATTTTCGCTAGAGGAGTCACGTGTCCAGTATCGCAGAAGTCATAAGCAAACTTTCCTCTTGAAAGTGATGGGCATGAGATAGGCTCAACCGCAATAAAACGCGGGTTCTTCTCGCCCGTAAGTCTATCTCGCATAAATGGGGAAATGATTCCTCCCAGGTTAGAACCGCCGCCAGCACATCCAATGACTACATCTGGATAATCGCCAACCTTCTCTAGTTGAATCTTAGACTCTTCTCCAATGATTGTTTGATGTAAAAGAACTTGATTCAGAACAGAGCCAAGTACATAACGGCAATTATCTGTTGAGACTGCCTTTTCAACAGCTTCCGAAATAGCACATCCTAGGGAGCCCGTTGTGTTTGGAAACTTAGCTAGAATCTGTCTTCCTACGTTTGTTGTATTGGAAGGCGAAGCAATAATATTAGCACCGAAAGTCTCAATTATTGCCTTACGATAGGCTTTTTGCTCGAAAGAACACTTAACCATATAAACAGTTAAGTCCATTCCATAATGCTCGCAAGCCATAGCTAAAGCAGTACCCCATTGGCCAGCACCAGTCTCAGTTGTAAGACTTGTTAAACCTTGCTTTTTCGCATAATAAACTTGAGCTCCTGCAGAATTGAGTTTATGTGATCCAGAAGTGTTGTTGCCTTCAAATTTGTAGTAGATTTTTGCTGGTGTGTCCAAAGCCTTTTCTAACTCATAAGCTCTGATTAAAGGTGATGGACGGAAGATCTTATAGAAATTCTGTACTTCTTCAGGAATATCGAAATATTGGGTAGTATCATCCAACTCCTGTTTTACAAGTTCGGAGCAAAAAACATGCTCGAGTTCTTCAGCTGTAATTGGTTTAAGTGTTCCAGGATTCAACATAGCAGCTGGCTTGTTCTTCATGTCAGCCCTAACGTTGTACCATTGCTTAGGCATTTCATCTTCAGTTAAAAAAATTCTCTTTGGTGCTTTGCTACTCATTTTTCTCTCCTTCGTAACGAAGGGTGACAGCCACTCGTTTAAATGTTTTCTCCTCATGTTCTTTTCTTCGCAAAAAAATGCCCACGCAGTCGAACTTATCGACTACATAGGACAAGAATAATTCCTGCGATACCACCTAAATTGATTAGAGCTACTTATAGCTGTAATCCTCTTAATCACGTTCTGTCAAACGTGCCTTGCTGATAACGGATAAGGCTCCCGTTGACCCTTACTCACATCTTCTTAGAAAAGACACTTTATGGATCACCCTCGCAGGTCCATTCACCAAACGTCTCGGTATCGCCATTCCACCACCAGCGACTCTCTAATAACCTTGACTACAATTGGATACTACTCCCGTTCAATGGTTTATCATATGAACTTAAACCAAGTATCTTGCAACTTATGCAATTAATCAAGACGGATTGCATTCATAATATTTAACGTTTTATGACTCTAGTTGAGGCGTTCTTACATTTCTTACGCTAAGCTACAAAGAAATGCTACCCAATCATTCTTTGTTACTTCCTTTTCGACATTCAACCCAGCTTCAAAAAGTGCTTTCCGGACCATTTCCTTCTTAGAATTTACTATTCCAGAACATACGAACTTTCCTTCCTTAGATAGATGCGAAGGCACGTCCTTCGCTATGGCACATATTACATCAGCTATTATGTTTGCGACAATTATTGAGTAGTTGGATTCACTAATATCCTTTAACTCGCCAGTCTTACAAGTAATTGAGTCACAACCATTATTCATACAATTTTCTCTGGCAACATCAACCGCAAGCCTATCTATGTCATAAGCATCGACTTCCTTTGCCCCTAACTTCTCACAAATAATAGCTAAGATTCCTGAACCTGTTCCAAGATCTAAAACTACATCATCCTCAGAAACTATGTCGTCTAAGATACTTGCACATAGGGACGTCGTCTCATGTGTCCCTGAACCAAAAGCGGAACCAGGGTCAAGCATTATTACAACGTTATCTTCAGATATAGGAGTCTCCCACGAAGGACAAATTTCAACTCTTCGGGAAATCATGAAAGGCTTATAATCTTTCTTCCAGCTGTTCTCCCAATCCTCATCCTTAACATATCGATATCCATCGAATCCTTTTCCAATATCAAGAAATTCAGCAATACTCTCTATCCTACGTTTAACCAAATCCATTGCCTCGTCTACCGGAAAAGTCTTGGACGAGATATTCGCATAAATTGTCCCAACACCTTCTGGATTAAAGTATTCTTCTTCCTTCGCTCCAAGCCTTATGCCCTCATCAAATTCAGCAAAATACCCTCTGACAATAACATCCGTCCCCAGAGAATCAACATAACCATCGTCGGCATATGCAAGTGAGTCTGGATCTTCGATAATTCTTTTTATCTCGTAGGGGTCGCATACAGATATACCATCTGCGCCCATCTGTGCTAGCATCTCGCATATCGCATCCGAAGCTTCCTCAGTCGTAGTAACCGTTATCTCAATCCATCTCATTGTTCAATCCGCCTATTCATTACTCTCATTATTTAGTGAAGATATCCTTCATTTTCTTGAAGAAGCCGCTACGTTTCTCATAATTACGTTCAGTAAGTGATGAATCAAAAGCACGAAGTCTGTTCTTCTGATCTTCTGTAAGCCTAGTTGGAATCTCAATATAAAACTTACAAGTGTGGTCTCCTCTTACAGTAGAAGAGTTCTTATTAGGAATACCCTTGCCACGAATAACATGTGTATCACCTGGTTGTGTTCCTTCCTTAACCATGAATGAAACAGGTCCATCAATAGTAGGGATTTGAACTTCTCCACCTAAAGCAGCTTGTGCCAAAGTTAAAGGTACGTCACAGAATGTATTCTGACCATTTCTAGTAAATACATCATGCTTCTTCACCTTAAATTCAACATACAAGTCACCATATGCTCCGCCCTTTGATCCTGGCTCACCTTCACCACGAATTGGCATCATATCACCTGTATCAACACCTGCTGGAACATGAATATGAATTTGCTTCTTTGAAAGCTTTCTACCTTTTCCAGAGCAAGATGGGCAAGGATTCTTGATTACCGTTCCTCTTCCTTGGCATGTAGGACAATCCTTTGTTACCATAGTCATGCCGAAAAGAGTCTGAGTTTGCTGTTGAATTCGTCCAGCACCACGACATGTTGGACAAGTCTCAGGTGTGGTTCCTGCTTGAGCTCCAGAACCTTTACAGGATGAACAAATATCTTCTTTAGTGATGGTGATATCTCTATCAACTCCAAAAGCTGCTTCCATGAACTCAAGAGTCATTCCATACTTTAGATTAGCGCCTTGCTGAGGACCGCTTCTTCTTCTTCTAGAAGAACCAAATCCACCTCCAAAGAAAGAACCGAAAATGTCTCCAAGATCGCCAAAATCATAGCTACCACTAAATCCACCAGGACCGCCTCCAAAGCCATTTTCATCAACACCAGCATGACCGAATTGATCATATTTCTGTCTCTTAGAAGTATCAGATAGAACTGAATATGCCTCGTTGATTTCCTTGAATTTAGACTCAGCAACACTATCACCTGGATTTAAGTCAGGGTGATACTGCTTAGCTAGCTTTCTATAGGCCTTCTTAAGTTCGTCATCACTAGCGCCTTTTCCAACGCCTAGGACCTCATAATAATCACGTTTTTGCTCTGCCAAAACCGTTCCTCCAAATCATCAAGCACAATGCCGCCATGCATAAATCGCGCATGTACGGCAGTGCTGATTAATCATTTATTATTTATTAGAAATCTCCACCAGCATTCTTGAAGCCTTCACCCGAAGTATCAGCTCCACTAGCTCCCTGTGCTCCTGCTCCAGCATCTGCTCCACCAGCATATCCTGTGTAATCTTCTGGATTTGGCTGACCATTAGCATTTGCCTGTCCGTATAGCTTCTCGGAAACCTTGTAGAATGCCTGTGTTACTGCCTCGGTCTCTGTCTTCATTGCAGCTGTATCATCCTTAGCAATAGCATCCTTTAGACGAGTTAGTGCTTCTTTTACAGGAGCCTTATCATCGTCAGATACTTTATCACCAATCTCGCCAAGTGTCTTCTCCGTTTGGTAAACAGTGGACTCAGCCTGATTCTTAGTATCTACCTTCTCCTTGCGCTCCTTATCCTCAGCTGCGTGCAATTCAGCTTCCTTAACTGCCTTGTTGATATCCTCTTCACTCATGTTAGAAGAAGCAGTAATCGTAATCTTTTGCTCACGGCCAGTTCCCTTGTCCTTAGCGCTAACATTAACAATACCATTTGCATCTATATCAAATGTTACTTCGATTTGAGGAACACCACGTGGCGCAGGAGCAATACCATCAAGAATAAAGTTACCTAGAGACTTGTTGTAAGCAGCAATCTCTCTTTCTCCCTGACATACATGTACGTCAACTTGAGTTTGACCATCAGCAGCAGTGGAGAAAGTCTGGCTCTTCTTTGTAGGAATAGTAGTATTTCTCTCAATCATCTTTGTAAATACACCACCCTGGGTCTCAATACCAAGAGAGAGTGGAGTAACGTCCAAAAGAAGCAAGCCTTGAACATCACCAGTCAGTACAGCTGCTTGAATAGCAGCACCAATAGCTACACACTCATCAGGGTTAATTCCCTTGAATGGATCCTTACTAAAGTAAGTCTTAACAGCATCCTGAACAGCTGGAATACGAGTTGAACCACCAACAAGAAGAATCTTATCAATGTCAGAAGGTGTTAAGCCAGAATCCTTCATTGCTCTTTCAACAGGCTCCATTGTCTTTCTTACAAGGTCGCTTGTTAATTCATCAAACTTTGCTCTTGTAAGCGTTATATCCATATGCTTTGGACCTGTAGCATCAGCTGTGATATAAGCAAGATTAATATTTGAAGTAGCTACGCCAGAAAGTTCAATCTTTGCCTTCTCAGCAGCCTCACGTAGACGTTGCATAGCCATCTTATCTGTTCTTAAATCTACTCCATCTGTCTTTTTAAAGGAATCAACCAAGAAGTCAACAATCTTATTATCAAAATCATCTCCACCTAACCTGTTGTTTCCAGCTGTAGCCAATACTTCAAAGACTCCATCACCAATTTCAAGGAGCGATACATCGAAAGTACCTCCTCCAAGGTCAAATACAAGAATCTTCTGATCATTCTCTTTGTCAAGACCATAAGCTAGTGCAGCAGCTGTAGGCTCATTGATGATTCTAAGAACTTCTAGACCAGCAATTTTACCAGCATCCTTAGTTGCCTGGCGCTGAGAGTCAGAGAAGTAAGCAGGTACAGTAATTACTGCTTGTGTAACTGGCTGTCCTAGATAAGCCTCTGCATCTGACTTGAGCTTTGCTAGAATCATAGCAGAAATCTCTTGTGGAGAATATTTCTTATCATCAATGGATACCTTATAATCAGAACCCATCTCTCTCTTGATTGACTGAACTGTTCTATCAGGATTTGTAACAGCTTGTCTCTTAGCTACTTGACCAATTAGTCTTTCGCCTGTCTTTGTAAATCCAACAACTGAAGGAGTAGTTCTATTTCCTTCAGGATTAGGAATTACCACTGTCTCAGAACCCTCCATAACGGAAACACATGAATTTGTTGTACCTAAATCAATACCAATTACCTTTGCCATAAATATTACCTCCGAAATTACTTCTTACTTTCAAGAATCTTATCTACAATTCCATACTCAAGAGCTTCTTGAGCAGATAGCCAATTATCACGATCCGTATCTGCTTCAATTTGCTCAATGGACTTACCAGTTCTTTGACTTAAAATAGTATTAAGTCTATTCTTTGTATTCTTAATGTGTTCAGCTGCAATTAAAATCTCTGTAGCTTGTCCTTGCGCTCCACCTAAAGGCTGATGAATCATTACCTCTGCATTAGGAAGAATGCATCTCTTACCCTTGGTACCAGCACATAGCAAGAATGAACCCATAGAAGCAGCCATACCCATGCAAATTGTTTGAACATCAGGCTTAATCAACTGCATTGTATCGTAAATCATCAAACCATCAGAAACAGATCCTCCTGGGCTATTGATGTAGAATTGTATGTCCTTATCAGGATCTTCGGCCTCTAGGAATAGAAGCTGTGCCGTAATAAGACTTGCAGTTACAGAATTTACTTCTTCAGAAAGAATTACTATTCTCTCCTTAAGCAAACGTGAGTAGATATCGTAAGCGCGTTCGCCACGGCTTGACGTCTCTATTACTGTAGGAACTAAGCTTGACTTTGTTAAATTATCCATATGCTATCTCCTTCATATTATTTGTTTATTTATTGTGTTTTATTAGTTTGCTACTTGGACAACAGTATGTCTAATAACCTTGTCCCTGTAGATATATCCCTTCTGGAATACCGAAGCGACCTCCTGCTCGCCTAGCGAATCATCCTCAATGTGCATCACTGCTTCATGAAGCATTGGGTCGAAAGCTGTTCCTCTTTGGCACTCTATCTCAGATATTCCTATCTTTGACAATACGTCAGCAGCTTGCTTACCAATCATCTCTATACCCTTTACCACTGCCTCATCATTTGAGTCCTTAATTGACTCCAAGGCCCTGTCAATATTATCTAGAATCGCAAGCCATTGGGAAGAAACATCAGCTACAGCATCAGCATATAGATTCTCTTTCTCCTTGTTGCTTCTCTTCCTATAGTTATCATACTCAGCGAAAAGCATCATATATCTCTTCTCAAGAGCCTCTACCTTACTTGCCTCATCATCACAAGCTTCAGTCACGTCATCGGCGTTGCATCCCTCATTATCCATGTCATCATTGCATTCATTACATTCTTCCTTATTAGCAGAATCTTCGCAATTGTCGCAATCTTTACAAGCGCCTTCGGTTTCTGTGCAATTCGTCTTCTTGTTATCTGTATTCTCTTTGTTAATAGACTCCTTGCCTTTACCCTTAAAAGCCATCAATATAATCCTCCTATGCCTTATTCATATAATTTCTTCATCTCATCACTTAAAGTATTCCTAACGAAATCTATCTGAGAAATAACCTTCGAATACTCCATTCTCTTAGGTCCGATTACCCCAATATTTCCTATTAAAGTATCTCCAATTTTGTATGTAGTTGTAATAAAACTACAATCATCAAAACCCTCAAGAGCAATCTCTTGACCGATTCTAATCATGCAGCTGTTATCACTTGAATTGGACTTGTCATCAATGACCTCGGAACCTAATTCGTTAACGTATCCTGCAATCATTCCGTCATCTGATAGCGTGTCAAGCAGTTCTCTTGCCTTACTCATCTCATTAAAATCCGGTAGTGAAAGCATTCGGTGTTCACCCTGAAGATAAATGTCTAATTTGTCAGCTTGCTTAATTGCCGTGTATGCTTCATACAGTACTTGATTCAATAATGAATCAGGGATGTTAGCATTCTTGACTGAAGAAGTAACAGTAATCAAGGTAATCTCTTCCAGAGGTTTCCCGGATAATGCTGACTCAACAGAAGCTGATATCATAGCAACTTGCTTATCAGTCAAAAAATTAGGAATACGAACGAGTTTATCCTTAACAACACCTTCCGACAGAACAACAACTACAAGAACTTTACCCGGTTCTATCATCAACATCTTAAGCTGTGTCAGATAGCTTCTACGAAGTCTAGGAGTTATTGCTAAAGAAGCAAAGCCAGTTGATATAGAAAGGGCATTAGACGCATTCTTAATCAAATCGCTAACTTCATCAACGCTCTTAGATATTCTTGAGGTAATAATCTTCCTATCATTGTCCGACAGGTTGTCAACGTGCATAAGAGAATCAACATACTCACGATATCCTCTGTCAGAAGGAATTCTTCCAGCAGAAGTATGTGGCTTCTCGATAAGACCTAGCTTCTCAAGCTCAGCCATCTCACTACGAACAGTAGCTGAACTAACATTGAGGTTATGTCTCTCGATAAGCGCCTTCGAACCAACCGGCTCATAAGTAGACACATAATCATCAACTACGACTTGCAATATCTTCTTCTTACGATCATCCAAAGGCATGTACTATTTCTCCTCTCTGATAAGATGTTAGCACTCTTTGTCTTCGAGTGCCAAACTAAATTTATCATTAATGTCAAAAATAGTCAAATGAAATCTTCAAATACTTGATTAGCAAAATCTAGCCCCTTAGTGGTCAACTTGAATGAACGGCCATCATAAGTCGTGTAGCCTTTGAAATTGTTGGATTCTATCTCGTTTTTGAAGTAGGTTTGAAAGTCCGTTTGAAAGGTTTTCGAGAAGAAATCAGCATCGATTCCCTCGCTTGTACGAAGGCGTAGTAATGCATATTCTTTTAGTTTTCCCTCATTTGACAGACATTCTTCCACATAAATCGGGCCTAATTTGGTAGACCTATCGTTCCTAAAAAGCGAAGAAATGCTTTCGACTTTCATATCACCGACAGTGTTCACGAATTCATCTACATCGTCTACATTGCCAAAACGAACTCCTTGAAGATATCCGTGCGCACCTGGGCCAAAAGCATAGTACTCGCAAGCATTCCAATACGATAGATTGTGGCGGCTTTCGTAGCCTTTTCGAGCACAATTAGAAATCTCATATGGATGAATTCCTTTGAAGTCAAGGAAAGAGCGCAGTTCGTGATACATCTCGCGCTCCTTTTCTTGCGATATGTAATCTTCAAGCGTGTTCTTATATAGCGAAAAGAACTTTGTCCCCTCTTCAATCGACAAAGAGTACATACTAATATGAGCGACCCCAGACTCAATAAGGGTTTCTGCATCCTTCAGAATCTGCGTAAGAGTTTGAGTAGGGACACCAATTATTAGATCAGCAGAAATATTCGTGAAGCCCGCTTTCTTGGCGTTCTCTATGGTATCCGTAGCTTCCTGAGCATCATGTAATCTTCCCAAAATCTTAAGCGTCGTGTCGCTTAGGGATTGGACTCCTATAGATATTCGATTGAATCCTGCCTTCTTATATTGGGACAGCTTCTCGAACGTTGCCGATGCAGGATTGACCTCGATAGTAATCTCCGTATTATTAGAGAGATGGAATGCGTCTTTGATGTGAGTTAAAGTGTCGCAAATCAATGCCGCATCAACAAATGATGGCGTCCCTCCACCAAAGTAAATAGTGCTCATCGCATCTTGGTTTATATCTTGAAAGTTGCTTTTCGCGAAAAGGTCGATCTCAAGATTAATCGATTCGAAACATTGCACGACAACTTCATCGTTTATCTCGTTTGCACTTCTAGAAAAGAACGAGCAATAAGGACACTTGCGTTCACAAAATGGAATATGTACATATATATGTCTAGCCATTTTCTCGTTTTCTTCCAAAACTAGTATAGTGACGCGTTATTGGGATTGGGCTCTTAAAGGCCGCAACGAGGGAGTTCTCAAAGTTCTTGAAAGAGGGAGAGACATTTCTGTCAGGCTCCATACTCGCCGAAATTGCATCAGCCCATCTTGCCTTATAGTGACCAATGGCAGGATATCCTATGTTAATTAGTTCTTCATAATTCTCTGGATATACAACTCGACATAATACTTCCCATGTTCCGCAGATTGAATCTTGCACATAATCCTTATACGCATCCATGTCGCTATCAGGATATGCACTCAATAATGCTCGCTTGTCTCCAAGAAGCCATGCCTCGATTTCTTCTGTACTAAGCCCAATCACCGATCTGATTCCCGGAGCAAAAGTACGGCAAATATTATAAAGCTGACTTCGAAGAAGATCCGGATCGTTATCGTCGGAGTCCATTACTACTACTAGAATGCATCCAGTTTGATCATAAACACTATTATATGCACGACACTTTGCAGGTAATAAATCAAGAAGAGAGCTTGCAAACTTGGCTGGCTTTGCTAAAAGGTCCTTAGGTATGCTACCGCAACCACGATGTGGACGAACGTTAATTTGAGCATCAACGCCATTTCTCTCGCATATACGTGATGCAAGTCTTTCGACTACCAAAGCACCAGATTTGTCTTCAGTTAATATTTCTATTAGCACAAATGTCTTTACTCCTTTAGGAAGAATGTTATGAAATAGTATCGTCTCCGTCGTATTCATCCAAGTGGCCTGAATACCATATCGCACCCATTCCCACTCCTTGCTTAAACATTGCTTCAACAATAGGGTCTGAAGCCGCTGAGGTTATAGTAAGGTCACCATACTCAGTCTCATAGCTACGCTTAAATACCCATATTTCTCTGGGCGATAAGGACTCCACTATATAAGGGTTGTGTGTAGAAAAAATAATCTGACTATATGGATTACGAAGCGTAAAGTCTCGCATCTCATCAGTTAGTAAATCAACCATATCATGATACAAATCCTTATCCGGCGTCTCGATAAATATCGTCGAACGAGGATCGCTATCATACAACATTAGAAGATAAAGAAGGAGCTTATCTGGACTCTCTTCAAGATGGGATGGAAGATTCTTCTTGCGTTTCTTTCCTGGTAAGCATTCAGCTATCTTGTTAGTAATACTCTCGAATAGCTTCGGGTTACTCTTCTTCATATACTCGATAACATTTCCTACATTTGAACCAGTACCATTGAGGTGCTTGTGAGCTCCCGGTGCATTACCATCAGCAAAATACTTATCTCCTGGTTCGGAAGAAAATTGGCAAAAGAACCAGCTTGAGATTTCTTTATATATTAGGCATATAACAGTGTTACTTGCTATCTTACCAAACAATCCAAGTGCACAAGTTTGATCGTCGGAAACTTCTACAGAAGTCTTATCTAACGTATCACTTAAAGAACTAATTATAAAACCCCTACCGTTATCAATTTGCATGATAACTATATCTTCAAATTGACCGTCACTAGTCTTCCTAGATATCGTTACCTTTTCCTGCTCTACAAAAGGACTTCCAAAAGTAGTAGCAGAAAGCCACAAATCATATTGGGCATACATCGACTTGCCTTCTTCAACGCCCTTAAGCTTAAAGTATAAACTTATAATTGCTGGCCTATTTATATCCTCTACTAGTCTCGAAAAACCAGGCCTTCCATCAACAGTGGAGGCAGAAGAAACATTTGATGTGACGCATCTTTTCACAAACGACAATGCAGATATAAAGCTAGACTTACCTGTTCTGTTACGCCCGATAAGCGCGTTAAGGTTCATTAATCTATTCTTGTTGGGATTCAAATTATCTATCATGACTCCACAAACATCGTCGTCAAAAACATCAAAGTTCTGGATTCGTACACCTAGAAGCATGTTTACCTCCCATAGCGCATAAGCATAAGCACCCTACTAGAGGATACAAAAATAGTGTCCTTTCTAACAAAAGAACACTATTAATTATACTATTACTTACTCTTTGTCGATAGCTGTATCTATTTCCTTCAGGTTGTTATTGACCTTGCTAATGCTCTCGCTTAATACATCACTTACGCTAATAAGCAACTGCTTCACATATTGGTGAGCGCTCTTACGAAGTTCTTCAGCCTGCTTATTTGCCTCATTAATGATCTCCGCCGCTTGAGTTCTAGCGCCAAGTGTTATCTCATGCTCGTTTACTTTAAGAGCATACATTCTGTCAGCATCATTAAGGATTTTCTTGCTCTTCTCTCTTGCTGTTCCGATGATGTCTTGAGCACGTGCAACAATATCATTGGACTGAGATACTGATACTGGAAGTCGATTCTTAAGTTCCTCCAAAGAAGCTAACATCTCAGTTCTTTCAATCGAACACTTATCTGTAAAAGGTACACTTCCAGCATCTCTTACGGTATCAATCAATGCGCTTATATGTCTAATCGCATCATACCTCTCGCTAGAATTTTGCATAGGCTGCATATTGGTATTCCTATTATCCATGTTTCTTACGTCCTTTCCTCAACGCTTCAGATACTTCCTCATAAATTTCCTTAGGGACCATCTTTGAGATATCCCCGCCATAATGTCCAACTTCCTTAACAATCGTAGAGCTTGTAAGTGACAAGTCCTCTCGGCATGACAAGAAGATTACATCGTAGTCAGGATAGAGCAACCTGTTTGCTAAAGCCATTTCTGTCTCATAGCGAAAATCAGATTCCGAACGAAGGCCTCTAACTGTTGCCGTAGCACCTGTATCCTTGTACAAATCAACGAGAAGGCCTTGATAGGATATGACCTCGATGTTCTTGTACTTTGCTAGTGACTTCTTAATTAGTTCTTTTCGCTCACTTAACGAAAAGAGAGGATTCTTGGAATCATTCTCCAATACTGCAACAATCAACTTGTCACATATTCTGGAAGCTCTCTTGGCAATGTTTTGATGACCAAGTGTAAAAGGGTCAAAGCTACCAGGAAAAAGTAATACTTTCAAGACTTATCCTCCTAATTACTTATTTCTTCTAAAGAATGTTATCACGGCTAAACCATAACTACAAGAACGCTCGAATTGCATGTTTATTACATCTATGTTGAAAGGAAGTTCAGAAGAATGCTCAACTATCATTACTCCATTCTCACTTAGTAAATTGTACTTGTTGATTTTGTCCGCAGTAAGCATCGCTTGCTTATGCGCGATGTCATATGGCGGATCAAGAAAAATATAGTCAAACACGTTCTCATCTTGACCAAGAATATCCAATGCCTTCTCGCTAGAAACGCACATTAGTTTAAGGCCTTCTTCCTCGGTAATTCTTAGCTTGTCTAGGTTGCGCTTGATTGACTCAATCGCATTTCTACCCTTCTCAACTAAGACTACATTTGATGCGCCACGACTTAAGGCTTCAATGCCCATCTGTCCGGTACCAGAGAACAAGTCTAAGAAGCTCGAGTCTTCAATGCTATAACCGATAGACGAGAAGAGCGCACCTTTAACCATATCCACTGTAGGTCTTGTCGAGAGACCCTTGGGTGCAAACAGATTCGCACCTCTGTATTTTCCTGTAATTACTCTTGGCATGTTTATGTCTTCCTTTTGTAGTTGGTAGAATCTTTTCGAGACTAAAGCGCATTAATCTTATTTGCAAAACGCATTTTGAAGGCCATATTTATTGTTTCCTTAAGCTTTGATGCTTCTTCGTCATCCTTCTTGAGCACCTCATTAACAGAATCGCAAGCGATCTTAGCTAGTGAAGCATCCGTAAAAAGATTTGCCGCTCTCAAAGTAGGAATTCCATGCTGCCTTGTTCCAAAAAAGTCTCCGGGACCACGAAGCTCTAGGTCTTTGTTAGCTAAATCGAAGCCATCTGAACTATGACACATCAATTCTAGTCTTTGGCAAGCTAATTGAGATTTGGTTTGGCTTACTAGAAGGCATATTGATTTTTTATCTCCACGACCAACTCGCCCTCTTAGCTGATGTAATGTCGACAAGCCGAAATTCTCCGAATCATAGATAATCATTACAGTCGCATTTGGATTATCTACACCTACTTCAATTACAGTAGTTGAGACAATAAGCTTAGTATCCATAGAAAGAAAGCTTTCCATTACCCTAAGTTTCTCTGTTTCCTTCATACTTCCATACAATGCCCTCGTCTCGAATCTATCCGAGAGTCCGCTATCCTTAAGAAGTTTCATCATGCTTTGAACGCTTTGCATCTCGATTTCTTCATTCTGAGTGTTCTCAACTATTCTATCGTCGGACAATTCCTCTTCATTCGAGCTGATTCTTGGGCAAACGATATAAGCTTGTTCACCTCTATTTAGGGCATTTATCAGAATTTCGAAAATCTTCTTGTCATCAATCGATCTTATGAAGCACGTTTCAACCTCTTGTCTTCCCTTAGGCTTATGGCGAATTACACTTGTTTGCATATCGGCATAAACTACCATTGCAAGAGTTCTTGGAATAGGAGTTGCTGTCATAATCAGGTTATGAACGCTATTTATTCCTTCTTGTGATGACTTGTTAATTAGTAGCTTTTCTCTTTGCTTAACGCCAAATCGATGCTGTTCATCTGCTATTACCAACGCTAGATTTGAGTATTCTATTTCGTCCGATAGCAAAGCATGGGTTCCAATAATAATCGAAGCCTTGTTACTTGCAATATCTTGTCTAATTTTCTTCTTCTCAGACGCTTTTGTTTTACCCATTAGAAGAACTATATTTAGTCCACTTCCATCGAGAAGCTTACATGCATTATCAAAGTGCTGTTTAGCTAGTACCGAAGTAGGTGCCAGAAGTACTGCCTGCATTCCCATAAGACCTACTATCGCCATCGAAAGTAAAGCTACAACTGTTTTACCTGACCCCACATCGCCTTGAACCAGCCTATTCATAGGCCTATCACTCATCAGGTTTAGTTGAACTTCCTTAAAAGCTTTCTTTTGATCATCTGTAAGTTCAAATCCAAGATTACTGATTATTTTTTCCCAGCGGTTGTGCGTGATTTTACTTAAGCCCTCGTCCTTAGAAACTACTTTAATGGCCTTCTGATTAGCATTCTCATTACCGCTGCTAAGCTTCATGCCAACTCCAAGTAGAATGAGCTCCTCGAAAGCAAGTCTTTTTCGACCCTCTTGTGCTTGATCCATCGACTTAGGAAAATGAACAAACATATAGCTATCCAAAGGGGAACACAACTTCTCATCTTTTACTAGCTGTGGAGGAATAAAATCGGGCAGACTATTCGCAACTAGACTTAGAGCCGTCTTAATCCACTTGTTAATCATATTGGAGTTCAGACCCGAAGTTAGGCGATAAATTGGTCGAACTAACCTTGTTTCTTTGTTATCGACATCCTTCTCTATATGCGGATTGACCATTTGGTACTTCCCGTTGTAGCAAGTTACCACACCATGTACAAAGCACTTGGTTCCACGCTCAAATTTATCTTTCAAATATGGAGAATTGAAAAAGGTTAGTGCAAGCATGCCTGTCGTGTCGCCAACTGTCATATTTACGGGAGAATTATGCTTATAACCCCCTCGAAAAGGAGCTTTCACTACTTGTCCATAAAACGAGACCTCATTACCATCCATCGCCTCAGATATCGTTCGAACACTGGTCCAGTCGCTATATCTAAAAGGCAAGTACGTAATTAAATCGTAAATGGTCTCTATGCCCAGTTTCGCTAGTTTCTCGGCATACTCCTTACCTATTCCATATAGTAAATTTACATTTGATGATAAAGTAATCGCACTCATACAATCAATCTATTATTTTCTTGCAGATTTTGGTCGCGGGACACGTCTCACATTGAGGTTTGATAGCCTTGCAATAAGACCTTCCAAGGAGCACTGCTCTGTGACCAAAACCAATCCATTCCTTTTTGTTAAGTTTAACACACAAATCTTTCTCAATACCTGCAGGATTCTTAGAAGAGGATAGACCCATTCTCCCTGCCACACGTTTGCAATGAGTATCGACTACGATAGCAGGAATTCCATAAATCTCGCCTACCATCAGATTCGCAATTTTACGCCCTATACCTGGGCATTTCATAAGAATATCGACATCTCTGGGGACTTCTTTTGCCCACTCATTTTCGAAAAGAATAGAAAAAGACTTAATGTAATAGCTCTTCTTCGCGTGCATTCCACAAGGTTTAATGATTTGAGCAATATCTTGCTCAGAAGCCGTATCCATACTATTAGGTGTAGGATACTTCTTGAAAAGCTCTTTTGAAACGATATTTACTTTCTTATCAGTACATTGAGCAGACATAATCGCTCTTATGCAAAGTCTAAAAGGCGTTTCTATATCGAGAGTACACGAAGCATTGGGGAAAGCCTCATTCAGGCAATCCACTACGCTAGCTGCATAATCGTCATGAGAGAAATCACTTGTTTGCACTAGAATCCTCCGATTCTTCAGGAGGAAGAGGTAACGAGAAAACGAACATTGCTCCGCCAAGTGTTGCACTCTCGTCCAAGAATATAAACTGCTTGTGCGCCGATAAAATCTGCTTGCAAATATATAAACCCAAGCCATATCCTTCCTGACGTCTAGATGAATCCATCTGATAGAAGCTCTCGAAAACTCTCTTTCGTTTCTCTTCAGGTACTCCAGGACCTGAGTCCTCTACTGTTACAACAAGATGTGGCGGTTCCTCTGGATCATCGTGATCTTCAAACACCCTAATACGAATCTTGCCGTCCATAGGAGTAAATTTAATAGCATTTGTAATAACATTCATCATTACGCGGCAAAGCTGCTGAGCCTCACCGTAAATTTCATTAGGCCCACTTATCTCGAAAAACGTCTTCAGTTCTATGTTCTTGTCCTTTAATTGAGGCTCAAGATGTTGCACTATATCAGACAAAGCATCTTTTAAGCTAAACTTCTCCATAACCTCTGGATTGACATATGATAGCGATGCCGCCTCGGTCATGGAAATTATAAGCGCTCTAATTCTATCAACTTCGTTCTTGATTAACTTTAGATATCTCTCGTGCTTATCTTCAGGAATTGTTCCATCAAGCATAGCTGAAATAAAACCATTAATTGATGTTAATGGAGTTCTTATATCGTGAGCAATACTAGATATAAAAATACCTCTGTCTTTCTCTTGATTGTCTATTACATCTATCATCTCATTTACTGTTTGCGCCATAGCAACCATATCAAGTGAGACAGTAAGGCTAGACCCCGAATACTCGTCCGTGTATTTCTTGTCTACTCTTGCAGAATAGTCACCCTCAGCAACCTTTCGCACCGTCTTTGAAATATGTCTTACTGGGGCTAGGCTCAACCATACAAAACCAATAAATAAGGCTACTGCAATTACTAAAGCAATGATCGTAGGTAGCGTATACAAGCTAATAAACTCTCTTCTCGAGGCATCTAAATTTGCTTGACTTGTAACAATGCAAATGGCATCCGTCCCTTCAAATCTTGATGCGCTTATCAACTCGAATGAAGAACTATTATTTATTACATCTATGAAATTATCGTCGTTTGACAGTCTCTGCCTAACCATCTCAATCACATCTTGCTTAAGAACTACATTACTAGAATTCGACGACACGTCTTCAGCAAATCTAAAGGATGGATTAATTTCACTAATAACAATATCTCCATCAGGATTTACAATATATATACTTGAATATTCAGAGAAAGAAGAATCCGTAAATCTTCTTTGCAAGAGGCTCGTTATCTGATAATTAATCGAATCAGGATCAGCGCTATCAAGATTATCTTCAAGCATGTACTCCTGACCGTTAGATAATGCATTTGCATCTTCAACTATATTGCGAGTAATATTTTGAAGTCTAACCTTCTCAATGGTGATCCATTGAGCCATCATATTTTCGTACGATAGGAAAAGAAGCACAGCAAAAACTATTACTGTGCTTACTACTAAAAACATAATCAATATAAAAGCAAGATTTGCCGATACGTTTCGTCTTTTCTTAACCATTCGAATTACTCAGCTAATACTGTTTTTGTCTCGAACTTATATCCTACACTCCAAACTGTTTTAATGCTCCAACCTTCATTAATACCGTGGGCTTCAATCTTCTCACGAATTCTCTTAACGTGAACATCTACAGTTCTAGACTCTCCATAAAAATCGTAGCCCCAAACATTCTCAAGAAGTTGTTCTCTCGTAAATACTCTGTTGGGGTTAGAAGCCAAGAAGAATAAGAGTTCCAATTCCTTAGGAGGCATATAGATTTCTTCACCATCAACTGTTACTACATACTTAGCCTTATCAACCGAAAAGCCTGGGTATGTGATAATCTCGAGTGATTTGCTATCACTTACATCTTCTTTAACGGCAGCCACTGTATCTCTCTTTTCACATCTACGAAGAACAGCCTTAACTCTAGCTAGTAATTCCTTTGGTTCGAAAGGTTTTGCTACATAGTCGTCAGCTCCAAGTTCAAGACCTATAATCTTGTCAAGAGCATCAGTTCTTGCAGTCAACATAATAATTGGCGTATTGCTATTCTTTCGAATCTCACGACATACATCGTAGCCATCCATACCAGGAAGCATTAAATCCAAGATAACTATATCAGGATTAGATGCATGGAAAGTCGAAAGAGCTTTATCACCTTGCATACAAACTGAAACAGCATAGCCCTCTTTCTCGAAATAGAGACGAAGCACCTCAATTATGCTTGCATCATCATCAACAATTAAGACCTTCTTCATGTAAAAGCTCCTTTCAGTTACTCGCGTACCTCGTTGATTCTCTCAACTTCTTTAGTAAAAGAGTCAACATCAGTGAAATCTCTGTAAACAGATGCAAATCTGACATATGCAACCTTATCGAGTTTCTTCAAGCGTTCCATAAGCATTTCACCAATTTGATCAGAAGTCGTCTCCAGACTATGTTTCGACTGTAAACTCGCTTCTACGTCATTTACTATGCTCAATAAATCATCATTCGTGACAGGCCTCTTTGAACAAGCGGCTACTAGTCCCTTCAGAATCTTATCTCGTTGGAATTCCTGACGAGTACCATCTTTCTTGATGACATTAAGCTGCATTTCTTCCATTCGCTCTATTGTCGTAAATCTAGTTCCACACACAAGACATTCACGACGACGACGTATCATCTTTCCGTCTTCAGCAGCTCTAGTATCTATTACTTTGTCGTCAGCACATCCACACTTAGGACATTTCATTCAATATCACCTGTTATAGCGAGATTACTCGCCATCCTTACCAAACATAAACCAAGGCTTAGCCGTCTTCTGAGGATGTTCCTCTGGAGCTGGAGCTGGAGATACGTTTGTTGTTGGACGTCCGCCCTGATAAGGAGGAATTGAACTAGGTGCACTCTGAGGCTGCGCTTGTGGCTGTTGTGGACGAGCAGCATAAGGAGGAATTGGCTGCTGTACAGGAGCAGAAGGCTGTCTTGCTTGTTGAGGTTGCTGCACTGGCTGTACAGAAATATTTCCTGTATCTACATCAGAGACTGGCTCGGATACTGGTCTCTTAGCACTTACTGGAGCATTCACAGAATCATCTCCAAATAGGAAACCAGGAGCTGTTCTTTGTTGTACAGGAGCAACTACAGGCTCAGCATATACAGGTGTTACCTGCTGTGGCTGTTGTACTCTATTCTGATCCGGCAAAACACCAGGATTTGATCTGGAAAGAATTGATGTGCTAGCACGGTGGCCTACAGAAGCATTAACTGTATTCTCAAAACCAGATGCAATAACAGTAATCATGATTTCATCATCAACAGACTCATCAATTACAGCACCAACAATAATGTCAGCCTCTGCAGCAACTGCGTCGCGAACTACAGAAGCGGCACGATCAATCTCTTGAAGTGTCATACTGCGTCCACCAGTAAAGTTGATAATAACTCCACGAGCGCCTTCGATTGTTGTATCAAGTAGAGGGGAGTTAATCGCTTGCTTAACAGCATTAATTGCTCTATCCTCGCCAGAAGCACGACCAAGTCCCATGTGGCAAACACCTGCTCTTGTCATTACTCTTCTAACATCTGCCAAGTCCAAGTTAATTAGTCCCGGAATAGCAACAAGGTCCGAGATACCAGCAACACCATACTTTAATACTTGGTCAGCCATGTTGAATGCATCCCCAATTGAAGTATTCTCATCAACTGCATTAAGGACCTTATCATTAGCAACAACTATTAAGGAATCAACGTACTTCTCCATCTCTCTAATTCCACGCTCAGCATTAGCTCCTCTACGAGGACCTTCAAAGCCGAATGGTCTAGTAACAACTGCAACTGTAAGGATTCCTAACTCTTGGGCAATCTGAGCTACTACAGGTGCGGCACCAGTTCCAGTTCCACCGCCCATACCAGCTGTAATAAATAACATGTCAGTGTTCTTAATTGCTGATGCAATCTCATCCTTAGACTCTTCAGCAGCCTTCTCGCCGATGCTAGGATCAGCACCACAACCAAGGCCACGAGTAACCTTCTCTCCTATTTGAATTCTAATGCTAGCTTTTGATCTAGCTAGCGCTTGATTATCCGTATTTATTGAGATAAAGTCGATTCCCTGAACTCCACTTTCTACCATTCTGTCAACGGCATTACATCCACCACCGCCGACACCGATTACCTTTATTGAAGCAAAGGCTTCATCGTCCAGTACAAATCCTCTTTTATTCTCTGACATAAACTAAATCCTCCAGTCACGTAAATATAAAGTTGATATATTCACATATCAAATATGACCAATATATAGTGTAACAATTTGAATTGTAACCTAAATATAGGACAGTCACAATACAAAAGGCACTCTTATCTTTCAAGTATGTTAAATTTGCTTTCCAATTATTTTAACATTTATTGATACTCGCGGTAAACATATTCCTCGCCCGTCATATCTAGAGCTCCGTCTGGCAGATTATCAAAGGCATTCTCAGTAATTGAATATAAAAGCCAATTCATGTCATCGTTAATGTTATCTATAGCTTCAAGCTTTACTTGCAAGGTTGCACCATTAGGTAGCACGAAAGTTAAAAAGATATTTCCCCCTGGTAATACTCTAACTTCAAGAAGGTTCTCGAACATACTATATTCCGTATCTCCGCCATTGATATCAGCAGCAAGAACAGCGCCAAGAACTACCAGCGACTTGTTATAATCCGTGGTGTTAACCACTTGAATAGGTTGAGATATCTCAACGGAACTGACATCCATTCCACAAACTAATGGATGAATATCTTCTAGTCCGTCAAATGAATTGAATTCCACTACTACTCCATTCAAATCCACAGAAACATAGCCATCAGGAATCTCGATATAAGCGATTTTGGATCGCTCAACAACATCAATCTTAATGGTTGACGGAAAACTAATAGTGATGCGAATATCTTCTACATAAGCGTTCTCATTCTTTATCTTATCTTCAGTTTTGCCATAATCCAGGCGAAAATAATCAATAATGTCGCCACTAATTCCTGACATCAAATGACTGCCATACTGTATCCCCGCCATCTCGCAGATTTTCTCATCCGATATCACTTGATTTCCATTGATTTCAATGATTTGCACCCTGAAGGAAGGCAAGAAGAAGAATCCTAGCACCAACATTATGATTGATACTCCAAGTATCGCAACAAGCGTGCCCTTAAAAGACAGAGGAAAATTCGGAAGATACTCTTTCTTGCTATCAAAATTTACTCTAGAGCTAAAATTACTCTTGAAACTATTAAGCTTACTTATTGACTCTTTAATTTGTGGTAGTAAGCCTTTGTATTGCTTATTGGATTCGTGCGAAACCTTACTATCTGTGGTTTTAACTTTAGTCTCAACAAAATCACTATTGCTCAAGTTTGAAGACAAAGAATCCTCCTCACTGATAGCTTCATTTTTACTATCAGCGTGACTAGCATTAGTTTCTTCATTCGAAGACGACAATTCGCTCGAAAAGATTCTCTTTAATTCTTCATCATCCATTTTGCTTAACCTTTATTTGTCCAAAAATCGCATCCGCAATTCTCTTATCACTATCCATTACAGCAAGCTTTTTCGCGTTGCTTCTCATCGTCTCTTGTTTCTTATTGTCATCAAGTAGGTCTCTAAGTATAGAATCCAGTTTGCCTTGCGCAACATCACTATCGCTAATTTGAATAGCCGCGCCAGGGTCACTTAACATTGTCGCGTTGAAGGTTTGATGATCATGAGCAGCATGTGGGTATGGAACAAGAATTGAACAGGCTCCAACTGCTGCTACCTCTGCGCAAGTAACGGCACCAGATCTAGTAATACTAACGTCTGCTTGGCTTAGAAGTTGGTAAGGATTGTCTATGTATTCCATAATTGTTAAATTGTTGGGCTTATCCACAACAGAATCCATAAAGGCTTGCTGTTGTTGCTTCCCAGCACTTAGAACAAAGTGCGTATCTGAGAAGACATCGCTTCTTGATGCTTCTAACGCAAATTCATTTAGAGTCTTCGCGCCAAGACTTCCGCCCATAATAAACACTATTTTCATTGACTTATCTATACCAAGCGAAGACTTAACATCAACCTCGTTGCAACTACTAATCAGTGCTGTTCGAATTGGATTACCTGTGAAAATTGCTTTTCGCGCGTTCTTAAAGGTACTTGAATGGTTAGAGAAACCTGTCATTACAACTGTAGCCTTACGAGCCAGAAGCTTATTCGCGCGGCCAGGAAAAGCATTTGATTCGTGAAGAAATACCGGGATTTTCTTCTTAGAAGCCTCAAGAAGAAGTGGCGCACAAACATATCCGCCAGTTCCAATGACCGCATCAGGAGCAAAGTCGCTAATTATCTTAGCGCATTGCTTTCTGCCGACATATAAAGCTTTAATTGCTGCAAAAAGCTTTGGTGTAGGACGCATTGGAAAAGGTCTTGCTTCGATATACTTCATCTCGTAACCGGCTTTACTCACAAGCTCGTTCTCAAGTCCTTTTTCGCGACCGGTGAAAATAATATCACAATTATCGCCTTGTTGCTTGCATCTTTGAGTAATCGCGTCAGCGATAGAAATAGCAGGATTAATGTGTCCTGAGGTGCCTCCGCCTGTAATAATAAACTTATAATTCATATACCTACTTTGATTCCTTCGTTCTTTGCGTCAACATCTTGAGATGCACTTGCTAGGTTAACTTGCTGCTCAATTGCTGGTTGCTGGGGCTTAAACATAGTGCCCTCAGTTCTTGATACACATAGCACCATACCGAACGCCACAAAAAGCAACACTTGAGCTGTACCGCCATAACTCACAAATGGCAGTGTTACTCCAGTTGCAGGAATTACCTTAAGCTCAACTGCAATATTTAACATGGCTTCAATCATTATCAAAAAGGTATATCCTACCGCAATTATTCGTCCGAAAACTGTCTTTGTTTTTCGCGCGACATTCATGCCAAGGGCAAAAACGACCAGATAGATCAGAATCAGTATCGTCCCTCCTACTAATCCAGTTTCCTCAACATAAACGGAAAAAATATAGTCATTCTCAGCCTCAGATACATATGAATACTTAGACCTTGAATTACCTAAACCAAGTCCCCATACGCCACCAGAGCCAAGCGCGTTACTTGCGCTGTCAACCTGTCTAGTATCATCCTCCGACAAAGTCGAGGATCCTTCATCTGCATCTTGAGCAGCATATATCTCAAATCGCTTAAATACGTGGGAGAAATTTCTTAAGATTTTATCTCGAAAACCAGCAGAAGACGCCATAAAAATGCCTATGCAAAGAGCTCCAACTGGAATAAATACAGCCATTCCAATAAGCCAAGATTTAAGTTTTACGCCAGAAACCAGAACACATATCGCACAAATCAATCCAACAATAATGAAACAGGAGAAATGCGGTTGAATAAGAATAAATACATCAAGAACAAGCATACATCCAACTGGCAAAATGAAATCCAAGAAAGCGTCCTTAAGTGCCTGATATTTTGGATTAGAAGCCACAAGCTTACCTTTCTTACGTAGCTCAACAATCATAGTTCGATAGATAGCGTAACATAGAACAACGGCTATCTTCACAAGCTCGGATGTTTGGAATTCAAATCCAAGATTCAGCCATCTTTTGGCATTACCATGAACTGTTCCTACTAATCTAGTTAGAATAATCAGAGCCAAAGCTACAGCATAAACGCCAACCATAATCCATCTCTGGTTATACCAACGCATTGGTATTCTTTCGATAACAAAACATGCAACCAATCCTAAGGAAGAGAAAAAAATCTGTTTAACAACATAATACGAGGAATCAGCATGTTCGGAATATGCTATCGGTCCTGATACTGAGTAAAGAATTACGAGGCCAAAGACCACCAAAATGAAGAGCATAATAATCATAGGTATATTTGACTTACCCTTACTCATAATTGGTATTGAATTTTGCTTTCTCATCTCAGTCAACTTTACTTAGCTCCTCAGCATACTTTTGAAAACCAAAAGCATTAGATGCTTTAAACAGAATGCAATCATTTGGCTTAATAATCTTAAGCAAGGAATCCATTACGTCTCGACTATTCTCACACTCTATTATTTTGGCCTTTCCTTTGCCCTCGTTATATCCACGAACAAAATCCACCTTATTGTCACCGGTCAATATTACAAAATCGAAATCATAATTCGCACAATCAAGACCCGTCTTCTCGTGTAGGAAAGGAGCAAAGGAGCCCATCTCGAGCATTCCGCCTAAGCAAGCAATCTTTCTTTGGTTCTTTCCAACAACATTCAAATTAGCGAACGCTGCCTCCATAGATTCAATAGAAGCGTTGTAAGCATCATCGATTATCGTGTACTTTGGAGTATGAATAATCATGCCTCTTCCAGCCATTTGCTTATATTCTAACAGTTGTGAGGTAACTTTATCCGTATTAATTCCAAGAATTAATGCACATGCAAATGCAAACATCGCATTGCGCACATGATGAATACCATAATCCTTAATTCGTACATCTCTTATATGGCTAGATTGACCCCTACAAAGCAAGTCAGCATCAAAGACTGTGCCTTCTTCATCCATCGTGATATTGGACGCGTTTACGCTTACAATATCCTTGCTTGGTCCTACAATTGACGTTGAAGCAAGGAACATATTGCAAGGAAGGTTATTCATGCAATAGTTACGAAGTAGCTCATCATCGTCATTAATAACAAGAAAGCCTCCGGATTGTATTCCTTGAATAATCTCAGTCTTAGCGAGCAAAATTTCTTCTCTAGAACCAAGACGTTCTATGTGACAGTATCCTACATTTGTAATACAAGCTATATCTGGACATGCTATGTTAGTTAAGTATGAGATCTCATCTCTTTTTCGCATACCCATCTCAAGTACAAGAATCTCAGTATCCTCTGGCGCCGATAAAATCGTGAATGCCAGACCAATCTCGTTATTCTCATTCTTCTTAGTCGAGAAAACCTTCTTATCATAAGATAGGCCAAGCGCTATCATCTCTCTTGTCGATGTTTTACCAATTGAACCTGTGACACAAATCGTCTTCATGTTGTGCTTAAAACGATAATATCTTGCAAGCTTACCAATAGCAACCACCGTATCCTCAACAATAATAGAAATCGTTCCATTTGCGCACTTATTCTCATCAGAAATCAATTGTACTATCGCGCCCTTTTCCTTAACTTCCTCGCAGAACTCATGGCCATCAAATTTCTCGCCTTTTAGCGCGACAAAAAGTTGCCCTTCTTCTATTGTCCTTGAATCTTTCGATACGCCCGTTACATAAATGGTGCCAATATCTTGCATCACATTATTAGAATATATAAGCCTGCCTTCGGTAGCATTTACTATCTCAGATAGCGAAAACATCATGCTCATTGCTTCTTTTCCTCCAAGGCCAAAACAACATCTGATGCAACCTTACTATCGGAGAAGAATATTCGTCTCTTATGCTCAAATTCTTGATAGTTCTCATGTCCTTTGCCCGCAATAATTACTGTATCTCCTGGCTTTGCCATAGAAATTGCCTTTTGAATCGCTTGAGCTCTGTCTTCGACAACCTCATACTTTCCACCGGTTGACATAATGCCTTCTTCAATCATAGCTATGATACTCATCGGTTCTTCATCACGTGGATTGTCCGAGGTAATAATCGTGTAGTTAGCAAAGTTTCCCGAAACCACGCCCATTTCCCTTCTTCTTGTGTATGAACGATTACCTCCACAACCAAAGACTGAAATGATATCACCTTTTGTATATTCACTAAGAGATTTAAGCACACTTTCCAAACTTGCAGCATTGTGCGCATAGTCAATTAGAATGCTCAATCCCAGTTTATTCTCTACTGGCTGAACCCTGCCAGGAACCTTCGCTGTAGCAAGACCCTTAAGCACGGTTTCAAAGTCAACCTTCAATAAACCCGCCGTACAAATTGCGCAAAGTGCGTTATATACGTTGAATTTTCCTGGCAATGACAAGAAAACCTCGCCCTCATACCAAGGGCAAACCAAATTAAACAAGGAACCAGAAACGCCATTTCTTACTTCGTGTCTTATATTCTTTGCATAGCAATCGCTATCCTCAGTTAGCCCATATGTATATACGGGGCACCTTGAGGAAGCGTAATTTATTACTTGTTTTGCAACAGCACAATCCGCATTGATAACAGCTGTTTTTGTGTTATCAAAAAGTACTAATTTGCTCTCAAGATAGTCGCGCATATCCGGATGTTCATTCGCGCTAATATGATCCTCATAAAAGTTAGTAAAACAGCCTATGTCAAATCTAATGCCATAAACTCTGTCAAGCTTAAGCCCTTGAGATGAGACCTCCATAACGCAACTATCGAATTGCTTTAATGCCATTTCCTCTAGGTCTGCAAAAAGCTCATGCGCATCTGGAGTAGTATTCTTAGTTTCTCTTTCTTCCTTACCAAAGCACTTTCCAACAGTACCAATAAGTCCCGAAGCATTATCATCTAGCTCAAGAATGTTATGGATCATGTATGTGGTGGTTGTTTTTCCTTTGGTACCTGTAACTCCAACTAAGTCCATTCGATCTTCAGGATGATTAAAGAAAGCCGCACACAAAATAGCTAGTGCTCGCCTGGTACTCTTGACTTCAATTATTGTAATGTCTGAGTCCCCATATAAACTGATAAGCTCATCATCTGGGAAGCTCTTTCTATCGGAATCAACTACAATGCATCCTGCTTTATTCTCTATCGCTTTAGGGATATAAGAGTGTCCGTCTACTTCAAAGCCAATAATAGCAACGAAAAGGCTATCTTTAACAACTTTCCCAGAATTCTCTTCTATCGAAGAAACTCTTCTTCTCATTGAACCAGAAATCAATCTGTATTCCGTTCCCTGAAAAAGAGTAGAAAGCAACATTGACATTAGATTTTCCTCCTGTACTATTCAGCAAAACCATTCATACACAATTATATATTTTATTATAATATGTGCCAATTAGAAGCTTTCCTCTTCTTTTCGATTTATTACATAAATATTCTTGTTGGCCTTAGTCTATTTTCGCGAAAAGAAACAAATTCACGAGTTCTTAATCTCAATTCTTTCGGCCGTTAGTATTATATCGCGTTGACATCCCATTGTAGGTATCGTTGTCTCAGAATTCTCGTCACTTGGCTCACTTGCTGGCGTATCACTTGGTGATATTCCATCCTCTCCGCCTCCAAAATCAACAGGCTCACTCGTTGGTGTTCCAGAATAATCCGCCGTTGGAACTAAGGTTACGGTTACAATCGTACCAGCATTGATATTTGTTCCTACTTCAATACTTTGAGCATTACAGATACCGGTAATCTCACCTTCTATGGAGCAATTCAAATTTGCATCTCTTAATGCCTCAATACACTCCATAGCTGACTTCCCAATTAAGTTCGGAACATTTGTCTTAAGCATTTCCTCGTCCGTTACTCCATCAGGATACAAGACGACAATACCTGTACTATATAGCGTGTCGTTTATCGAAGGATATGTAAAGCCGACAACAGTATCAGCATTCATGTCTGTAGTGCCATAGATTGAAGAAATCCCGTTCGCTCCTATAGTTGCGCTTGCTTGCGTAGCTGTCATACCCGAAACAGGCTGAATGTAATACCTTATTACCATATCGTCGTACTCGTCTTCGGTAAATACTCGCTCGACACCCATATAGGTTAATGTACCTTCAACGATTTGAGCTGCCACTGCCGCTGCAGCTGAAGATCCTACTGTCTTATCCTCTGGCTTATTAAGTACTACGAGAACCGCAATTTGCGGATTATATGAAGGTGCATAGCAAGAGAATGACAAAACGTGCATTCCTGCTTCCTCGCCTATCTCGATAGTAGATGTAGATGTTTTTCCAGCAACAGAATATCCCGGAACTTGTCCAGCTGAACCAGTACCATCGTTTACTACGCCCTCCATCATTGCGCGAACTCTCGCACAAGTCTGCTCAGAGAATATCGTTCGAATTACTTCAGGTTCAATCTCGTCAATTATGTTGCCCTCGCTATCAGTAATGTAGCGAACAAGGTGAGGCGTCATCAGCGAACCACCATTAATAATTGCGCAATACGAATTCAGAAGTTGTATAGGAGTGACAGTTGCAGACTCGCCAAATGACAAACATGCCATATCGACGTATGTTGGATCCGTATGGAAGATACCAATTCCTTCAGCAGGCAAATCTATTCCAGTCTCTTCATAGAAGCCAAATGTATGAACATATTCATAATAGTCTTCTACGCCAATTCTATAAGCAAGCTGAACGAAAACAGGATTACATGAGTTCTCAAATGCCTGAAAGAGCGACTCAATCCCATGATTATACCCATTTGTTTTCTGAAGCCAGCAAGAAATTTGGAACTCTGGTGAAATATCAATAGGAGCATCAGAGAATTCTTCAGCCTCATTTGTTAGATTCTCCTCAAGAGCTATAGCTGTGGTAAGGGCTTTGAAGGTCGAACCGGGCTCATAAGTATCAGATATGCATCTATTGCGCCAAACATTACTCATTAAGTAATTAACTTGCTGGTCCTCAGTAAAAGAATCCCACAACACGTCTTGCATTCCAAATGGTACTGCATAAGGATCATTCAAATCATAATCAGGAAGCGAAACCATAGCTAGAATAGCTCCGGTATATGGATTCATAACAATTGCCGTAACTCCATCTCTAGGAGAATAAGTCTCATATGCATCACGACATGCTTCCTCAGCAATTCTTTGAATGCTTAAGTCCAAGTTAAGAACCAAATTATTACCGTTTACTGGCTCAACTGTAGTTGCTTCCGAATATGGTAATACTCCGCCAGTCTCGCCGTCGACTTCAGAATATCTATATCCATCTGTACCCGAAAGGACATCGTTGTAATAAGACTCTAGTCCATAAAGACCAGAAAGTGATTCGCCATCATTACGTGCGTAACCAATTACTTGAGATGCAAATCTTCCATAGTTGTAATATCGTTGAGGTACTGCCGTCAAAGAAATACCATTAATCTCATTCTCTTCTAAATATGTCGCGAGACTTTCTGCATTATCTGTCGAAATATTACGGCACAAGTCCATACCAGCGACCGAAGCACGCTCGTCTATATTGGGATCATCGTTCTCTGGAAAAACACTCTCCAAATATTCTATGTCTAGACCAAGCATGGAGCTTAAGTCTGAGAGAAGCTGAGTTCTTTTCGCGAGGAGATCAGCATCTGTGCTATCTCCAAGGCTTTGAAGCACCGCGTTAGGTGAGCAAACAATTGTATAATCATATGTGTTTGATGCCAATTGAATGCCGCTAGCATCATAGATTACGCCTCGCTGCGCTGTGTATGGCAAGAGAAGCCATTGAGTTTGAGAAGCGGCTCGCGCGGATTTGTCATAATTGACTACAGTTGCTTGATATAGCGAAAAAATCAAATAAAGCGAGAAAAGCGACAATACCAACCAACATGATATTACCCACAGTTTGGAACTCTTCTCATTGTGTCCATATATCATTAGAAATTGCTCCTGCCAATATAGCTATTACTACGTATTGTTACGATAGTACTCAGCCAAGTTGTTTATCGAATTCTCAAGAGCCTCTTCGCTTATACCATCTTCATCATATGCCTCAACAGTAATAAGCTTGTCATTACCCGGCATAGGTAGAATTACTAATTGATTAGCGTTAGGGTCTTGCATACCTAATGCAAGTGCCTGAGATCTAATGACATCCATGTCAGTAATTCCGCTAACGCCCTCTTCTGCATCGACGATTTGCTGCCTTAGTGCAGATATTCTATCCTTTGCATCAGAATTATCTCTACTTAATTCTCCCATTTCACTTTGTGGATACAAAAGAAGCGAGAAGAAAACTCCTGCTAGGATTATAGCACCAACAAACATAATTGTTTGCAATGCTCTTCTTCTTGATAGTCTAGCTTCTCGTCTTTTCTCTTCTTTCGCCAAATCAGAGTTCATATACTCTGGATGATTTCTAGCGTAGCTTCTTGTTTTCTCATTGACTTGCGTTGAATTTAAGTAGTCATTCTTTGTCTCTTCGATTACTAGACCGTTAGTGTAGCGAAGTGTTGCTTTCTTTTCGGAAAGAAGCGCTTCAATATCAAGGCCAACTTCGTACTCATGTGTACTTAAGTTTGGTCTTGCTAAAGTATTCACTTTATCCTTCCTTTTGTCCTTCACTGTCACTTACCTACTTTTCTTCGTTATTATTTCTCTCGAAAACCCTAAGTTTGCAGCAATGCGCTCTTGAGTTCTCTTTTATCTCTTCTTGTGAGGCAATAATTGGTTTCTTGCCAACAAATCGTCCTAGACTAACCTTCCCACAAACACAAATAGGAAAATCTCGAGGGCATGTGCAAGGATTCTCTAGCTTCTTATATGCTTCCTTAACTAGTCTATCCTCAAGTGAGTGGAAGGTAATAATTGCAAGCCTTCCATTTGGCTTAAGTAATCTAGGAGCCTTCTCCAAAAGCTTTTCAACTGACTCCAACTCATGATTAACCTCAATACGAATCGCTTGAAAACACCTTCTAGCAGGATGCTGATCCTCATTTCTAGCCTTCGATGGAACGTAGCTTGCTATTTTGGAGGCAAGCTGTTTTGTACTAACAAAAGGCTCTCTTGCTCTATCGCGTACGATTCCGTCGGCTATTCGTCCTGAGAATCTTTCCTCACCATATTCTCGAAAAATTCTTACCAGCTCTTCCTTTGAATATGTGTTTACTACTGTTGATGCACTGAGTCTTTGCTGTTCGTCCATTCTCATATCTAATGGACCATCAACTGCATAGGAGAAGCCACGTTCCGCCGTATCAATCTGATGCGATGAAACTCCAAAATCGGCAAGAATTCCGTCTACTTTTTCAAGGTTCAATTCTGTTATTACTTCGTCGATTTTCGAAAAATCCGACTTTATCAATTCCCAATTCTTATCAGAGTACTTTTCCCGTCTCTGCTCACATCTACTCAATGCCTCGTCGTCTTTATCTAGAGAGATAAGCATTCCCTTAGACGACAGTCTATCTAGAATTCCAGAACTATGTCCTCCACCACCTGCAGTGCAATCAACATAGATGCCATCCTTCTTTATGTCCAACGCTTCCATGCACTCTTCGAAAAGCACAGGAACGTGATAATCATCACAAGCCTTCAACATAATACTTAGTGTCGAGACCTTCTATGCTTAGAAGCTCATCGGTCTGACCCTCATAGAAGCTACGAGTACATATATCGAGCTTCCCCATAATGTCGAAAACACAAATCTCGTCGCCTGGATTTGCATTGATTCTCTCCCACAATTCGTTTGTGATTGAGATTCTTCCTTGAGAATCGGTCGATACCTCAAGCGCCTCTCCGACAATCGCTCTTTGAATTGTTCTAACATTGTTGTCCATGGAGTTTAGTTTGCTTAATTGATCTTTAATACTATCGAAGTGCTCCTTCGAATATACACAAAGATAGCCTTTATCCAGACTATTTGTCACAACGAGATCAGTTCCCATCAAATCTTTCAATCTGGTAGAAATAATAAATCTGCCTTTTGCATCAATTCGCTTTGTATCTCGTGCCACACAAAACTCCTATACTTCGGGATAAATTCCATTTTGAAAATGTTTTGCGCCTTTAAGCGCTCCACAAATCTCCATCAAACTGGAACATTGCTCCCTTTTCTGCCACTTGTTTGTATTGTATTCGTAAAATTTCTTATAATCAAGAGGTTTTTACTCTTTTCATTACATTTTTTCTTCTTCGTGACAGAAAAGTTGTGAATTGATGTCTTCTTAAAACGTGGAATACTCGCTGGGATTGGTTTTTGAATTCAAATGAGTCCTGCCCTAATTCTTCACGTTCTTTTAGAGACAACAAAAAACGCCACGCGAACGTGACGACTTTTTGCTTGAACTTTGAATCTAATTAGCCTTCTGTATCTTCCTCAGGTTCGGAATCGTTAACGGGATCCGAGTCTGAGTCGGAGTCAGAGACAGAGTCGGAATCCGAGTCATGAGATGACTCATCATCAGAATCATCTACTTCGTCACCTACTCCTACAACATCAATACCACTTACATCCACTTCTACTCTGAAGCCGTCTTCTCCTTCAATTAGAATATGTCCGTCTTCATTAACGAAATCCAACTCATCAAATCTCGAACCCAAACGTCTTGCTACCTCGTCGAAGTCAATTTTATTAATGTCCTTAGCCATTTGCGAAGAGAACATAGTAATGGAAGTAATTCCAAGAATTATGGAAAGAACCAAAGCTGAAATACCTACAATAATGAATATTTTCTCGACTTTTTTCATTTTAGCTCACCTTAAAATCCTTCCTTGCATAGCTTGCTATTCCACTTGATGTACTTAATTAAGAATACGATGTAATACTTAACTAGGAAATACGACAGAACCATTCCAGCTATGCTTACTAGGAACGATGCTATAAGGAAAGTAATGACTGGAGCTAGGTATGCTCCTAAACCAACGCCGGTAACTGCCAATGCTATAGCGCCAACTATTGAACCAAAGAAACCAGTAAGGCTTGTTCCAACAATTCCAAGCACTAAGCCTGCTAACCATAACCATAACCATACTCCAATAAAGATATTAAACAGAATAACAAAGATGATACCACCTGATGCATCCTTCTTAGCAGGAGCTGAAACACATGTGGTATTAGGATTCTTTTTTCTAAGAATATCTCCCAAAGTTGTAGCAGCATCTTCCTTGTATGCCTTAGCCATATCTACAGGATCGCCAAGTTCTTCGCAAATTTGCCCCTCTGTCTTGCCATTATCGATTCCAATATCAAAATGTGCGCTTAGTTCTTCAACTATCTCCTGAACGTCCTTATAGGTATACGAGCCCATTTCCCTAGAGAGAATCGTCATGTAGTCTTTCTTATTCATTTGGTTCTCCTTCCAATATTTGGTTCACGACTGCTGTGAACTCTTTCCAATCCTTGCGGTATTCATTTAATACTTTACGGCCTTCATCTGCCAAGCGATAGTACTTTCTTGGAGGACCGGTTTGGGATTCCTTAAGATAAGTTGTTACCAGGCCATCCTTAGCCAGTTTTCGTAGTAGAGGATAGACTGAGACATCTTCGACCTCAATCGTTTTGGATAGATAGTCAGCCATGTCATAACCATAATTATCATCCCTATCCAGTACAGCAAGAACGCACATATCCAAAATACTTTTCTTGTATTGCGTATTCATTAGCGTTCCTCACTTTCAATACTGAAGTTTCTTACATAGTGATAGTATCACGGTACTGTAAATTTTACAATACCTAAATTCAATCAGTACTGCGAACTTTCTTCTACGGTTACAGTTTGAATGTTTTTCGCGCGAAAAATCATCTCAAATTCGAAATGAGACTTGCAGAATACTAATAAACAGCAATCAGCTACAAATACTAAGCTTCTTGTTGTCTATTCATAGAAATATTGAGAATAATTCCAAACGAAATGTAGTTTACGAGTAACGACGTTCCGCCCAAGCTAATAAATGGGAGCGGAATTCCTGTAATAGGAAGTAAGCCAACAGACATTCCCATGTTCTCAATGAAGTGGAAAGCGAATGCGGCAGCAATACCAATTATTATGTACGAATAAGATGCTTTGTTACATTTACTTGCTACATAAAGGCAGCGGCATATAAAGAAGAATGCCAAGCACAACAACACCGTCGTACCGATGAATCCAAGGTGCTCGGATACTGCAGAGTATATGAAATCACTTTCCTTTACAGGAACAGAAACACGAACGCCTGTATTATTTCCCGCAAGTCCTCCAGAAGCAATCGCAAGCTTAGATTGAACAAGATTGTACTCAGCCTTAGGATCTGACCCCTCGAAAACAAGCGACAAGATTCTCTTCTTTTGGTAGCCTTCAAGATAGAAATTCCAAACTAATGGAATTCCTGCAACAATTCCTAGTGAAGCGGCAAGCAAGAAGTATCTATACTTAACACCCCATACGAAAAGAACACACACAAATGAGAAAGCAATAACCATCGCTGTTCCAAAGTCTGGCTGTTTAAAGATAAGAAGCATAGGTGGTGCATAAACAGCTGCAATAAGTCCTAGACCTTTCCACATACTAAACTCTTTACTATTCATACGTTCAAATAAATCCGCGACAACCATGACTAATCCGATTTTTGCAAGCTCAGAAGGTTGGAAATTTCCAAGAACAGGAAGATTCAACCAAGCATCAGCACCCCATTCAGCCATCATTGAATAATTATCAAGCGGAACAAGTAACAACAGGAACATCGCCGAAGCGTAGATAATCCAGCTTAATACCTTAAGCAACTGCGTATCAATGAAGCAGATTACAAGAGCGCAAAAGATTCCAAGCATGGCAGCAGCTATTTGACGATAAAGATTGCCAGGATATGCAGCATACCCTTCTGAAAGAACCTTATTCAATACATATATTCCAATAATTGTGAGCAATATTACAGGAACGACCAAATAAAAATCGATCGAACGGAAGCGAGTAATATTTCTGCTTCTCTCAATTCCCGTCTTCTGAATTTGCATTATCGTCTGTCTCCGAAGAAACGTCAGTTGTAGAAGAAACAGATACTTCTTGATTTGTTTCTTCTCTTACTGCTTTTTCCACCTTCTCCACCTTTTTATTTGAGTCTAGGAAAGTCTTATTCATAAGCTCTTCCGATATATAGACTCTCTTGATATTCTTCTTGTAAGCAACTACTAGATAAATCACTCCAGATACTACTAGAACAGCAGAAAACAATTGCGATGTTCTTATTCCAGTATCTCCAATGTATAGAGAATCAGTACGCAATCCTTCAATGAAGAAACGCGCAACTCCATACAAAATCATGTAGACAGCCATTGATTCAAAGGCGTGCTTCGAATATTTTCGAACATAAAGAAGAATAAAGAAAATCGTAATCGTCGCTAAAAACTCATAAAAGAACGTTGGATGAACAGCCATAGTGCTATCCAAATCCGGGAAGTATAGTCTTAAATATGACTCAACTTCGCTACTCTTCATACCCCAAGGAAGCGTCGTCGTAGTACCAAAACACTCCTGATTAAAGAAATTGCCCCATCGTCCAATCGCTTGGCCAAGAGGAATATAAACAACACAGAAATCAACAACTGCACTAAATGGAATTTTCCTGATCTTACACATAATAAGTGTGCCAATAAAAGCGCCAAGAACGCCACCATATACAGCAAGTCCCCCGGAACGCGTGTCGAAAATCTTGATTAAATCGCCAGAATACATCTCCCATTCACTTAATACATAGTACAGTCTCGCGCCAACAATAGCGCAAGGTAATGAAACCAAAATAACGTCAAATACCAAATCGGATGAGAACTTATTCTTTTTCGAATGAAGCATTCCAAGCACAACGCAAAGCACCATACCTAGAGAAATCAATAGCCCATACCAATAGACCTCAATTCCAAATATTGAGAAAGCAACTTGATCTATGTTTACTGTTATTCCTAAACCAGGAAAACTAACTTCCGTATAATTCATACACACCTCACAATCGATTATTCAAATTGTTCTTAGTAATAATACCACAGTACAAAAGAGAATTTATGGCATTTTGATGCCATGCACAAGTGCTGCCTTCTCTTTGTCTTTTTCTACCGCTTCCTTCAATTGAATAAGCCCATCAAACTTGCTTTCCGGCCTCAAGAACTTAATGAAATCAACCCTTACATTCTTATCGTAACAATCACCTTCATAATCGAAAACAAACGTTTCCACAGTCTCTTCTGGATGTGATTTGATCGTATCGACTGTTGGTCTTTGTCCAACATTTGTTACACCATAATAGTAGTTTGCATCACCCTCGATTGATACTCTTGTGGCATATACGCCAAAGCGCGGTATAGTTTTGATTTCTTGCGGAATTAGATTTATTGTTGGAAAACCTAGCTTTCTCCCCAGGCGTTTGCCATGCGATACCACACCGCTAACTTGATATGGTCGTTCATTGGTTAGTTTAAGATACGTATCCATGTCTCCTTCTTGAAGAAGATCGCGAAGCCATTGAGACGATACTTTTCGATTAGCTTCACCAAAAATCTTAGTCTCAATTACTTGAAGCTCAATGCTGTTTCTAGCGCAAAAGCTCTTAAGAAACTCGATGCCGCCCTCCTTTTTGTGTCCAAAACGATAGTCGATACCAACACAAATGCACTTTGCATGAAGCTCATTAAGAAGAATATTGACGCAAAAGTCATTTGCGCTCATATTCATCACATCTTTTGTGAAATCAACTATCGCCATCTTATCTACATCAAGGGACTTCAGAATTTGAGCCTTCTCTTCGTTAGTCATAATGCACTTATTGCTCTTAATAGAGAAGTGCGTGAAAGTTTGCAATATAGCTTGAATGCCGTTGCTTCTCGCAAATGAAACGCACGCATTAATAATCTGCTCATGACCACTATGAACGCCATCAAAAAAGCCAAGCGCCACTGAACTTGATTCGCTCGTATCTGTACTGTCGCTAAAATCCTTTAAATCCATAATTCTTAAGGCGTATAAGTCATTGCTCATTTGGCTAGCATCCTCTCAATTCTAAGAACATGGCCTGCTTCCTCATATGAATCGTATACTATCGCAATCAATGCGCCTTCACATCTTGCGCGAAAACGCGTTCCTGCCTCTTCCTTTGCTAACGATTCAACAAATCTATCAGCTAATATCTTCTTTCCTAATCGGATATCCGAAGCCTCAATTCTATTCACTTCCAAAACTGGCATGTATTCAATAGCATTCTCTTCGTCTATCAAGAAAGACATATCGCCACATGCAATTTTGCTTTCGATTTCGTTAATTGTATTCGCCTTAGCAACCTCAAAAGGCCCAGAAACTAAGCGTCTAAGCTTAATTGCATGAGCTCCAAATTCAAGTCTACGACCAAGCTCGTCACATATTACTCGAATGTACGTTCCTTTCGAGCATAATACTTCAAAATCAACATCGAAGGTATCTTCATTAATGGTAATGCTACTAATTTCCAACTTGAATATCTTGATTGCTTGGGGCTTAAGCTCAATTTCCTTGCCTTCTCGTGCAAGCTCATAAGCCTTTCTGCCATTAATTTTCTTTGCAGAATAAATAGGTGGTATTTGTGTTGTGTGAGTAGAAATCTCCTCGAAAACACTTCGCACGCTCTTGAAATCAGTTCTAACAAGCTCGTCAAGTTCATCCTTTGTAGGACGCCTACCAAAAATTTCTTGTCCTTCTGTATCCATTGTATCGGTACAATAGCCAAATCGTGCAACGCATTGATATCCCTTGCAATAGTCATCGGTATATCGAATTATGCGCAAAGCATCTCCGACACAAATAGGCAGAAGCCCAGTAGCAAAAGGATCCAGCGTTCCAAGATGCCCAACCTTCTTTGTCCCAAGCATTCTTTTTATCTTGCCATCAATACAAAAGGAAGTCATTCCTGCTTCCTTATCTATGAGAATTATTCCATTACATATTTGATTCAAACTCATCAGTTACAAGCCTTCTAACTTCCTGTGCCAAGGCCTCAATATCCATATTATCTACGGTAAAGCCCGAAGCTCTCTTGTGACCGCCACCGCCAAATTGACTAGCAAAAGCCGCACAGTCAAACGAAGACGATGACCTTATATTTGCACGAATCTTACCATCCTCGGTTTCCCTTAATACAAACGACACATCGACAGAATCAACATCTCTTAATCTTGCGGCAACGTCACTCACCGAATCTTCATCCGCGCCATACTTCTCAAACATCTCGCGGGTTACAATGGACATTGCGACTCTATCTTCGCAGAAAAACTCAGCCGTGTTACATGCTTCATTTGACAATAGGAAGTCTGGCTTCTTCTTCATATCGAAAAGATAATAGCACGACATTGAAATATTCCCGCCAAGTTGCATCAATTTACCGGATGCTACAAGAGTCTCCGGACTTGTATTCGTATATGTGAATCGGCCGGTATCAGTAACAATTCCTGTTAGCAAGCAATTCGCGGCCCTTTTCGAAATAATCTCCTCAGAAGATACTTCCATATTTTTCGCTAAAGCAAGAAGCATCCTAAAACACATTTCACTCGCAGAAGAAGCTTTTGAATCTATCCAAGCATCGCTTAGATTAGGGTCAACCGAAATGTGATGATCAATAATGATCTTGTTTTCGATACCCTCGAAAAAGTCACCCATTTCACCCATTCTGGATCCAGAAGCACAATCTACAGCAATGGCAAAATCCTCACTGTTATTAGGCAAAATATCATATTGAATCAATTCTTCAACATTCATGAAGGCCATATCTTCTGGTATCTTCTCTGCTAATGCTACTTTAGTATCAATCCCCAGACCATTTAATGCATCAGCCATAGCACAAGAAGCACCAACACAATCACCATCAACACTCGAATGAACAAAAACATAACATTTGCCATGAGTATCCTTAAGCCTTTTTTTATTCGTAGAAAGAATACTTGCCATCTCAGTAGCCTTTGAAGTAATAAGTATAATCTCTTCCATATGGCACCTCGTCAAATTACAGAATTACTCCTGTAGATTCTTCTTGTTCTCGTCTTCTTTGATAGTCTTATCAATAAGCTCCATCATCTTAGACGCATCCTCCATAGACGTATCTAATACGAACTTAAACTCAGGAGCAACACGAAGTCTTACCTTTTTGCATACCTCTGAACGAACAAATCCAGAAGCACGCGTCAAAGCTTTGATACAATTATCTTTCGTTTTTTGATCTCCAAAGACGGACATATAACAAGTAGCATGCGTTAGGTCAGGAGACATCTTCACAGCAGTAACTGAGGTTAATACAGGAATCTTAGGATCATTAAGTTGACAGCTTACTATCACTGACACGACCTTTTGAATCTCATCTCCCACTATAACGGGTCTATTACGCATACTTATCTCTCAACCTCTTTCATCTGGAATGACTCGATGATATCGCCAATCTTAAGATCATTATAATTTTCGATTGAAAGACCACACTCATATCCAGCATTTACTTCTTTTACGGAGTCCTTCATACGCTGTAATGAAGCGAGATGTCCTGTATATACTACAATTCCATTTCTTACCAAACGAACGTCACAATTTCTTACTATCTTACCATCTTGTACATAAGCGCCACCGATAGTACCTATACCACTAACCTTGAAGATTTCTCTGATCTCAACGTGACCAAGTACCTCTTCTTCGAACTTAGGTGCAAGCATACCCTTCATAGCGGACTCAACGTCTTCAATAGCGTTATAAATTACACTATAAAGTCTAATGTCTACTCCAACTTCCTTTGCCTTCTCGGCAATCAGCGCTGAAGGTCTAACATTAAAGCCAATGATAATCGCATTTGATACATCTGCTAGTACTACATCCGACTCGTTAATTGCGCCTACGCCACCATGGATAACCTTAACCTTAACTTCTTCGTTAGATATCTTCTCAAGAGACTGAATTACTGCCTCAACAGAACCTTGAACATCCGCCTTGATAATAAGGTTCAAGTTCTTAATCTCACCAGCAGCCATACTAGCAGCAAGTGTTTCAAGACTCATTCTTGAGCTCTTACGCAATTGCTCCTCACGTTGCTTAATTCTTCTCTTCTCAACTAATTGACGGGCAATCTTATCATCCGTAACAGCATATAAATGCTCACCAGCCTCTGGAACCTCTGGAAGACCAAGAATCTCTACTGGAACAGAAGGACCTGCCTTCTTAATGTCAGCACCCTTGTCATCGTACATAGCACGAATGTTTCCAATCATAGCTCCACATACAACTGTATCGCCTTGACGAAGAGTTCCTCTTTGAACAAGAACAGTTGCTACAGGACCACGATTCTTATCAAGTTTAGCCTCGATTACAGCACCCTTAGCTTGACGTTTAGGATCAGCCTTAAGCTCAAGTACATCAGCAGTTAGAAGAACCATCTCAAGAAGATCGTCAATTCCTTCGCCCTTCTTAGCACTTACAGGTACCATAATAGTTGAACCACCCCACTCCTCAGGAACAAGCTCGTAGTTTGTTAACTCTTGCTTAACCTTCTCAGGATTAGCGCCTGGTTTATCAATCTTATTTATTGCAACAATTATTTCTGTACCAGCTGCTTTAGCATGGTTGATAGCCTCAACGGTTTGTGGCATTACACCATCATCCGCAGCAACTACAAGAATAGCTATATCAGTAACCTGAGCTCCTCTTGCACGCATTGTCGTGAAGGCCTCATGTCCTGGTGTATCAAGGAATGTGATTTGACGTCCCTTTAGTCTTACAGTATAAGCACCGATATGCTGTGTAATTCCTCCTGCCTCACCAGATACAACGGAAGCAGATCTAATTCTATCAAGCAAGGAAGTCTTACCATGATCAACGTGACCCATTACAACAACAACAGGAGGACGCTGTTTCAAATTTTCATCCTTATCGTCACCATCATCGAAAAGGATATCCTCTTCAGTAACTTCTTCCATAAGCTCTGCTTTAATTCCATAGGCATCAGCAACTAGGCAAGCCGTATCAAAGTCAAGCTCTTGGTTAATTGTCACGAGCATACCGAGCTTAAGGAGTTCTTTAATAACATCAGAGCTCTTCTTCTCTATACCCTCGGCTAGTTCCTTAACAGTAATAAATGCAGGAATCTTTACGTTAGTAATCTTCTTCTCTACAACAGGAGCAGCTATATAGGAACTCTTAATCTTCTTCTTTCTACGGCCATAACCTTGATAGGAATCGAAGATGCTATCATCATTAAGCACGTCGGACACCCTACCATTGAAGGATGGAATAGATATATCGTTCTTATTTCTATTTTTATTAGCTGCAATTGGATTCTTAGAAGTATCCTTCTTTGTTGAATCGCCTTCTGTTTTCTTCTTCTCAACAGAATTGCGCTCAGCAAAATTCGCTCTGCTCGTCTTAATTTCAACTTCAAAACCACCTTCAGCCTTTGGCTTTGGAGCTCTCTTCATTGGTGGACGATTGCTTGAATCATATGAATCCTTATCCTTAGCGAATCCGCCGCCTCCACCGAAATTTCTAGGACCTGAAGAAGGTCCACCTACATTGTTATTTCGATTAGGACGATATCCACCATTGTTGTTATATCCTGAACCACTATTATTGGACTGATATCCATTATTGGATTGATATCCATTTCCGCTTCCGCCATTGTTGTTATTGTATGGTCTGTTTCCATCACGGTTGAAAGGAGGCCTTCTGTCTCTATTACCAGGAATAACAGTAGAACTCTTTACAGTTGATGTAGGCATGGAGATAACAGCCGAAGAAATCTTAGTTCTATCTGGCTGAACTGGTCTTCTTGTCGCTGCACCATCTTGTCTTGCATTATCATTATTATAGTTTGGTCTTCTTTGAGGATTATTATTTGTTGAGGAAGGAGCATTAGTATGAATGTTCTTTGGAGGATAAGGCTTCTTTATCTCATCCTTCCTTGCTGTGCCTGACTCTTGATTTGCATCAGCCTTCTTCTCTGAAACCTTAAAAGAAGCTTCCGAGTTCACAGCAGCTGGAGCAATCTTATCCTGACCCTTTTGTGGAGCACTATCCTTAGTCGCTGTAGCTTCGTTAGGTTTAATTTCAGGCTTGCTGTCGCTAGGAACAACCTTGTTTTCCTTATGTGCCTTCACAGCTTCAGTCTTACCCTCGTCCTTAGGTTCATTGGAAGCATCGGACACGGAAGTCGATGGCTTAGCTTTCTTAACACTTTCTGTTTCAACGTTCTCTGTTGCAGGTGTTATATCCGCTTCCATCTCATCAGCCTTTTTCTTATGAACTCTTCTTACTCTTAGTTCTTTGTTTCCTGAGACGCCGCCCATAATTATCTGTGGCTGCTTGTTCTCTTCTTCACTCATTAACCGCGTTCCTCCTCATCACTAAGCCCTTCTAAAAGCTCGCTCAACTTGTTTCTAAAACCGTCATCTGTCACTGCTAGAAGCGCCCTAGCCGGCTTGCCTATTGCATATCCTAGTTCACTCATGTCTGAGAATCTATATATCTCAGGCATTCTCGTATCCACTTCACTTGCTACATCAAGCAATTTACTTAGAGTATTGCCCGATATGTCTTGTGCCATGATTATCATCTTGGCTTTGTTGTTATATATTGTCTTTACTACTGCATCAAAACCGGATTCTACAAATCCCGCTCGTTGTGCAAGTCCAAGAAACCTTAATATCCTTTGCTTTTGTCCTTCCATTAAACCTCATTAGCACATTGTGCAAGTAATTCCTTAGCTAATTGTTCATAATCCGCTTCAGTAATAGGATGCCTTAAGCCTTTCGAAAGCTTATGTGCCTTGAGTTCTGCCATTATGCATTTCTCATTCCTACATAAATATGCTCCACGACCACTAACCTTTCCTGTTGGGTCGAACGTAACCGTCTCATCCTTGTTAAGAACAATTCGAATAAAATCTCTCTTATCGGCCTTTGTTCTACAGATAACGCACATTCTAAGTGGTGTCTTCTTCATACCCTACCTCAACGCTTAGTCCTAATTAATTATTCCTCTCCAGAAACCTCAGTATCTTCAGAGTCTGAATCAACTACCTCAAACATATCAAGCATCTTCTGCTTAGCATCATCTGCCTCATCAGACTCCTTCTTGATATCGATTCTAAAGCCTGTAAGCTTTGCTGCCAAACGAACATTTTGTCCGCTTCTTCCAATAGCAAGTGAGAATTGAGCGTCTGGAACAATTACCTTAGCATATCTCTCAACATCCTCTGTCCCATGAGTTGTAATCTCAGTATCCACACGAACTACCTTAGCTGGCTGCAATGCTTCACTAATAAATAACGCTGGATCCTCATTCCAATCAACGATATCAATCTTCTCGCCGTCGAGCTCATTCATAATGTCTTGAACTCTTTGTCCGCGTTGACCAACACAAGCACCCTTTGCATCTATATTCTCATCTCTAGATAAAACAGCAACCTTTGATCTTGAACCTGGCTCACGTGAAACAGCTTTAATCACTACTTCACCATTCTTTATTTCTGGAACTTCAAGTTCGAAAAGCTTCTTGACTAACTCTGGAGATGTTCTGGACAGAGTTATTGATGGATGTCCACTATGCTCCTGAACACAAAGAACAAGAAACTTCATCTTTCTATTCATATAGTAGTCTTCGTTCTTAATCTGTCCCTCTCTTGGAAGAACAGCCTCAGCACGTGCAATATCAACATATACGCATCTCGAATCTTTTCGCAAAACAGTACCGGATGTAATCTCATTAATCTTGCCAGAGAACTCTGATTGAATTCTAGCATACTCAGCTTCTCTAACCTTCTGGGATATAGCACTCTTAGCGGCAGTAGCAGCAAGACGACCGAGCTTATCAACGTCAATTCCTACCTCAACCTGATCACCAACATCAATCTCAGGATCCATTAACTTAGCTTCCTCAAGAGAAATCTGATTCTCGGCATCCTCGACTTCCTCTACAACCTCAACTAGCTTGTAAACAAAAATCTCTCCAGTAGTACGATCAATCTCTGCACCAACATTATTAATGGCTCTCGAGCTTGAGAATTCTCTTCTAAATGCTACAACTATTCCATCCTCAACAGCGTCAAGTAAGGTATCCTCATCAATACCTCTTTCTTTAGCAAGGATCTTAATGACGTCAAGTACGTTCTCTCTTGCTTGCTCGCTTTGATTCTTCTTAGGCATTTTCTTTCCCTCCAAAATTAAAAAACAATGTGTCTTACTGTTTTCGCAATATCTTTGATCGCGAAGGTCTTTTTACCTGTATTTGTATCAAAGGTTACATTCTCTTCATCTGAGCATTCAATAGTCCCCGAAAATGACTTCGTACCATCAACTTCCATATAAAGTGATACATCCATCATCTCTCCCTGGTATCTCTTGTAATCGCTTGCCGTCTCCAATGGTCTTGTCAGCCCAGGAGAGGATACTTCAAAGTAGTCTGCTTCCGAATTAATCGACTCATCTAGGATAGGGTCTATCTTACGACTGAAAGCCTCGCAATCATCCGTAGAAATTCCACCCTTCTTGTCAATGTACATTCTTAAGAAGAGATCCTTACCTTCCTTAACATATTCACAATCAACTAGGTCATAACCCATTTGTGCTGCTATTGGAAAAGCAACATCATATGCGGCTTGAGCCATCTTGGACATCTTAGGCATTATTTCTCCTTAAACGTGTAGCGTTGCATAAAAAAACGGACTAGGAAGCCCGTTTACAAACGTAATTCAGAACACATTTATGATACCACAAGCGCGTAACAGTAGCAACCAATTTTCCTTTTCTACTTTTTTCACAAAAACATCCATGAAAAAACCCAAATTCCTATTCAATTTTTACTGATTTTCAAGTATCATAAAGACATCCAATAGAGTTTCGTTTGGATAATAAGGCCAAAGGAGAATTATATTATGATTAAGATTATCGCAGGAGAAAAAGGTACTGGTAAAACAGCACTACTTGTAGATGAAATCAACAATGTAGCCGCTGACGACAACAACGTAGTCTGCATCGAGAGAGGAAACCGTTTGGATCAATACTTGAAGTACAAGGTTCGCCTTATCAACATGAAAGAATATCCTTGCTCTGGATACGATCAGCTACTTGCTTTCTTAGGCGGCATTTGTGCTAAGGATTACGATTTGACTCACATTTATATTGATAGCATTAAGAAGGTATCGGGCAGTGACAGTTTAGAAGAATTCGATGGTTTCTTGTCGAAGCTAGATGATTTCCTAAAGAATTCCTCTATAGTTGTTACAATCATTCTAAGTAGTGATGTTAATGCTCTTCCAGATTCGATTAAAAAGTTCATATAAAATTAAG
>JAAYFK010000068.1 GCA_012728275.1 Clostridiaceae bacterium | reverse complement strand
GTAAGTAAAGAGGGTGTGGTTATTTTTTTACTATTCTTATTCGAATTCTACCGTGCCCGTTGGCTTTGGAGTAAAGTCATAAAGCACGCGGTTGATGCCCTTTACTTCATGAGTAATTCTGTCTGTTATATGGCACATAAGCTCGTATGGGAGGTTTGCCACAGTAGCAGTCATAACATCCGTTGTATTTACGGCACGTACGATGCAGCACCATTCGAAGGCTCTCTTCTCGTCCTTAATGCCTGTTGACTTGAAATCAGGCACAACCGTGAAGTACTGCCAAACCTTATCAACCAGATTGTTCTTCTCAAACTCTTCACGGAGGATAGCATCAGACTCGCGTACAGCCTCAAGACGATCTCTTGTGATAGCTCCAGGGCATCTAACGCCAAGGCCAGGTCCTGGGAATGGCTGACGATATACCATGTCGTGAGGAAGACCAAGCTCATCTCCAACTACACGCACCTCATCCTTGAAGAGAATTCTTACTGGCTCAACAAGCTCGAATTTCATATTCTCAGGGAGACCGCCTGCATTATGGTGTGCCTTGATACCATTCTCTGACTCAAGAATATCAGGCCAGATTGTGCCCTGTGCAAGGAAATCAATACCATCAAGCTTATTAGCTTCCTCAGCGAAAACTTCTATGAACTCGCCACCAATGATTTTACGCTTTGTCTCTGGGTCATCCACACCAGCAAGCTTATCGAGGAATCTATCTGTAACATCAACATAAACGAGATTAGCCTTCATCTGATTCTTAAAAATTTCGATTACCTGCTCTGGCTCACCCTTTCTAAGCAATCCATGATTAACATGAACGCAAACAAGGTTCTGACCAATAGCCTTAATCAAAAGAGCTGCGACTACTGATGAATCCACTCCACCTGAAAGAGCGAGGAGAACCTTCTTATCTCCAACCTGCTCCTTAATAAGAGCAACCTGCTCATCGATAAAAGCCTTCGCTAGTTCTGGAGTAGTAATTCTGACCATATCGTCTGGGCGTCTTACATCTACCATAAAAACCTCCATATTAGAATTTCTTCGTCCTTGGAACTCATTAAGCACCAAATGTTCAATCATATTTCTACGATATAATATTACTTCAGAGAGAAATATAGCAAGGGATTAATCGGAATTTTCGAAAATTTTTATTTTCGTTGAAACCTTTCGTATTGCTGCTGTGTATTATGAGTGTAGGCCAACGAAAGATATATCTTTATAAAGGACAAAATGAAAGTAACAACAGATGGTTTTGAAGCAACATACAATAAATATAAGAATACTGTGTATTCGGTGATATTTAATTATGTTCACAATGTAGACGACACATCGGATTTATCCCAAGATGTGTTCTTGAAGTTGCTGGATTGCAACAAAGAATTTGAAAGTGAAGAGCATTTGAAGGCATGGATAATAAAGGTATCCATTAATCATTGCAAGAATCATTTTAGATTTTTAAGTAGGTTTTCGGACGAAGAGATACCGGAGAGCATTTACTATGATAATAGTCATGAGGACAGGGAGCTCTTGAGGGCTGTAATGTCCCTTCCGGAGAAGTACAGAGTGCCACTTCATCTTTTCTATTATGAAGACTACACGATCAAGCAGATAGGCGATATTCTTGGTAGCCCAGAGGCAACCATCAAGATTCGACTAAAAAGAGGTCGAGAGAAGCTTAAAAAGGTAATTGAGGGGAAGGGATAATAATGATGGACAAAAGAACATACAAAAAAGAAGTTGACAGTTTCTGTGATGATAAATTTAAGCTTACGGCTGAGGATATCCTTAAGGCTGCAAGCGAGAAGTCGCAGGCGCGTGTCGATGACATTTCGGGAGTGACGAAAAAAATGAAAATAAAGAAACTTATTTCAATAGTTGCAGTCTGCTTAGTAACAGTGGGTGCAATAGGAGTGGTGTCAGCAGCAGCTGCTGGATTTGGTCCACTAACAAGTCTTTTTAATATAAGCGCTATGATTCAGTCGCAGGAGGACATAAGAAACGCGCATGAAGACGCCATCTCTGCAAGTCTTGCAGAACAGGGCTACCTAATGAACATTAGCGAGACACAGGTAGTGGGTGACTTTGAAGTTACTCTTGAGGGAATAACAGGTGACTGGTCTAACCTCCAAATGGTTTACACCATTAAGTGTAATGATGAGGAATATGTTGCAAACCACAGCAGACTAAATATGACATATTATGGAGGCGCAAGTGAAGAGCAGTATGCTAACCGTATCGACTTGGTTGATTGGGAGTCACTTGATTCGCTTGAAGGTTATTTTATCTACGATACAGGGTATGCAGTTCAGTCACCTGACGACCCTTCTGTCTACATTTTGACTTGTGGTGTGTACCCAACATTTGTAGAAGCAGGTGCAACAATTTGTACTGAGATTAGAAGTATTCGTGAGACGGATGATACGTATATAAACTATGAAAACGAAGAAGTCATGCTCAATTGTGCTTTTTCTTTCGTTCTTCCAGAGGATATGAGTTCATTTGCGGATACCTCTGTAATTTCTCACAGCTATGAGGATGCACCTATAATCATGGGCACACATGACGTGGAATACCATGTGACATATGTTGAATTTAG
>JAAYFK010000067.1 GCA_012728275.1 Clostridiaceae bacterium | reverse complement strand
TGGTGGAGGTGATGGGAATCGAACCCATGTCCGAAACCATATCCTTCAGGACTTCTCCGGGTGCAGTCTATGTTTAAAGTATTCCCCTTGCTATTAAGTCCAAAGACAGACGATAGCGCCGGTAGCTTCATAAATACAACATAAGGTCAAAGCTTTCCTAATGAGGTTGTTCGGATTATCCTCTATCCGATAAGGTCTGCAAATGGCGCCTATTAGTATCACGCAGATATAACACCTAGGCGGTAGCTATATTAAGCAGCTACTAACTGTGTATTGTCTGCAATTACTTGCATTTCCCGTTTTTTAAGGAGGCAAACGAGAATCCTCCACCCGCTTTCCTGATCTCAACGACCCCGTCGAAACCAGTACACCCCCATATTTAAGGGTGTGTAGATTATATCACTCTTCAAAGTTTAAGTCTTGCTCAATATCATAATCATCTTCGATTACCTCTACAACTGCCTCTGGTTTATTCTCGGACACCATAGTCGCTGTTGAAGTAGAAATATCCTCATCCTCTTTCTCAAGTACCGAATCATATGGATTACCAATAGTATTGTGTCCACAATATATGCATTTGTTCTTTAATGGTCCACTCTTCTGCAGCTTGCGACCACAAGAATCACAAATTACAAAACACTTCATATATTTAGCATTCTCAGTTTCTTCAAGAGCCAAAGTAATCATCTTGTTTAAATCCTCATTCGAAGCACCCATAGTCAAAAGAATCTTCCAAAAGGCATTGTTGACAGTCTCTAGAATCGAAACACGCGTAGAAAGATCTTTAATTCTGTTATATTCGGCGATTAATTTTTTATCTTTCTCAGAAGTGCTCTCCTGATTTGCAATTACTACCTTCTCATTTTCAACTTCTTTGTCATCTTGAGTCTGAGAATCGAAATCAAGATCGTCAATATCATTAATATTAATATCGTTCTCCAAAGATTCCATTCCATTATCTTCAATATTCATCTACAGGCTACCTTCCTTCCAATTATTACATATCTTCAAATTTTAAATCTTCTTCGAAAGAGTAATTTGCATCGTTAGATGCTACTGCGTTAACATCAATTTGCTCTTCAACATTGATATTCTCTTCTATCTCTTGACCCATATTACTCGAATCATCTTCATTAATCTTATTACTTTCATTAGAACTAGCTTCTACATTCTCATTCGTCGCATCTATCTTATCTGGAAGATAAGGAGAACTAACGGTTGAATAACCACAATAGATGCAATTGTTTACAAAAGCACCTGTACGTGTCATTCTTTTACCACATTTCGCACATGTAATAGCCATTTCGGTGTCCTTCTTCTCTTGCTTTTCGAGATAGACCTTCTCTATGCACTTATTGAAATCATCATCTGTATATCCTTTTCTCTTCAGTAGATTCCAATATGCACGAAAAACAGTATCCAAAGTTTCAACCTTCTCGGATAACTCTTCTATTTTGGATGTATTCTTGCGAATATCATCGATATTATCGCTAACTATTTCAGTAGATGCATTTACTATTGTACCCGCGTTAATTGTAATGTTATCAACCAAAGGGCTAGAACCATAGGGTTCTGCATTAAAGAAATTACCAATCATATTTTTCCCTCTTCTCAATCTCTTATTCTTCCAACTTCCGAACTTCATATGGATGAGAGTAGTTTACTTTGCCACAATATAAGCAATAAATAATAACTCCCTTAGTCTCTTGCATTCTCTTTCCACATTCATCACAATTCCTATATCTTACATATTTATATTTATTTTTCTGCTGTTCCAAGGCCTCAGCCACGCAATCATTCATCTCATCTTCAGTTACATTATGTTCCAACAGAAACGTAGTAAGTGATTTGATTATTGTCTCAAGTGCATCAACCTTTGAACCAAGATCATTTATTCTATTTGCATATACTTTAGCATCGAACTGATGGCTCTCAACTTTTGGTAATAAACTGCCTTTGCTATTCCTTTCAGCCCATATCCCCATAACAAGAACTCCTTCCATATTTCTATCCCAATGATGAAGCAATATTAAGCAACACCAAGAATAATTTAACTCAATTATAGATAAATGACAAGAATAATTAGACACTTCAATGTATCAATATAAGAAATATAATCAAATCACTCAACAAATGTAGTACAGAATTGAGCAATCGCCGTTACTACTTCATATTGATACGCTTCTGTTACTAGCAACGCTTCATCGTCACTATTTGATAAATAGCCCATGCAAATTTGGAACGAAGGAACACTATTTGCATAATTTAGTCCAGTGTAATCATAAGTCGCTCTTGTTCCAACAAATTGCATACCTGAAGAAGTCTGAATAAGTTCACCTAAAGTATCAGCCCAAGCGACAACGCTTGAAGAATATTCTCCACTATCTGGAACATATACTCGTACTCCAGAAGTTGCGCTATCATTAGCAGCATCAGCGTGAAGACGAATAAAAACATCAGCTCCATTATCAACAGCAACCTGAGCTCTCGCACTATTGGGAACATTTGCATCATTCTCAGTTCTAGTCATGACTACTGTTGCTCCACATTGAACCAAGTAATCTCGAAGCATTAATCCAGTCTGAAGCGTGATTTCATACTCATGTATGCCAGTAACAACACCAGTTGCACCGCTAGTACAAGAAGGCTTATCTATTGATAACCACGATGCTACTGGCTCTCTCTCGTAATTTGATATAGCTTGGTGACCAGGATCAATAACCACTACAAGTCCTGTCAAGTCCGGAGCATCAGAAAGCAAAGGAACAGGTGTCGGTGTAGGAGTTTCCGTAGGAGTCGTCTCAATCGTTGTAGATTGGGTTACAGACGAATCAACCAACGATGAAGAATCACTCATCACCGTTGTAGACTCTGAATAAGTTACAACCTTCTCGAAAAGGCTATCAATCACGCCTGTCTTCCATAAGACAACACTCGCAATAGCCAATACGACGATAACAATCAAAATAATCATGCCAGGACCAATACCAAATCTTCGGCGCACAGGAATCTTTGTAACTTTTGCTTCAGATTGGAGTTGCTTAGATTGATTGTTATACGCTATTGGGCTAACATTCGCGTTATTGCTATTAGCTGTATCTTTTTGATTCTGCTTCCCATACTTCATCGTCTCATAACGATTAACTAAGGATGCAATTACTTCTTCCCTTTTTGATGGTTCCATAGCGCGAAGGCTCGAATACAGTTCTTGCCTCTTCTCTGGTGAAAGCGAGTTAATAAGTTCACCAAAACGCTCATGCAACTTGCTATCCATCTTCCATACACTCCTAATAAAATCCTTTGTTATTTTACCACATTAATTACACTGCATTGCAATCTATAATTATTAATGTAGACTAGAAATAATAAATAAGGATGGTGATTATTATGTCGGATAAACTTTTTGTAGTATTGCCTGCATATAACGAATCTGAGAATATAGAGAGAGTTGTAAAAGATTGGCATTCTGTCGTAAGTAATGTTGGACCAGAGTCAAGACTATTAGTCGTAGATGATGGAAGCAAAGACAATACATTTGAGTTACTACAAACTCTCCAGGACAGGTATCCTCAATTAATCGGCATAACAAAACCGAACTCAGGTCATGGAGCGACAGTACTCTACGCATACAAATATGCTATTCAGAATGGCGCTGATTACGTTTTCCAGACTGATAGTGACGGTCAAACACTTACTGAGGAGTTCTATCCCTTCTGGGAAGAAAGAAAGCAATACTCAGCTATCATTGGACACAGAAACCACCGTGAGGACGGATTTTCGAGAGTCTTCGTAACAAAGACTTTAAAGCTTGTCATAAAACTAGTCTTTGGAGTGACCGTAACGGATGCTAATACACCTTTTCGACTGATGAATAGGAATACTCTTGTTAAATATCTTCCGCAAATCCCAAAGGACTTCAACCTATCAAACGTCATCCTTTCAGTTCTTCTCGTTCACAATAAGGAGAACGTCAAGTTCACACCGATTACTTTTAGACCTAGACAGGGTGGTGTAAACTCCATCAATTTCAAGAAGATTTGCAAGATAGGTATACAAGCCGTAAAGGACTTTAGAACCATTAAGCTAACTCTCAAGGACAATCCCGTTAAGTAGAAGTAATTACTGACTGATCAAATTGAACTCGCACAAATCAGCCGTATCTGCAAAGGCATCATAAGTCGCCTTAATGTCGAAATATATTGCCTGCCATGCTAATACCTCTATGGGAGACTTGCTTGAAGTAAACAGTTTCTTAATGCTCGAGTCGTACGAATTATAGCTCTCATTGCGATAATGTTTTATATCATTGACACTCTTATAGGGTGTCTTTATTTTGTCCATCTCGCGAAAAGCAAGGACAACATCTAATAACAACTGAGCAACATTCTTTAGTCCTGATAATCCTGAAGAAACATCATCACGCAGTTCTTTTATGTCATATCTCACAAAAGCCGAGGTTAACTCATAAAGCGTATTAATGCACTTGTCTATCGCCTTCCCTAAATCGTAAAGAAAATCTCCTTCTCTATCCCCAAAAATGCAATAATCACGAAAATAGAAGGATATGCACATTACTCTCTCATTCGAGTCAGTACTCAAAACCTTGACTCTCTTCGAAATCTGTTCCTTATCATCTAAGTTGTCAATTAGTTCAGAAATGGTTATGCAACCATTCAAGATTGCCTCGGCATTCGCAACTAGTTCTTTAAAGATATAATCTCTATTATCACTATGCATAGCACACACCTCGTTACAAAAATTAACAAGCAGTAACTTATTTTACCACTTATTAATCAATAATTGTTGTACCGTATCAAATGTGTTGGGTAAAACAAAAAGTAATCAAAAAACCTCTGGTAGCGTAGCTCGGTCCCGTCTTAGCGTTCTTGTAATTACTGCCACTTACTCAAAGATTAATTGATTACACATGAATATAACCACAACTACACATAATCGTCAATCACAGAAATTTTATTATATTGAACCAGAAATCGAAAACACAATAATTCTAGGCTTTTCGAGTTTTTGTGTTAAATAAAAAGCCGCTCAAAAGAGCGGCCTATGTCGGTTTATCATTAAGAAATTGATCCCTAATCTTATAGAGCAGAAACCTTCGTTCCTGACTCTGAACTTGTAGCTTCACCATCAACTATAAGGTTTACGTTCTTAGGTGTGCAAACGAATGTTGTCTTAACTGCAGTTGGCTCAATTCTTCCACTAAATGCATAAACAGCACCACTAATGTAGTCAACTACTCTTTGATTGTTTGAAGCAGCTGTAAGGTTGCAAATTACTATGTGTCCCTCACGGATGTGATCAGCAACATTCTGGCTTGACTTAATGTCAAATGGGCTCAACATGATAACTGTTGAAGCTGGCTGCTGATAAATAGGAGAAGTAACAACAGGTGCTACTGGCTGCTCAACGAATGTCTCTGGCTCATACTCAGCATGCTGTGCCATTGGCTCACGATATGCATCCTCAATAGGTTGATCTGCCCAAGACTCCTCACCAACTGGCTCCTGATCATAGTATTCTCCGCCAAACATAAACTCTTTGAACTTATTTACAAAATTTGCCATAACGTCCTCCTATTATCCCCGGCCACAGGGGTTTTTCTTTATGGCTAAATTCTACAAATTCTTTTACACGTGCACAAGAGCAAACGGCCATTCGTAACGAAACCATAATTATGTTACACGCGCTGTAATATTTGTTACATTCAGAGATTACTGAGGCAATTTACTTCTATCTCCAAAAATCGAAGTTCCAATCCTCACTATGGTACTGCCCTCTTCAATTGCAATATCATAATCCTGACTCATTCCCATTGAGAGTGTATCCCATTCATTTGGAGCCTTAACATATCCCTTCAAGGAGTCGAAAACTTTCTTTGTTCTCGAGAACACCGGCCTTGCATCACCGTGAATACTTTGAATAGGCGCCATAGTCATCAAACCCTTTAGCTTCAGCCCATCAAGCGTACATATATCATCTATTGCCGCGTTCAATTCATTTTCGCGAAAACCATGCTTACTTTCCTCACCGGAAATGTTCGCCTCAAGGAGAATACTCGTTACCACGCCATTAGCTACAGACTTCCTAGATATCTCTCTAGCAAGATCCACTGTATCTACGGAATGAATCAAGTGCGTCTTGCCGACTATATATTTAACCTTGTTTTTCTGAAGAGACCCAATTAAATGCCAGTTAGGCCTCATATCACACTTATTTAGCTCTTCTATCTTAGAAACAAGTTCTTGCACACGGTTCTCACCAAAATCGCGTAAACCCGCCAAATAAGCGGCCTTAGCATACGACACAGGAAAAACCTTTGATACACCTATTAGAGTGATACAACCGACGTCACGTCCAGCCTTCTTACATGAATTAGCTATACTGCCTTTTACTTCAGCTATTCTTTGTTCAAAGCCACGAACTATATCTTCATTAAACTCGCTTCCAATAAGCTCTACGTTACTCATCAATTCTCAACCTTCTCTCCAGGACTTACCGAGGAAGGATTAGTGATAATTACAGTTTGTCGATTTGGCTCACTAGAATCTCCCATAGGCTCAATAATAGCGAACTCTCTATCGTAGTCAACGATAATTACGCTCATTTCCTCACAAAAGCCATTTCGATTAACATATATCGTTGCAATTCCTCTTTCATAATCTGGATTAACTAAGCTTATAGTGCTTGCACATAAACCAGTGGATTCTGTTATTACTATCTCTATATCAACTGTCCTTAAATCAATTAGGCTCTCTACCTGTCTAGTAGTTGAGAAAATTATGAGAATGCCTTCATCGCAAGCTTCAGAGCGTTCAACGACACAATGCTCAATACATACACCCTCGGAATCAACATTAATAGTATGAACCGAATCAACTGCAAAATCATTAAGGCTCACTGTCTTATCATCAAGAATAACCGCAATATATTGCATCTCATTCTGGCTAATTCTAGCTGCACTCTCATCTTCATCAATATATAGATCAGAAGTAATTATTCCTGTTGAAGTATCAATATAATCGCTAATTACATCGCTACTTCCATTAATAAGCGTATCAAACGTTAACACCGATTCTAACCCATCTATCTTGAATGATACTATTCCAGGATTCGGTGCATATACCATAGAAGAACTACTCGCAAGCTGATTCTCATATACGGTCTCATCGTTACGAAGAACATTAATTCTTTCATCATTAAATTCAAGCTCGGAGAGTAGCGTCTCTCTCGTATCAGTCAAAACCGATATCGAAGACTCATATGAAGACATGTCACTAATATTTCCTGACATAGCGTCTAATCGAATTCTGTCAATAATTGGCTCTATTTGTTCATCTACATCATCGAAAATAATCTTTGCCTCAGCACCAAGACCAGAAGCAATCAATTCTTGTTGAATATCCGATATTTGAGATTGTGTATTACGTAAATCAAGAGCTACAGAAGCCATGTTCTCTGGTACTACCATCGCTAACGTCTGTCCAGTTGCGACCCTACTTCCCTCAGTAGACCTTGTAACTAAATCTCCTTGGCTATCACTACCTACTAAAACTTCATCTCTTACAATTAGCGCCTTTGCACCTATCGTATGTTGAACCGTTCCAGTCGTAATAAATGAGAACTCTGGTTTAGCAGCAATATAATCATATAAATGATGAACTACAAATGCCAATACTAAGAGGGCTCCAACTACCAATAACCCAGCAAAAACACTATTTCGTAGTGACTTCTTTCCTGCTATAGTCTTCTTCTTAACCGAAGATTTTGAATCAGCAAAGCCTATCGTCTCTTTGGGAGATTGCATATTAACATCATTAATCTTATCTTTATTCAGATTTTTATTATTATTCTTTTGCTTCTTTTTACCAAAAGCCATTTTGAATCTCCTCACTCAACAAATACACTATTAAGACAATGCCAACATTGTAGCTAACTTACCTTGTTCCCAAACCAAGCCACCCTGCATATACGCGATATACGGAGGCTTAATAGGACCATCACAAGAAAGTTCAGTCGTAGCTCCTTGAACGAAAGCACCTGCAGCCATAACTACTTGGTCTTCATAACCCGGCATATCCCACGGTTCTGGTGAGACAAACGAATCAACAGGCGAACAAGCTTGAATCTTAGAGCAAAAATCAACTAGCTTCTTGGAGTCTTCAAAAGTAATCGTCTGTACAATATCTCCGCGGAGCTCGTCAGCCTTAGGTGACGTTTCTAGACCAGAAAGCTCAAACACCTTCGAGGCAAATATCGCACTTTTCAAACATTCTGATACCGTCTTCGGCGCCAAAAATATACCTTGAGCTATTACCCTATTCATCCCAAGCGAAGGTCCAACATGGCTGCCTAATCCAGGAGCTGTTATTCTCTGAGCTACCTTCTCAACTAGGTCCTTACGACCCACAATATAACCGCCTGTTGTACATATTCCACCACCAGGATTCTTAATCAAAGATCCCGCACAAATATCCGCTCCAAGCTCGCAGGGTTCCTTCTTCTCTACAAACTCACCATAGCAATTATCAACAGCTACGATAATATCATTCTCATTTTTGCCAAGCTTCTTAGCTTTATCTTTAACAACCTTTACAATTGCGCTAATATCATCGCCAAGTAATGCCCTTCTACCGGTGTATCCTCTAGACTTCTGAATAAATACAACTCTAGTAGAACTACTTATGGCGTCATCAATCTTAATTAAATCAGGCGAACCATCAGGCAAAAGCTCAAGCTGGCTGTACTTAACACCGAAATCCAAAAGCGATCCATCAAAACCATCTTCCTTCATAATTCCAACGGTCATAGCCAAGGTATCATATGGTTTCCCCGTAACAGACAACAACTCATCTCCAGGTCTTAGCAATCCATAAAGCATGGACGAAATGGCTTGTGTCCCTGAACTAATTTGCATGCGAACATAAGCCGCTTGCCCACCAAAAATCCTCGCAAAAATCTCTTCAATCTTCTCTCGACCAATGTCATCATAACCATAACCAGTCGTCGATCCAAGGTGAACATCCGAGAATCTGCATTCTCGAAAAGCATCAAGTACTCTCAATTGATTGTATTCACGTACTTCATCTATTTTCGCGAAAACAGTAGCAACTTGCTCCATCGCAACAAGCCCTAACTCGTTAGCTTCGTCGCTTACACCAAATCTACTATAAGGATTAGTCATTAGATTCCGTATACCTCCGAAGATGATAGAACCTTGATATTATTCTCTTCAAATAACTTCACTGTCTGCGCCGAATCATCAACTCTAATAACAACGACAGCATCTGTACTTGATCTGCCAACAAAGGCATACAGATACTCAAGAGAAATATTGTTAGTCGTTAGTAGCGCTAACGATGTATCTAAAGTACCTGGAACATCTGGAATAGCAATAGCAATTACTGAAGTTGCACTTACAGTAAATCCCGCATCTGTCAAAAGTTTCATCGCCTCATCAGGCTTATCTAGAATCATTCGTAGAATTCCATAGTCAGTTGTATCGGCAATATATAAGGCTCTAATATCAATATTATTACGTCTCAAGTTCTCAGTCACCTCAGCCAAACGACCAAATTGATTCTCAAGGAAGACATTGATTTGCTTTACCATATGAAATTACCTCCAAACTATTTATTGATTCTATTATAGCAAATAAGAGAATCAGAATTCTGTATAGATTCTTGTCAATTTGAAATGTTTATTAGTTCATACTTCTTAACACGATTAAACAGTAACAGTCCTACAACAACAAAAACAGCAGAAGTTACAAGTCCAATTAATTCGCCTATTACACCAGAGAAAACAAAATATGGTATAGATGCAATTCCTGCTATTCCCATTCCACCGAGTCCACCAAGAAGAACCGCCGTACTCTGTTTAACTACTTGAGCATCATTTTCCCAATCGAACATAGGAAACTTAATGTTTATGAACAAGCCCCATACGGCAGCAAAAAACAAATAAGCATATGGAACTATCAAATACAAAAGTCCAAGAGCGATACTTGGCCTTACCGTAATAAGCATTATGATTTGAGAAATAAAAACAAATGGAACAAAGGCGATAAAGTTTAATTTTATTTTCGCGTAGTACAAGTCTTCTGCTTTAACAGGTAAAGACTCTAGTTGCCACCAATTCTTACCTTCCATAGAGATAGAAGAACAAGTTGTCGTCATCATGCAAATAATGAGAGCTATGAATACAGGATATATCCTATCTACTACGTCACGTCCTATTCCAACCTTAGCAACAAAATCATCTTGGTTGTAAATAACACTCAAAGCAATGGAGAAAACCAAGGCCATAATCGGACCGCAAAGCGTATTAGCAATATAGATTCCCGAAGAAATATACCTCCTGAATTCTCTAGTCAACAAAGTATTCTTAAGTGGAGCGCTCGAAAGGCTAGTAATTCGATAATTATGTCTTGCTGAAGTTCCGGCTACAGCCCTAATTATTGGCTTAAAGAATATAGATACCAAAACTGCCATGACAACAAAGGAAAAAAGTGATAATACAACAAAAAGCAAACAATCTTTCAAAGATCCTTGTACTCCATTAATAGCATTACCCATCCATATAGCAGGAGGATAAGTTGACTGAATTGAATCAAGAACAAGATTCTTAATAGCATCCGGTTTCATAATGGCTAGTGATTCTATGCCCTCGGGACTACTACCACTAAGCAGCAGTATCCCAGCAATTGATAGAACTGAGAATACTCCATAAACCAAACCCTTGTGTCTCAAGCGAGAAGTGATTCCTGTAATAATTGCGCCAACAATTGTAGCTATTGAGATTGGAAAAAGTGGAGTAATTACTATAGCGAGAAGATAAAACAAATAGAAACCTATTCCAATGCCTCTCTCCATTACAGCTTGAATTACAATTGCAGGCAAGATAGTTGCAAACGAAATGCATACTTCCTCAATATACATTCGAAGATATCTACTTATTACTATAGCCGCACTTCCAAAAGGCATGGCAAGTAAATTGTCCATCGATTTCGTCTCGAAAATCGTTCCCCCTGCTTGAATCATAGTCAATAAAAAAATTAAACATGTTGCAATCAGTACAATCATTGGCGGAATAAGTTCCCCCATTCCAAACGAGCTTAATCCAACGCAGATTGCAATCTCATAACTCCAAAGAATAAAGATAAGAATACCATATACCCATATCCTTCCCTTTGTTTCTTTTTTCTTCTTAATGTCCTTAGAATTAGCATAGACATTTATGTTCATGAAGTTCTTAAGTTGAAGGCCTAGTAGTCTAGATATTTGCTTTATCATCACCAGCCACCTCAAGGAAAATCGACTCAAGCGTATTACCATTAGTCACAATATCTTCCATCTTTCCAGAAGTAATAATTCTTCCATCTTTTATTATTGCAACTCTCGTGCAAAGCCTCTCTGCTACATCAAGAACATGAGTTGAGAAGAAAACTGCTCCGCCCTTACTACACATCTCGCGCATAAAATCCTTAAAAACTACTGACGCTTGAGGATCCAACCCTACAAAAGGCTCATCAAGAATCAAAAGCTTGGGCTCGTGAATCATAGCAGAGATGATAGCTAGCTTCTGCTTCATACCATGCGAATAACTTGATACTAAATCTCCAAGTGACTCTTCTATCTCAAAAGCCCTAGCATATTTCTTAATTTTCTCTTCTCTATCTTGTGCAGATACCTCAAAAACATCTGCAATGAAATTCAGATACTGAATTCCAGTTAAATAGTCGTATATGTCAGGGTTATCTGGAATATAAGCAAACTTTTTCTTGCACTCAATAGGATTGTCTATAATAGATACTCCGTCAATTGTTATGGATCCTTCTTGGAAAGATAGAATTCCAACAACACATTTTATTGTAGTAGTTTTGCCAGCGCCATTTGGACCAATAAAACCGTAAATATCGCCTGATTCTATTTCTAAACTGACTTCATGAACTCCCTTAGAACTGCCACGATATGTCTTTGTTAAATTATTAATGCTTAGCATCTATTTGCCTCCATAAGTTCAAAAACTAATAAATATTATATACATTTTTTGCATAAGAATATATGTATATTGACATATTTTCAATGAAAAGATATCATCGATGGCGGAATAAGTATTTATATAATGGGGAGGATATGTTATGGGTATTTTGAGCTTTTTTATGACTTTAGGCGATGTTCCGCGTGGGATTATCGTAATTCTGACGTTTATTACAACAATAGCAACGCAAGCATCTATGTGGGTTATTTTTGTAAAAGCAGGGCTTCCAGGTTGGGTTTCCCTCATTCCAATAGTAAATAATTATTATTTATTTGAAATAGCAACTGGTGAGGGATTTAGTTGTTTTCTTTTATTCTTGCCAATCATTAGTTGGATAGTTTACGTAAAAATGCTTTATTGCTTACAAGAAGCTTTTGGAGCGAGTGGAAGCTTTTATTGGGGTTTACTTCTTCTTCCTGGAATTTTCTTTCCACTACTAGCTTTTAGTCGTACATACTATGACGGTCCGTACAGGGACTTTATTTAGTAGAATCTGTTTTATCTCAACTTTTTTATATGTTTCCTGAATAATTTCAGGTTTAATTGTTGACGTTTGTATTTTTTATCAGTATATTGAATATAATTTCATGAAAAAGGAGTGTATTTTTATGGGTGATTTAGAAGGTTTGATGGCAGCAATGGGGTCCATGTGGATTTTCAGTTTAATCATATGTATTGCTGCAGTTGTTGGTTTATGGAGAGTCTTCTCTAAGGCAGGAGAGCCAGGATGGGCTGCAATAATTCCTCTATACAATACTTACGTATTGTTCAAAATTATTTTTGGAAATGGTTGGAAGTTCTTATTGGTGCTTATTCCTATTTATGGCATCTATCTTGCAATCGTTGCTATTTTTAAATTGGCAAAGTCATTTGGTAAGGGTGTTGGTTTTGGATTTGGATTATTGTTCCTATCACCTATATTCCTATTGATTCTTGCGTTCGATAATTCAACTTATAGCCCAGCTTATTAATATGAATTATTGATTTGAAACTAGTTCAGCAAAACAGCGTAGCCATTTGGTTACGCTGTTTATTTATGCTTTAGTATTTGAATAAATGTGTGGTGCTTCTGATGCACCATATCTTGTCCCAAAAAAACATCCCGAATGTACCAACATTCGGGAATCATGGTGTTCCCGAGGCGATTCGAACGCCCGGCCTATCGCTTAGGAGGCGATCGCTCTATCCTGCTGAGCTACGGAAACATTTATATGCGCTGATTAGTATATCACAAAGAACATACTTACGACCATAAGAATGAAAGAAGATAAAAGCAACATGAAAGGCATACCATCAAAGTGCTTAATACGCTTTGTATACAGGAGCTTGCGTCTATATGTTGCTATTAGTCCAGTAATTACAATATCTCCTGCAATAATTGCAATGACAAATAAAATAACATAGTCTGGTCTTACGCTTAGGTAGTTTAGTAATAAGAGCGACGGACTTTGAGAGCTAGCCTTTTCGAAAAGGATGGATAGAAGATATGCGATAAACATAGCTTCAAACGGATAAAGCAAGCCACCAAATAAACTATTACGATCGCAAGGTCGATAGAAGAATACAAACACAAGCATAATAATTGTCATAATTGGAAGCAAAGCATATTCAAAATACTTATCTACTCCGAACATGTATTGAATTGTTATCGCACAAGCAATAGTAAAAACTGAAGATATAAGTACTATTGTCTTAGATAAGGCGAAAGTTATTATGTCTTTTGATGGGTCAGTTGGAATATTAATGAAATTCTTTAGTCTGCGCGAAGTCATGTAGTATCTCTTTCTGAATATCATAGAGAGAATATATGAAACTATCACAAGCATAACAACAGCTATAATTGTTGAAACAAAGCGTACTTTAACATCTATAAGATATACAAATGCGACTCCTACAAAACTTGGAACGATTGCGAATAATATCATCTTAGTAACTTCATCGAAAGACTTTGCACGCGTCTTGAGAATCTCCTCACCTTCAATTGGTATTGAAGATAGAATTGTAAGGCCCATAGCAAGGACTACCGAAGCAAATATGTTGTTATAGTGGGTAAGATACTTTTCGAAAAGATAACTTACAGAAATACAAAGCGATAAATTCACTATAGCCGACACAAATACCGTCTTGTCATTCATAATAAATCTAAACGAAACTAACCAAATCAATATACTTGATACTATAGATATACTGACAAATCCAAGGGAGTACAAGTCAAACGTATTTCCAGTTATAGCTAGTATTAACAGTCCTAGAAACAAGGCGCCGCGTGTGGTTTGGTACCTCGCCTTCATCTCCTCTGTCTCACGAGACTCAACAACCTTAGTGCTCATGCGACTCGCATAATCATCAAAAGGTGTGTTTATTCTGTCTTTTCTCTTATATATAGCCATTTAATTTCCTCATGCCAACCAATCTAGGTATACTTTCAAGAACTTATAAGCGATATTTACTGACGAAATCACACTGCAATTCTCTTGACTAGCAGGGACATCAATAATAAGAGTTCGAATCTCACTAGATGGCAAACCATCTACACTGTCCGTTAAGACATCTTCACTACCACTTATTACGCCATCCTCACTTCCAACAAGATTTATGCCATCGTTCTCCTGATCAATTGATGAATCATCGGTTTGAGATACATCAACATCTTCTATACCTGACGCTTGCCTTACGTTCTCATAATCGCCAAAGCCTTCCTCTAACTCGCTATCACTGAAGGAGAAAAATAATAGTCCTTCGTCATTAGTGATACTTTCAATCTCAATTCCACTAGTAGAATCGATGATTATACTTTGTAAATCAGAAATATATCTATCCTTGTCGTAATTTGCTCTAGAGTTACTAATACATTCGTGCATCAAGGTTACAGCTTGTCTAATGTTGCATGTTACTCCAGGTACAATCTCAGTCGTTCCATCTGACTTCATAGCAAGTCTATCTGGATCTTGCAAATCTAGAAGTTCATGGCACAGAGTATATGATTGTGTTGCCCAGTTTTCTCCACTAATCGTGTAAGCACCTGATAGTGAGGCATCACTTCGATTCTCAGTTGTAGGGTCAACATTCATTGCATCCCATACCACTCGAGTTATCATTCCATCCTCAACTTCAATTTCAACATAATCTATGTAGCCATATGAGTCTTCTTGCAAAGCTTGCGCGTAATATATACCATCGTTTAGCCCGCCGAGCTCAACTTGATCCTCAGTCTCAACATCCTCATGAGTAATTTGCGATTCTAAAGCAACTGGAATTTGCTCACCTATCATCTGAGAGCACAATGAATTCAAATCCTCTTCGCTAATTACTACAGGATTCTCTTCGTCAGCTATTCGACTTATTCCAGTTAGGTGAGAACCATCACTACTAATACCAATGTACATGTGCAACTGGAGACTATCTTTTGTCACTAAGTTAACTTCGATTATATATCCTTGAAGACTATCCGATTCATCATATGCAAGATAGACCGATGTAATCTCCTCGTTCTCATCTACTAACCTAGAATGCATCTGAGTATAATAGCTTCCTGCAAGGATTGATGAGAATTGACTTTGATAATAGTCCTGTAGTCTTGTATTGGCCTTGCCGTTTGATACCCATAAGCCCACTAAAAGAACCGCAATACTAATCGCTACGATGCAAATAGCCTCTATTACAAGTCTTTGAAGCTGTTTTCTGGTCATCATAAGTCTTCACCACCTTCTTTTACGGAACTTAAAGAAGTCCTTTTTGAAGAGGATTTATACTTAATGCAGTATTCCAAGAAAGGAATAGTCAAATTGCAAATCAAAACAGGTACACACAATACATAAATCGAGTCGTATCTATCGGCCATAAATGCCGTTATTAGTCCGCACAAAATGCCATAAACTATCGCTGAATACTTATTAATAGGAGTCGTAGTAAAGTCAGTCAGTGCAAAAGTTGCCACAAAAAACACTCCTGAGGAGAGCATGTAGAAAACAACAGTTCTAATACCTAAATAAGACAAAACATTAATCCCCTCGAAAACTGGCATCAATGCAACTATTGTCACCAAATATGCTATCGGAGCATAAATCTTAACGATACCCTTAAACGTCAGATAAACTCCACCAACTATAATAACAACGATGCATCCTGTACCAATGAATGTCGAATATTGTCCTCCAAGAATCTCAAGAATATAAAATCTAGAAGGATCTGACGCAACTGCATCGGCCGTCGGGCCAGAAAACAGAGTGCCAAAGCTGAACCAATCGTCCAAAGGCTTCGCAAATCCATTCAGCGCATTTGGGAAGAGAACCGATACAATCAATCGGCTCGCTAACGCCGTATTAAACAAATTACTTCCTACACCACCAAATACTTGTTTTATAAGTACAACTCCAAATACAACTCCAGCGATAACGATAGTAATTGAAGTATCAGGAGGTAGCAATAAAGCAAATACAATACCGTTTACTATTGAACTTAAGTCAAAATAATCTTTTTTTGTTTCATCGCCTCGAAAAATATATCCTACAAAATAATCGCCTACAAATGACAAGAAAGCTGAAACAGCTACCATCACCAAAACCCTCAAGCCATAAATGAAAGTTGCAGCGCAAATACAAGGAAACAAAGCAATTATGATGTTCAAGTACATGTATGGAACATTCTTGCTTGTTCTAATGAAGGGCGCAAATTCTCTTTGAATCATACCTTGAGCCCTCCTTCAAATGGAATGATAAGTCTGCCATCATCCTCCTGCTTTGCTTCTTTCTTCTCTTTTGTCTCATCTTGATACTCTTCAAGAAGCGATACAGCAGATAATCCAGAAAAGTTAGTATTGAACACCGTCTCAACCAGAGAATTGTTGCTTTTCTTATCTTTCTCCTTAGTAGCGAAAACATATGAGGCAATTAATCCAGTTAAATCAATTCCCGCCGGACAAACAAATGAGCAAGCACCACAAGCAATGCAACTCTTTGCATTCTCTTCGTTAGCCTTAACTATATTTCCAGTAGAAATCAAGCGCGCAATAATCGAGGGAAACAAGTCCCGAGGGCAGGCATCTAGGCATGACCCGCAATGAATGCAAGGCGTCTCTGGTACTTCTAATTTTCGAATTACGGTAATTGCTCCAGTCGTCTTAATTATTGGAGTGTTTATCGTATCTCGGAAAGCTACACCAGTTAAACAATTACCCCACACGACCAGCCTTTGAGCAATAGTAACATTCTCCATATTACCAAGCAAATCTGTAACAGGAGTTCCAATTGGAGCTAGAACATTATGCCCTCTTCCTTCATCATCTGTCACGGTTACAATTCGGTTTACAAGAGGCATATTCTCCGATATCGCCTCCCACACCGCGCAAAGCGTAGAGCAGTTAAACATTACCGCTTTGCATCGCTCTTCTAGAGTGTCATTATCCTCGAAATCCATATCGTACAATGCCTTAGCTATCATGCGATAGTTCCCCTGAGGAAACCTCTCCTTAAATAGCAAGACCTCATATGTGTAATTTGGATACTTTTCTTTTGCTCGCTCTATGGCTCCTTCCAAGGAATATCGCTCAGTTTTTCTTCTCTCTGAAATACAGAAACTTATAGTTGAGGCCCCTGAAGCTCCAGCAGATACTACTGCTCCTAATACAATACTATCAGGGAATTCATCTATCCTATATAAATCCGAAGTAGCATATGGTTCACTTTGAAGACAATTTACAAGCAAGCGATTGACCTTCATGTGCACCGCCCGATTTATCTTTGCCGCGGTCGGAACTCCTTCTCCACCCATTCCAACGATACCAGCATTTCTAATTATCCCGACTGCCTCAGACTTAGATATGTTAAGGTTTGCTCTTGGTCTAATTGACGGATGAAGAGTTCTCTTCTTGTCACTTTCAATAACAACAGCATCGCAGATTACTCCATCAGGTAACGTTATCCTATCTATTGAGATAACATTACCAGAGATTCCACTATGAATTGGAACAGCAAATGTTCCAGATGCTGGCATTCCGACGCATTGACCTATTAGTACATGTTCTCCAACAGAAACGCATGGAATCGACGCAACACCGTAATGTTGTTTCATGGGAATAATAAGCTTTTCCGGGTATGCCTTTTCTAGCAGTATTTCGCGCACATAAGAAGAACGCTGAGAAAAATTCAAGTCAGTGTCGAAGAATATACCTTTTTTAAATGAATATCTACGATTTGCCATGAAACTCCACCGTCAGCGTCCTGCTACTAAGCAATAAATACCGGTCTGTCGATTAATCAGCATATCCCTCAAGTCTCTTAGCTATCGAAGATCTTCCAAGTTTTCTAATAGCCTTAGCTTCGATTTGCCTTATACGTTCTCTAGTAACTCCAAGACTTCTTCCAACCTCTTCTAGAGTTCTTTGCTTACCATCATCTAGACCAAAACGAAGACGAAGAACCTTAGACTCTCTCTCAGTCAGAATTGAAAGGACACCTATTAATTCTTCTTTCAACAGAACTCTAGCTACCTCTTCATCAGGAGCAACACACTCGTCACTAGAAATAAAGTCAACTAAGTGACTATCCTCTTCCTCACCAACTGGCTTATCAATAGATACAGGATCCTGTGAGATTCTCTGAATATCACGAATTTTGTCAGAAGCCATATTCATCTTATCAGCTAACTCATCTATGGTCGGTTCTCTTCCTAAATCTTGAACTAATTGTCGTTGTATTCGAGTCAACTTGTTAATTGTCTCGACCATATGTACAGGTATTCTTATAGTTCTTGCTTGATCAGCAATAGCTCTTGTTATCGCTTGGCGAATCCACCATGTCGCATATGTGCTGAATTTAAAACCCTTAGTATAATCAAACTTATCTACGGCCTTAATTAGACCAATGTTTCCTTCTTGTATCAAGTCAAGTAAAGACAATCCTCTATTCATATACTTTTTTGCAATTGATACAACAAGACGAAGGTTGGACTCAACAAGTAGGTCCTTCGCATCATCGTCACCGGTCATCATGCGTTGCGCTAAGTCTCTCTCCTTATCCGCAGAAAGAAGTGGAATCTTGCCAATCTCCTTAAGATACATTCTTACGGAATCATCTACTGTAATTTCTTCTGAACCAGAAGAAGTAATCAACCTAGCAGCATTATCAAGATCGTTAAGACCGTCAATTGTAATTCCACATTTGTCCAACTCAGAAGTAAGACTAATTATGTCATCAGTATTAAGTCCAAAATCTTCTGTTATCGTGTCAAAATCATTCTCGCTGATAACATTATTCTTTCTACCTGCTATTCTCTTAATGTGGCCTAAAGCCTCTGTAAAATCTGCCATGCATCCTCCAAATTTTCCATTCAACATTACTGATTATATCAGTAATCTCAATCGTCTCGTTACACAATTACTCACTAGTCCAAAAAGTCTCGAAGCTTCTTGCTTCTACTTGGATGTCGCAATTTACGAATTGCCTTCGCTTCAATCTGCCTAATTCTCTCACGAGTAACATTGAACTCTCTTCCGACCTCCTCAAGAGTTCTTTGCTTACCGTCCACAAGGCCAAATCTCAATACTAATACGCTTGCTTCTCTTGGTGATAAAGTCGAAAGTGTACTCTCCAAACCCTCTTTCAACAAAGCCCTAGCGACAATTTTGTCTGGAGCCATAGACTCATCGCTTGAGATAAAATCTACTAAGTGACTGTCTTCTTCTTCTCCTACTGGCTTATCAATTGATACTGGGTCCTGAGATACTCTCTTAATCTCAATCACCTTAGCTTCTGAAATCTCCATCCTATCTGCAATCTCAGCAGAAGTTGGATCGCGACCGAGTTCTTGAATCAAAGTTCTTTCAATTCGATTCATTCGATTTATCGTCTCAACCATATGAACAGGAATTCTAATAGTTCTAGCCTGATCTGCGATTGCTCTTGAAATTGCTTGTCTTATCCACCATGTGGCATAAGTCGAAAATTTATAACCCAAAGTATAGTCAAATTTATCTACTGCCTTCATTAGTCCAAGGTTTCCCTCTTGAATCAAGTCCAAAAGAGATAAGCCTCGATTCATGTACTTCTTCGCAACTGAAACCACCAACCTAAGGTTAGCTTCAATTAGCTCTTCCTTCGCGTCTGCGTCACCATTACTCATTCGTAACGCTAGGTCTTGCTCCTTTTCGATACTTAGAAGTGGAACCTTACCAATTTCCTTAAGGTACATCTTCACCGAGTCCTCTACGCCAACTAGATTGTCAGTATCATCTTTACTAGAATTTGTCAGTTCTTCAGACTCGTCTTCCTCGTCAGAACTAGAAGAGAAACTCATCGATGCGATATCATCATCTTCGTCTTCATCATAATCTCTATTGGCGCGCTTAGGAGAACGAGTTTTACGAACAGATATCGAATCAAGAAGGTCTTCATCTCGAGAAATTGAATCAGTATCTTCGTTTGCCTCATCAATTACATCGATGCTTTCTATATCTTCTTCAATTGAATCTGAAGACGCTTCACTTTCTCCAACTATAGTAATTCCTGCCTCAATTAAGCTCGCACAAAGTCTATCCGCTTCTAGCACTCCATTGTCTAGTTCAGCGGCTTCAATATCAATATCTTCCTTATTAATCGCACCCTTGTTCTTCGCAATCTTAAGAAGTCTATTCAATGTACTATCAAAATCAGCCATAACACCTATATCTTCTATTTGTTCTAAATCTTAAATCAATTATCTTCTGTAGTCTCTGCTGTAGTCTCTACAGGAGTAACTTCTACATTCTCAGCAAACTCAGCTGTAGTAGTTGATCCTGAATGAGTTACGGTATATACTCCGCCCTCGCAGAAAATCAAAACACTTACACCAGAATACAAATCATCTGAGCCCTTAGAAGTTGCACGAAGCTGGCAATAATTTTCATAAATAGTTTGAGCATCTTCTTGACTTACTTCATCGGACGTAACGACTCTTAGATTCTGGCAAGATGCACCAGATACAGAATATCCTATTGCATATCCTTCTTCACCAATAGTTGTATCAACTTCAATCTCATCTTCAAAAACTGAATCAATTCCCGCAACTATCTTGTCATGTAGCTTTACTCTCGAAAAATATAAAGGAATCGAGATAGCAGCAACAATACCTAAGCACAATACTGTAATGGCAACTGTAATAATGATTGTCTTCATTGGTGCCTTAACATCTTTAGGGGTTACTACGAACTTCTTCTCAGTGTCTTCTCTTCTTGCTTGAGCAAGATATCCTTCTGTAGAAGTCTTTGGTGCCTCAGGAAATACCGGTATAGCGTAGTGACGAGTTGCATTAGTTCCTAAGTCAGGATATTCTTCCTTAGGAAAAGTATAACTACTTGGATCTTGCAAGATCGCTTTGGCTTCCACTGATGGGAAAACGCAATGACAGAAAATACATTCACACTTGTCATCGGCGCTGTTAAAATAGATAAGTGAACCGCAGTTCTTGCACATTCCTTGAATTGTCGACATGAAAAACCATCCTTTGATGTTATTAAGATCTATGCAAATTGATACGAATTACCATTTGCTTCGGATAATGTATCAACATTTTCGCATTAAAAATCATTCTATACTATAATTGTTTTGCGCTACATAGTCAATATTATAATATATATAAGTCGCCATATTAATCGCTTTTGGGAGAATACTGATGAAGGAAAAAATAGCTCAGGATAAAATCAAATACATGAAAGAAGCTCTAAAAGAAGCTCACAAAGCTTACGCACTTAACGAGTGTCCTATAGGGGTCGTAATTGTAAAGGATGACAAGGTATTTGTAAGGGCGCACAACCTTAAGCTTACTAAGGGAAATTGCTTAAAGCATGCTGAGATTGTTGCTATTGATAAGGCATGCAAGAAACTCGGTGATTGGCGACTTAACGACTGTGACATGTATGTTACCTTAGAGCCTTGCACCATGTGCGCTGGAGCTATCGTGCAAAGCCGAATAAGAAATCTGTATTTTGGAGCATATGAACCAAAAAGCGGCGCAGTTTGCTCGTGCAATAACATTTTCGATGTGAAGAACGGGCACAATCACAAGGTAGAATTCGAGGGTGGAATTCTAGAAGAAGAATGTTCGAATTTAATGACTAGTTTTTTCGAGAGGCTAAGGCTTAAACCTTAACGGTTTCATTGTATCGAACTAACCAAAGGTATTTCTCCTTTACCACAATACCAGACGCAGCTATCGCTTCAGCATAACAATTAATTTGCGTGCTGTGGCGATTCATAGCTTCTTTTACCCGAGACTCAATATCTGGTAAATGATCAAGATTGTCTGTCTTGTAATCAACAATGACTGCCTTACCATCGTCTTCAATAAACATCAAATCGATAATTCCTTGAACTAAGGAGAAATCCATAACGTCGTTTGTCGAAGATTCCAGCGGAATTGAAAACACAATCGGCTTCTCAAAAAATGCTTTTCCATTCAAATCACTAGAAATAAGCCTACATCCCAAGCTACTTTGCCCGAATGCTTTAAGCGCCTGGTATTGCTCAAGTGCGAAACCTTCCTGACTTGAGAAAATTGTCCCATTTACAATCATCCTTCTAACTTGACTAGTATATTGCTCCAAGGAATCAAGCTCGTTTAGATCAACAAATCTAAACAGCTTATGAATAAATGTTCCCTTACCAGCGGACGTCATCAAAACTGCCTCATCCTTATAATCGTCATATGATGAAACTTCGAGATTTAAAGGCACAAGAGGAGTCTGCTTATTCTTGGAAATTTGGGATACAGAAATCTTGAAAGGAGCCCTCGTCGCACTTTCATAAGGATAAGCATCGAAAAAATACTTGCCATCACTGTTAACTCCTAGCGCCATGGATTCATTAGTCGTTTCATTCTCTACATCGCTATTTTTCAAAGATATGTCGTCAGCATAAGCACCATTATCGCTATCGATACCAGCATTAGAAGGAGAAAAACCACTTTCTTCTCCACCATATTCCTCGTTCTCTTCGCTTTCCTCGCTCTCTTCGCTCTCATCTCCGTCAAGAATTTGTTTGATGTCCAGGCACTCCAAAGTAAAGGCATTAAAATCAATCGGATACTCTACATATCCATCTACTTGCGCAATTTTTGCAACAGGAGATGCCATTGAAGTTCGAGCTAACGCAGGAAGCAAGATATTATTGATGTTCAAAGCTCCCAAGGACAACCAAAAAAACTTATCATAAGTCAGTTGCTTAGCTAGAAAGGCTTGAGAAATAACCTTCTTAGCTTGTGCTTGCCTTATGACAGTCACTATAGAAAGCTGTTCCTTCGCCCTCGTTAAAGTAACATATAGCAAGCGAATCAATTCCGAATAATTAGCAAGAGTTTCCTTCTGTTTCAAGTAAATGCTTTCGACAGAATTTGTAATGCGAACATCCTCATCATAGTAGTTTTTGATCGCGAACCCCATTTTCTCATCAAAAAGAATAGTCTCCGTTAATTCGGCCTTTTCTTTAGTACTAGGCTCGGCGAAAACTACGCACGGAAATTCCAAACCCTTACTTGAATGACAAGTCATACAGCGGATTTTGTTGGACTTAGTATCTTCAATAGTAATGGCTGCTTCATACTTCAACTTAATCTTAGTCTGTTCGAGGCAATTGCTTACTGAAGCAATATCACTTCCATATCTTGAGAAATTCGAGCAAAGCCATTCCTTAAATACATTAAGTTTTTTTGATAGAAGAGAAGCGTCTTTACCAACTGCGCTTGCCCTAATATTTGTCTTTATATAGATCTTCTCAACTAATCTTCCAATGTCAGTCATTATCAGATTATTTCTTAAATCGTCGAAAACCTCCAAGAAATGTTGAACTCTTTGACGAAGCTTACTATCTTGGCCCATCGCTTCATAAAGCCTGATATTCTCAATCAGGTTATTGGTTCGTCCGCTAAAGAGACGAATTCTAGCGACTTCCTCAAGCGAGAAATTGCTAAATTTATATGGCGACAACATAACGCCAAGCATGTACTCATCACGAAGCTCATTATTTAGAACGATAATCAGGTTTGCAATCCCGCGAATATCAACATCCTCGAAGATACTTTTGCTTTCCGTTACCGTCGAATCGAAGCCGCTTTGATTTAAGTAATCAGAAATACTAGCTAGAGATTTCTTTTTTCGAGAAAGAATGCAAATGTCACGAAGCTCATAACCCATACTAACGAACTTCTCAACCTGAGTCCGAACCCCCTCGCACATTAGCTCAATATTCGTTACATCACTCTCACCTTTTTGGGGGGCCTCTATAGCAACAACGTTTGGGACAAAACCAGATTTCTCGTTTGTTGGATGGTTAAGCCTTTGCTTCTCATCATACTCAATCTCCGTTGCCTTCTCAGTCATTACTTGCTCACAAATCACATTTACGAAATCAAGAATTTCGCGCGTACTTCTGAAATTACACGACAAAGTCGATAAACTTCCATTCGTGCCATTGGCATATTCATTCATCCTAGAAATAAACATGTACGGGTTGGCATAGCGAAATTTGTATATGCTTTGCTTAACATCGCCCACTCGAAAAACATTATTGGAAGAGAACTCGTCAACTATAGCATCTTGAAGCGATGAGTTATCCTGATACTCATCTATATAAATCTCCACAAACTTTTGGCGATAGTACGAGTACGCCTCTTCGAGCAAAAGAATCTTGTATGCAATATGCTCCTGGTCTGAGTAATCCATTCCGCCAATCTTATCCTTGAGGACCGCATATTCCTTGTCCGTTCTTCTAATAAGTTCAATTAAGCTTGAAACACATGCATGCCTACGCTTTTGCTCTTCGATCAGAACATCATACTCAGAGTCTAAGCAATCTCTAATATCCATAGGAAAAGCCATATATTGCGCACTGCCATTGTATCCATTTGGATTCTTCTCAATATTAGCATACTGCTTGAAAAGAATAGCCATCGTCGCTATCGGCGCGAAAAGTTCATTAACAGTATTTACACCATCCGATATATCCTTACTCTTAGTAAGTGCCTCATACTTGAGATTGCCAGAAATACCTTCTTTATCCTTAGCGACAGGCAAAGAGTGCAAAGCGTCAACCGTTCTCTTTAGCTTCGAACTCTCATCAATTTCCGTTAAAGAAGCATACTCATCCATGGCCTTCTTACATCTTAAAAAATACAAATCATAAGCATCCACAATATCAAGCAGGGCTTGCTTCTTCTTTTTGTCAGAAGCAGGCGTACTCAAGAAAGTAGCACTACTAATAGCACTTCTTAATTTGTCGCTATTAGCTAAGCCAGCATCTACTACCACGCTAATATCTTCGAAAACTATATCATAAAGTGATAATCTACCTGTGCTATCATCCTCGTTGATTTGACTTTGAATATTTGTGAGTAAACCTAAGTAATCAGGCAAGCTGCGCAACTTCAAAAATATACCCAGCACAACCTCCGAGAGATTAACATCGTCTCTGCCATCTCCAAACATTTTCGTCAAAGTCAGAAAACTCTCATCTAAGATATCATCCTTATACTTGGACTCAATCGCATTCGTACATGCCTTATTACGAACAATCGTCAATTCGTTTTCATCAAGAATTATTCTAGAAGGATCGAGAACTGACTTACCTTCGCTATCTTCAAGGATGTATCCTTTCTCCTTAATCACTCGAGCACAAAAGCTGTTGAACGTCTGAATATAAGCATTTGGCAGCTTGTCTAATTGAAGCTTAAGTCTTGATATTTCATCAGCATTTTTAGTTCTATCTTCATTACAAAGCTCTGTGATTCTTTGCCTAATAGCCCTATCAATCTTCATTTGCATATTAGTAGCAGCATCTCGTGTGAATGTAACTACAAGAATGTCATCAATATTAAAAGCACCTTGAATCAGCTTAGTAAGAATTCGCTCAACTAGAACGGATGTTTTACCTGAACCTGCCGCTGCTGAAACAAGCATGTTTCCTATAGGAGCATTAACAACGGCCTTCTGTTCGTTTGTTAAATTAATCATTTGAATCTTCTACTCCCTTTTTCGCTTGAACTTCAACCTTCATAGCTTGAAGAACCTCTTCGTCACCCTTCTTACCACTTCCAAAGGTCCTTCCCTTTTTACACTTAGGTGTACGTCCTCCATTACTACAAGCCGCTTGATAAACACAGAATGAGCATTCCCTAGAAGCCAAGGAATTAACAAGAGCATTGGCATTACCCTCGCTAATCTCATTAATAGCTTTTTGAATCATTATTTGGACGTAGTCTGTTACTATATTGAACTCATCTTGTGTGAGCAAAGAATACTCCGGCTCGATATGAATTGGCTTGCCCTTTTTATCAAGCTTCAAAGCAGTGCTAAGGTATCCAGCATCAACTACTTGCTTACGCTCTATATCGCTTAAGAATTTGGCATAAGCGAAAAGTTGAATTTGCTTACCAGCAAAGGTCTTCTTAAGTTCAATTTTTTTATTGCCAGTCTTGTAATCAAGTATTCTGTATTGCTTACTCTGATTCTCATCTACTCTATCGATGTAGCCAGTGAATTCAAACTTTTCATGTTTTTGAGATTCAATAATTACTTGTGAATCTTTACCAATTTTATACTCATAAAATGAAGGCAAATATCCAGAATCAATACAAGAAGAAAGCGCGCTTTTGAAGCACTTTTGGAATATTCGTTTAATTTTGATTCCAGGCTTTCTCTCAAACTCAGGAGTACAAGCATCTGTTATGTCTGATTTCTCACAGGCTACAACGAAGTATTCATTAGCAAGTTCCGAAGTCTTCTGATCGTCAAGATTATCGACAAAACTGGATAACTTATCAAGCGTATCATATTGAAGCATCAAACTCTTTATTGAATGCTCAAACATTCCATGTACTATAGTTCCTATGTGATTTGATTGAACAATTGTTGCATCGTCCCGAGGATAAATCTTAAGAACATTCTTCGTCATGTATTGCATTGGACATGTGTAATAAGACTCTATTCCAGAGACACTCATGCGAACACCTGACTTGAGAAGCTCAGTCATAGTATTATCCTCAAATCGTGTCGTTTCATAGTTATATCTTCTCTCGACTTGCATAGAGAAGTTTGGAGCAGTGAAGCAATCCTGTTCTATTTGGCCAGCATAAGGTAATAAACACTCGTGCAAGATATCCTTTGGTTTCTCCTTCTCGTGGACAAAATATACCTTTTCGGTTACTGCACCTATTGCAAGGCAAGATTCAACAAAACTACCTTTTCGCTTCGTAGTCACCTTGTCTGGTAGGTCAATTTGCATAGCATTTGCCAGTTGGTTAAGCTCCTTGGAAGACATAATTCCATCACTAACACTCTCAAATGGAAAATTTGATGAATCAGCTCCAACTACAAAGAGTACCTTGCAATTCGTTATATAACTTTGTGGAAGACTTACTATCTCAATAGAGTCAACCATAAGCGGAATCGAACCTGAAGTCTTGTTGCGCATGTTTATTCTTATGAGTGCCTCGAATTGCTCTTGGCTTATCTCAATATTGCTAAATTCATCAGTAAATGAGACTAGTAATCGCATAAGAGAATCATATCCACGAACAAGTGCTGACGCATCTTCACTCTCTCCTCTTGATAAGAGTTCGTCACGGAGTAATTCAATATTTTCTTTCCTAGAAGACAAATGCTTTGAAAGAAGCTCTGCCTTCTCCATAATCGTTTTGGCATTAGTTATTTGCATTGCCACAAGTCTTAGTGGTACTAGTACGCGAAGAACAACTCTTTGCCACAACATGGCGCCCGTCGAATTCTCTTCCGACTTGTCGTCATTTCTATACTTATCCTCATCAAAAATTCGCGTCTCCCATTGCATGTTATTCTTAATGCAATAGTTCTCAAACTTATCGACCTCCGAAGGCAATATTGGCAAAACGCCTGTCTTCATTGCCTTAAGCATAATATCAAGACTAAATTTCTCAGTAGGAAGCTTCAATAGTATCGAAGCATAACGAAGAATGGGAGTGTTATTAAGTATCATTTTTCGATCGACAAACATATCCAGACCATACATATCTAGCACACTTTGAAGTCTAGCCATAATTTCTTGGTTGCCACACAAAATACGGATGTCCTTATATCTGTACCCAGCCTTACGCGTGAGTTTGACTATCTCATTACCAATATACGAGAGCCTATCCTCCAAGGAGTCTATGTTAATCGAAATAATACCGCTTACTCTTGAAGTCTCGTTCTCCAGGCTAATAGTAGATAGTACATCCAAAGATCTCGAGTACTTCTCAATCGCCTCAAGACATATTGATTCAACATGATTTGACGACTTACTAGTATCACTAGAGTCATTTTGAATTACTACTCCGCGAACATCCTTCTTCAATTTAGAGATGATCTCATTACCAAAGGTATATATCGTCTTGTCTTCATCCTCACTTCTATTAGAAGACAGCGGGAACAATTCAATCTGTGCTGCAAATTCGTTCAGAAGTCCAATAAACTCAATTTCCTTAGGTGTTAGATATCTAGTCGCACCAAAACCTAAAACAACAAAGCTCGCATTCTTTAAAAAAGACTTTAGTCTCCCATATTCACTACTGGTTCTTGCAAGTTTCAAATACTCGCAAGCCTTATCCATTGGTCCCGAGGTTAAAGTTAGATTATATTCATAATTAAGCTTCTCAAGATAATCGAAAAGCAATTGCAAGTCATGCACCTTCTCAAAGTAAACGACATCCTTAGTTATGTCCGTATTCTCTAGCGCTTGCATGAGCATATCTGAGTCAATTCCATATCTTGAAAAATCACCAAGTAAACTAATCAGAAGGTCAATATATTCGAATCTGCCAACTAGCTTCCCAAAGGTTTTAAACTCCTCAGAATGCTTGACTAGAATCGAATAAATCGCGCTTCTAAGTAAGGTCTCGTCACTGCTTTCCTTAGAGATATTGCCGCATAGTTCGTTAATCCTAACTGCCAAACGCATAAAACTTAATACGTCAACATTAGGCAGGCAAGCGCCAATCTTCAAATTCCCCTTAATTCCATCGTCACTATTCTTGGCCCTAATAATGCTTGTCTCATTTACTATTCTTTCAATCGAAGCTTTACTAGCTTCTGGCACAACAAAAATAACGGAGGAAAAGCTCTCTTCTCCTTCGAGCTTAGCAATTCTATCCGATACAATCTCAGACGTGTGACATAAAACATCATGTAATGGTGTGACTAAAAGCATTATTAACCTCAAGCAATAAACATCAATTTACTTCACTTGAAATTATACCGCTAAATTGATAATCAAGTCTCGCTTGTAATATGAATTGCATCAATATTAGTAGCATTGAGATCTTTCATTGACTTGGAATACTGTGCTAGTATTCCCTCAATTCGTTCTTGCTCCTTTTGACGCTTAATCTTCAATGTCGTTGTTTTAATCATTTCTTCCTCAGAAAATACGAAATTACGAACAATCTTGTAAGAAGGCATCTTGTGGTTAATTTCTCTTAGTTTATCCGATAGATATACAGACACTTCATTATCTGAAGGTATTCCCTTGGATGCAATCTCCTTACCGATAGCTTTACGATCAATAAGAATCTTCGCACAAATATCAACAACTCCGCGCTCGTTGCTATCACCCCAAACAAATACCTCAGATACGCCCTTAACATCCGCAATCATAGACTCAATCTCTTCAGGAAAAGCCTTCTTGCCGTTAGTTAGAACTATCATCGACTTAACTCGTCCAGTTACGTGAATACAGCCCTTCTTATCAATGAACCCCATATCTCCTGTGTGGAACCAACCATCAACATCAATCGCTTCTTTCGTTGCTTCCTCATTCTTATAGTAGCCCTTCATTACACACTTCGACTTAGTCAGAATCTCTCCAATCGCTCCATACTTATTGCTCTCATTATTGATAGCAACAGTAATTCCTTCCATTGGACGTCCAACACTTCCATAAACATTGCACTCTGATGAAGTAACACTAATTACTGGACTTGTTTCTGTAAGTCCATATCCCATAAAAAAATCAATACCAAAGTTGTTGAAAGTCTCAATATACTTCTTATCAATTCCGGCACCACCAATAACAACCATTCTTAAGTTGCCACCAAGTTTCTTAAGAATATCCGAAAACACAGCTCTTCTTAAATCTAGTCCACACTTACGCAAGAACTTTGTCACTGGAACCATCACATCAATTAGCTTTTGCTTTCCGGATGCAGCAATTCCATCCTGTAGCTTGTCATAAATATTCTCGAAAAGAAGAGGTACCGAAACACAAACGTCGCAATGCCACTCATTAAAATTCTTAACTATATATCGCAAACCATCTGATTGGCAAATACATACACCTTGAGATAGCAGATAAAAATCGCAAGTATTCTCAAAAGTATGATGCAAAGGCAAAATTGAGAAGCATCTTTCTCCAGGTTGAGTATATAAAGTAGAAGTAATCGAATACACATTCGAGCAGATATTCTTATGTGTAAGCAAAACTCCCTTACTCATAGAAGTAGTACCAGACGTAAACAGAATAATCTTGACGTCATCCGGATTAATTTCAATATCAAAATACTTGGTGTTACCCTGCTCAAAAAGATCCTTACCCTTCTTTATCAAATCATACAAATCAACGAATCTATTATCATCATCGGGGAAAGTAGCACTATCAGTAATCCATTCCTTTGTCATACACACATAATGCTCAACAGCAATGTTGTATTCCTTGGATTCAGCCTTATTAGCTATCGACATAATCATCTCGTGATGCTTAGGATGATAGAAAAGAATCTTTGATGCGCTTCTTTCAAGAAGAGCAACCAGCTCACCTTCAGGAAGAGCTCTATCTAAAGGAACCCCAACACAACTACTACCTAAAACTGCCGCATAACAAACAAGCCATTCATATGAATTCTCACCAACAACAGCTAAATTGCTTCCAACATAATCGCTATTAGCAATATAAGTTCCAAGAAACTTAACATCATCACCAAATTGAGCAAAACTTCTATGCTCTTCCGAAAGATTTGGCTTTCTTCTAAAAATAAACGCATCTAAAGCAGCATGCTTAGTAGCTGCATCGCTAACCAGCGAACGTATGTCACTGTATCGCTCAGCCTTAAATATAGGGGAACCAGTTACCGAATACATTGACTACCCTCCAGTGATACTCATATTCTTTGCAATATTATCATTATCTTAGCAACAAGTAAACTCATAAAACTATATTACTTTGATGTTCAAAGTTTATCAAATACATGCTGATATTGAATGGATTTGATCAAAATCTGTGTTTTTTCGCATAATTGCAAAATAGTTGTTGAAATATTCCATTTTATTTATATTATGTAAGTGATAAAAGTTTGGGAGAATCAAATGCAAAACGATAATACTACTACGGCTACTAACGATAAGAAAACCGATAATAAATCCATTATTAATGACAATAATCAGTCTCTTGAGCATAAATACCCTACTAAGAGAGGCGTTTGGGGCGTAATCGCCAAGAATGTTTTCTTACTTCTGACTGCTATAACCACTGACATGAAGGTCATTGGGCGCGAGAATTTCCCAATCGATAATCCTTATGTAGTTGCTTCAAATCATCAATGTTTCGCTGATGGTGTTCTTATTGTTAAGTATCTTCCGCGCGGACATTTTAAATATATGTGCTGTCTTGCAGCAAGTGATTTAGAGACAAATTATGGTTGGCTTGGCCGTCTAATTATGCGCGTTGGACGTGGAATTGCTGTTGATCGTTTTGGCAATCCGGTAAGAGGCCTAATCAAGGCAAAAAAAGAGGTCGAGCAAGGCAATATCTGCTTCGTTTTCCCTGAAGGAACACGAACTTCTGATGGATTGCTAGGAGAGTTCAAGGATGGCGCCGCATATCTAGCGGTCAAGTCAAAGAAACCGCTTGTACCTGTATATATTTCTGGAGCATATGAGGTTTGGCCTCGTTCCTCTAAGTACCCACATCCTTACAAGGGTTTCCTTAAGAGAAAGAAGATTAGAATCTTTGTTGGTAAGCCTTTACTTGGCGAAGATTATGGTAACGATGCACATACTCTAACCGAAGCATTATCAAAGTGGATGAATGAGATGCAAGATAAGTACCGCAATCCAGACGAGGCCGCAAAATTAACTAATACTTAATCTCGAAAAGATAAACAGTACGTTTATGCTCACTCAATTTCAACGCCAGGAAAAATGCCCAAATTCAAGGCATTTGAAAATACTTCAAACCTAATCCTATCTCCAAAGAAATCTTCGCCATCGTAGTTTCCAAGTAGCTGGAAGGAGCTATCTTGGCAAGTTACTATCCCACTAGTTACACGATAGGTACTAATTCCCTGCTTACCGGCATGAGTTCCTTTTCGATAATGCAAAAGTAATGGAAATGATCTAAAAAACGATACACTCTCCACTACGCAAACATCCAATATTCCATCAGAAATCTTCGCCTTTGGAGCAGGACAAAAACCATCTCCATAGTATCTTCCATTACAAAGGCTAATCAAGGTATGAGTATCGCTGTTGCTAGTATAAGTCTCACCATTCTCAAGCTCGAGCGAATATGTAAACTTACTATCGCGATTTCCAAAGATTGACTTTAATGCAGCTCTTACGTATGCCGTCTTTCTATTGAACTTAGTATCCTTACCCTTAATAAAAGTCTTAGCTAGATATTGCACCTGCGTATCAAGTCCTATTGAAGCGATATTGTTAAAATAGCATGACCAAATTGGGATGTGACTTCCAAGCATGTCGTAGCTATCTAGTCGAACTAAGTCAATTGGTACCACTTTAACAGAATCAAGATTACGAATTTGCGAGAAGGGCTTCTTCATCGACTCTTGTGGGAAAATAATACGAGCGAAGTCATTGCCAGTTCCCATCGGAATACAAATTATTGGAGTACTTCTAAAAGCCAAAGCATTCGCTATCTCGTGAAAGGTTCCATCACCACCACAAGAAACGATCGTAATACCAGCTCCATTCGCATCGCTAGCTTCGACTGCAATATCGCGAGCATGCCCAGGATACTCAGTGTATCTGAACTCTATTCGTACTCTTAAGTCGTCATCAAGTTCAGAAATTGCATCCTCCAATTCCTTAATCGTCGATGTTTGACTTTTGCTATTGATGATAAACAAATATCTCATCTAGCTTGCACTCGCCTTCTTAATTATTGCTTTCTAGTCGTTACTAATCGAAATTAAATATACCATATCCACTACATCGCCTACAGTTTTAACCGTCTCAAGCATAGTATCAGGAATCCGGATATCATATGCTTCCTCAAGATCCAAAACCAATTCATATAGCTGGAGAGAATCTAATGCCAAGTCAGCTTCTATAGCCATATCAGCTCTAACATCTGTAGGTGATATATCAAGAATGCCCGTAAGCATCTTAACCAAATCATCAAGTATCCTGTCCTTAGAGTCGAGAACCTCTTCAGATGTCATATCAATCTTGCTTTCATTACGTTCTCGGGGGTCGCCGGTGTCTTCCATTATTCTATTCTCCTTCGATTATCATTCGCCACTTCGTGCGCTGTCTTTCTAATTTGCTTCTTATCACTATAGCGAAGAAGCTGGGATTTAACAAATTCATCTATCTCATTAGTCATCTTAATTAGCATCGCTCTCTCTTCAGGAGTATATGGGTCAAGAATCCTTTGAGCCAAAACACTATGGAACTTCTGGTGAATTCGGCAAGCAAGCTTACCGTTCTTAGTAAGCGATATCCTCACAATTCGTCTATCGACCGTATCTCTGTCGCGGGTAACATATCCCTTCTTAAGAAGACGATCAATAGCTACCGTCAAAGTACCTGTTGTAATACCCAAATCATTAGCTGTTTCTGTCATAGTACGAGCTTCATATGGGCCAATGGCGTCAAGCGTATGCAATTCGGCAATAGAAAGGTCAGAAAAATAGCCCTTAGATAGCGCTTCCTCTTCAGTCAATAAGACATTATCAAATATTCTGACAAGACTTAATGAAAAATCCTTTTGCTCATTCTGCATTCAGTGAACTCCTTGTTGCTTGGTATATCCAAGTTTTATTATTTTACACCATTTTCGCCCAGAAAAACTACCCCAATTTAGAAGCATAAGAAAACCGTGCAATCCCAAGATTACACGGTTATAAGCATCTTTGAGATTACTTATCTAATCTAGCCTCTAATTCAGCCTTCTGAGTCTCATAACCTGGCTTTCCAAGAAGAGCGAACATATTCTTCTTATAATCTTCAACGCCTGGCTGGTTGAAAGGATTTACAGAAAGAAGATATCCAGATATTCCACATGCCTTCTCGAAAAAGAAAACCAATTGGCCAAACCAATATGGCGTTAGCTCAGGTACATGTACTACCATGTTAGGAACTCCACCATCAACATGAGCAAGAATAGTGCCTTGCATAGCCTTCTTATTAACCTCGTTCATATCCATTCCGGATAAGAAGTTCAATCCATCTAGGTCATCAGGATCATTAGGAATCTCGAAGGATCTACGAGCATTGTCAATTTGAACAACTGTCTCGAACATAATTCTTCTACCCTGCTGAATGTATTGTCCCATAGAGTGAAGATCTGTTGTATTATCAACGCCAGCTGGGAATATTCCCCTGCCGTCTTTACCCTCTGACTCACCATAAAGTTGTTTCCACCACTCAGTCATAAAATGGAAAGATGGTTCATAATTAACCATAATCTCTGTTGAATAACCGCTTCTATAAAGACAATTACGAACAGCAGCATAACGATAACAAGGATTCTCTTCAAGGCTAGTCTTCTTGAAAGCCTTAGAAGCATCACGTGCGCCACGCATAACCTCTTTGATATCAATTCCTGCTACAGCGATAGGTAGTAAACCAACTGCAGATAGTACGGAGAAACGTCCGCCAACATCATCAGGTACTACATATGTCTCATAACCTTCTTCATCTGCTAATCCCTTTAATGCTCCACGTGCCTTGTCCGTTGTGGCGTAGATTCTGGACTTAGCGCCATCCTTACCATACTTTTTCTCCATATATGCACGCAAGATTCTGAATGCAATTGCAGGCTCAGTAGTAGTACCTGACTTAGAAATGATATTAAGAGAAATATCCTTACCATCAATAACATCCATCATATCTGCTAGATACGTAGCACTAATAGAATTACCACAAAATAGAATCAAAGGACTCTTTCTAACCTTCTTAGAAGCGGAAGAAGAGAACGAGTGGCTTAATAGCTCAATTGCTGCTCTTGCTCCAAGATAAGAACCACCGATTCCGATTACGATAAGTACATCAGAATCTCTTCTAATCTTAGCTGCTGCCTTACGAATTCTAGCAAACTCGTCCTTGTCATATGCAGAAGGAAGATCTAGCCAACCAAGAAAATCATTTCCAGGACCATTCTTCTTGTGCAGCATGTCGTGAGATAGTCTAACTTGAGGTTCCATTCTCAAGATAGCATCTTTTCCACCTACAAACGATAGAACATTAGAATCATCAAGTGAAATCATAGTGAACTCCTTATACTCATTTCTTAATTAAAAAAACATATTGAGAGTATAACACCGTTTTTTTGTTTTCGTATATAATCTATGTGATAAGTTTCATTTTTTGGAGGTCAAATGGAGAATATTTCTATTGCAACTGCAAAAATACAAATTCTTTACTTAGTATCCAAGGTGCCAAATGTTGGTTATCATCAGTTAACCGACGAATGCCTTTCTATGCTGACAATGGATTTCTTCACTTTTAGTCAAGCTTACAATGAATTGATTTCTGGAAATTTAATGGATAAAAATATTGAGGATCAGGAAGAAAGCGTTTCCATTACTCCTGGCGGTGAAGCAATCCTTAATGATGTTGTGAACACTATAAATAACACCATCCTTCTACGTCTTAACAAATCCGCAGATAAGGTAAAGAAGGATCTAGAGAATAAGAAGCAATCACTAGTCAAGATTTCTATGCTTGCTAACGGCAAGTACATGGTTAACCTAACGAAGCAAATAGATGGAAATGTTATTTTCGATTGTTCTATTGAAGTGAACAGCAAGGAAAGAACTGAATCAATACGAAGAATGTGGAAGCAGGATTCCGAGAGAATCTACAAACAATTCATAAATTCTCTTTCAAATGAGGGTGCAGAGTAAAGTTTTGTAGTAAAATGATGTTGGAATAAGGTTTAAGATTATTATTTGAAGTCCCTTGTTTTTATTTATTGCCAATCTTCTACCTTGTTTTTCAAAGGCAGATCCGGCGCTTTTCGAATTTCGAAAAGTACCGGATTTGTTTATGCAAAATTTTAAGGACAAAAAAATGCCTCGTATTAACGAGGCAGATACAAACTATAAAACCAAACAGGAAACTTCTTATCGAACTTATCCTTACAATTTAAGTATACCTATATGATAAGGAGTAATTATGACAATTTGTTAACGAAATGTAAACGTTAACAGAATAGCAATAATACTTCAATAGTTTGCTTTTATTTTGCTTTATTCAATAAAATCGAACTCCCAATCAGCTATTTTTACAGTGTCTCCTTCCTTGATTCCAGCTTTCTTCAAGGCTTCAATGACACCTGAATTTACTAGTGATCTTTGGAAGTATGATATTGAATCAGGGTCTTCGAAGTTTGTAGACTCCATTACAACCTTTACCCAAGAACCAGAAACTTCAAACACATCATCGTGTTTTTCAATAGTATATTGATCCTTAGGCACATATTTGAACAACTTCTCCTCCTCAATATCATCAAAGAGAACCGTTGTAGGAAGCTTCGAGACTAACTCAGTTACCTTATTAAGCAAAGGCTCAATGCCTACTCGACTTGCAGCACTAATTACAAAGATATCTTCATAACCAAGCTTCTTAATTTCATTTACAAAGCTTTCTACTTCCTCGTCGCTTACCGCATCACATTTGTTAACAGCAACCACTTGAGGCCTTTTTGCAAGCTCTGGATTAAACTGCAAGAGCTCATTATTAATATTGTTGAAATCAGACAATGGGTCTCTTCCATCCTTGGCCGAAACATCTACAACATGAATTAGTAGTCTCGTTCTCTCTATGTGTCTTAGAAAATCATGTCCAAGACCAGCGCCTTCATGCGCGTCCTCAATAATTCCTGGTATATCCGCAATAACAAAAGATGTATCAAAGTTGTTTACAACACCTAGAACGGGTTCCAATGTAGTAAAAGGATAATCTGCTATCTTTGGCTTCGCACTAGTCATAACGGAAAGCAACGTTGATTTACCAGCATTTGGAAAGCCTACAAGACCAACATCAGCAATTAGCTTAAGTTCAATAAGAAGTTCTTTCTCCTCGCCAGGAACACCCGCACGAGCAAAATTTGGTGCCTGTCTAACACTATTAGCATAGTGCATATTACCAGCTCCGCCTTTGCCGCCTTTAACCGCGATATACTCTTGTCCATCTTGAGAAAAGTCAACGAGAATCTTATTAGTCGAAGCATCACGAATGATTGTCCCTACTGGCACAGCAATTCTTAAGTCGGCTCCGCCTCTGCCATACATCTTGCGGCCCATGCCCTTTGCACCATCATCCGCAACGAATTTGTGCTTGAATCTAAAGCTTTGTAGAGTCGTTAACTTAGAAGCAGCGACGAAAACGACATTTCCGCCGTCTCCACCATCTCCGCCGTCAGGTCCACCGTCTGGCACATACTTCTCTGTTCGAAAAGAAAGTGCACCGTTTCCGCCGTTACCAGCCTTAACATAAATCTTTGCATGATCGATAAACATCGTCTATCTCCTTTTTCGAAAAAAACAACCTGTCGGCTAACCGGCAGGCTGCAATACATCTAATACATATAAGGTCAATTACTCTGCAGGATAAACACTTACCTGCTTCTTGTCCTTACCTAGACGCTCGTACTTAACACGACCGTCAACGCGTGAATATAGAGTATCATCGGATCCGATTCCTACATTTGTACCAGGATGGATCTTAGTTCCACGCTGTCTAACAAGAATGTTACCAGCAATTACAATCTGTCCATCGCCCTTCTTAGCTCCAAGTCTCTTAGATTCTGAGTCACGACCATTCTTAGTCGAACCCATTCCCTTCTTATGAGCAAAGAGCTGTAAATTCATCTGAAGCATTTCTTACACCTCCTAAAGTCAGGTTATTTTCCTTCTATAACTTCGATATATCTGTTACCGTCTGTATTAGCCGATGAAGCTAATGTGATAAAACCAATATGAGCCATTCTCATAAGAACCTGCGCTCTATCGGCATTACTATTATCACTATCCTGTGGTAATACGATGCTTGCTCTTACATTTCCTTCTCCATCATCTTCAATTATCGAAGATGTTCTGTTCGTATCATACATGCAAATATCTTCAAGAGAATTCGCTAATGTATAAAACAATGTAGAAGCCCCTGCACAAACAATATCTGTTCCACTAGTTGAGAAACCCGAATGTCCATTCATATATATGGCATTTATTCGTTTATTCTCATCCTTATCAATTATGACAGTAATCATATATCAAGGTCCATCTTAAACGTTGATAGCTGTGATACGAACACGTGTATAAGGCTGTCTGTGTCCGTTCTTACGACGATAACCCTTCTTAGCCTTGTACTTCAAAACAACAATCTTCTTGTTCTTGCCCTGACTAACAACCTCAGCTGTTACTGTAGCCTTGCATGCGTCTCCAGCCTTGATGCCGGAATCATCTGCTACTGCCAAAACATCATCAAAAGTAATTGTTGTACCAGCATCGCCCTCAAGCTTCTCAGCGAAAATCTCGTCGCCGATAGAAACCTTATACTGCTTGCCGCCTGTCTTGATAATTGCGTAATTCATATTGTGTCCTCCTGTTCTTCCAGTCTCGCTGCTTAACTCAAGGCATCTAATACTTGTAAAAAAGCACAGATTTAGTAGCCCGGCGCATGCGGTCACCCGGATATATTATCATCAAGGTTAAGGAGTGTCAATTCATATTTTTGACAGATAGACCTTCAACAAAATCGGCGTTCATAACGCTACATCTTGCGGCGCCGACATATGAACCATTAATCCTATCTATAAGCATTTGGCAAGCACCCTCAGCCATCTTCTTCATAGGCTGAGTCGCATATGAAAGCGTTGGTCTATATATCTTTGAAGCTTCTTCATTCTCAAAGCCAACAAAAGAGATATCATCCGGAATGGATACCTTATGTTCTGAACAATATGATAGCGCTCCTGTAACCAAATCGTGACCGCCAATAAATACCGCCGATGGTTTCTCCTTCAAACTCATAAAGTGCTCCATCGCTTCATATCCTGAATCAGAATCGATTGTTTTACGGAATACGTATTCGGGAATAACTGGAAGTCCCGCATCTCGAAGCGCGCGCATATAGCCAGTCACACGCTCGTCAGTAGTAGAAATGCCTGGTCTGCCAGATACAAAAGCAATCCTCTTGTGACCAACCGCCGTTAATTTTGATATAACATCATAGACTGCCTTCTCATTATTAAGCGTAACTGAGTCGTAAAAATGGCTATCATCTTTAAGGTCGACGAAGACAACAGGAACGTTCTCTTTTCGAAAAAGATCAAGCTCCTCAGGTCTTATATCTACAGGCTGAACAATAACTCCATCAACACTATACTTAAGCAAAAACTTGATTTTCTCCGAGACATTCGTCTTACTATCGTCAAAAATTACGTAATCACAAAATACCGTGCTATAGTTTGCACCGTAGAGATATCTGCTTGCATAACTTAAGATTGTTCTCCCGAAGTAATCAGAAATATTTGGAATAAGCACTCCAACTGTGCTTGTTTTCTTTGTCTTCATGCCACGAGCTAAAGGGTTTACTCGGAAATTAAGTTCTTCAATAGCTTTCAAAATCTCAGTACGCTTTGGCTCTAGAACATTGCCACCATTGATGCACTTGGACACTGTTGATATTGAAACACCAGCTTTCTTTGCAACGTCTTTTATAGTTACTGCCATAAAAACACCATTAACCTTTCATTCACCAAATTAGAATCATAGAAGACAAATAAATAGTAAGAAATAAGTAATCGCATGAACTAAACCCACCAATACAGAAGAATCTGTATGTCGTCTAACTGGGAGGGTTAGTAGTAAAGGCGCTATTGCGATAAGAACGCCAGAAAGACCCGCAAAAATAACTGTATCCATCGAACAAATTATTCCAAACATCAATACAAAGACTGAAGGAATCAAGATCAAGGCTGGCATAACCTTATTGCCAAAGTATGAGCTACCGCTATTCCCAGCAAATCTTGATTTCTTATCGACATAAGACAGCAAAGCAACACATCCAAAATCAATAACCGCGATAATCAGTGAAAGAATAATGCTACTAATCTCAATATCAATACTAAATAATCCAAAATATAGAATACAACATAATATCGCAAACACTAATTCACTAGAAACAATAATCGCATTACGAACAATATCACCATGATTAGTAACAAATTTGATTCTGTTATCAAAGAACAATTTCAAGGAAGATACAGACATAATTACTAGATACACAACAGGAATAAATATCAGAATAAGTAAAACACTCCGTCTTAAATACTCACTTATCGAGAAAACTACTGTACCAATAATTATCACAAGCGTGATAATCGATAGAACTCTGAATACCATTCTCTCGTTTCGACCTTCACTATCGTCTCGCATACCGGTTTTATTTGTAGGAAATAAGGAAATGAACATGCACATTCCAGTTATGGCGAACAAAGGAGCGATGGCACTAAGAGCGTACCAAATAGCTATTCTTCCAGCACCACCTGACGGAGTACAAATATCGTCAAAGGTAGACGTCAAAAAAGATGCAAACTCGCTTTGAAATATTGGAGATGAAACCATACTTCCGTTCTTACTATCAAATGAAGAAAGCGATAAATACCTGTCTTGACTGGCATTTGAGAAGCAAAGCGATGGAAATAATGCTCCCACTCTAAACCCTGCACCATAGAACGAATCAACACCTGAAAGTCGCTCGAAAATAACTCTTGCATCAGACATTTCAGAGATATCCTTAGCATTATCTCTTCCAGCAAAAATAGCAACTTGGCTATCAGGAAAAGTATTGGACAGTCCTTCTAAGGACAAAGCTCCCTGCGATACAGGATCCAAAAGAACATAACCCTTTACATTTGAATAGTGATTTTCAAAAAATCCAATTGTGTAAACAGCGCAATCTCCACTTCCTACGACAATAAGGTCTCTATCCTCAAGATCGCTATCAAGCTCGAAGGTATATCCATCTTTCGAATAATATGCCTCTTGAACACAATAATCGAAGCCAGCAGCATGCAAGGAGTTAGTAAGTGATGTCTCAGGTATTCCTTCCACTCCATAGAACACGACTACTGGATTACTATCATCTTGTCCAATATTTGCGGCAAGGCAAAGACCACCCATTACAAGAAGCATGGAAAGCATTAGTACAAAACCGATTATTGTTATTGGTTTATTTTTGCTTCTCATTGTTAACCTTTCGGGCATAAACAATCGCCAAATTCTCTTATATCTTCAGGTCCTAGGATTAAGATAATGTCGTTTGGTTGAATTATCTCATCCAATCTCTTATGCAAATCCGCCTTGCTCTCAAAGAACTCTGCGTCGCCACCACGATTATTTATCTCATCCGAGATATCCTTACTTGAAATCTCATGAGTATTAACCTCTCTATCTGAGAATATCTCTGCAAAAAGAACCTTCTTACACGGCAAAAGAGAGGTCACATAGTCCTCGAAAAGCATCTTCGTCCTGTTAAATGTCAATGGCTGGAACACAACAATAATCTCTCTATGAGGAATATGACTTGCTGCCTCAATGGTAGCTCTTGCCGCAGCCGGATGGTGCGCATAATCTGCTACTACTAAGCAATCCCTATATTTACCCTTAATCGTAAATCTGCCATCTGCACCATTAAATTCATTAAGCGCTTTAACTATAGCCTCAGGACTTGCACCATTTAGAAATGCGCACGCAGTAGCAATAAGCGAATTATCTACATTATGAAGGCCAGGAATTCTAAGGTTCACATGACCGATTAATTCATCCATATAATAAATATCGTAAGATGGTTTGCCATCGACAAATCCAATATTTTTCGCGCAGAAAGTGCCGCCCTCTTCACGGTTGCAAGTAATTATGTTAGGCATTGGGCGCCCCAGTATTTCTCGAGCCACCTTAGCTATTTCAAGTGCATTTGCCGTATTCTGGCAAGCACCATTAACTACAACATATCCGTTGTCACTTACATTATCAAGGAATTTCGCGAAAACCTCCACTACATCAGATAGCTTGGGATAACAATCAACGTGGTCGTGATCTATGTTAGTAATCGCAGCCGTAGTAGACGAGAAATGAAGGAATGATCTATTGAACTCGCACGCTTCTGATATAAGAAGATTACGGTTATGACCAAATCTTATTGTTCCTTTGAAATAGTCAAGTTCCGCACCAAGATGAACTGTAGGATCTTTGTCACTATCAATTAACATCATTGAAGTCATGGCAGTAACTGTTGTTTTTCCATGAGTACCAGAGATATTTATAACTCGCTCGTAGCTTTCTGTTAGGAGTCCAAGAAATTCCGCTCTATCAAAAATTTGAATTCCTTGAGCAATAGCTTCAATTACTTCACTATTATGTGGAAGAATAGCTGCGGTCTTAACAATATAATCCGGCTTAAAATCCAGAATATTCGATGCAGCTTGCTGACCGTAGACTTTAATGCCTTTGCTTTCAAGTTCTTTTGTTCTCTCGCTAATATGCATATCAGAACCTGCAACTACAAAGCCATAGCCTTGCGCTAAGCGCGCAAGTCCGCTCATAGAAATTCCACCAATACCAATAAAATAAATCTTCGAGTTGGATCGAAGGGAATCAATACCTTTATTCATTGTCGCCTCTTAATAACTTTTTCGCGTCTCATATTATACTATACAAACTATCGTTTTGCGCGAAATGCTAGGCAATCTCAATAGTGTGATTATCGATATTGACGAGAACATATGAATGGTCTATCATATGAACAGATATTCATATGAATGGAGGTGCAAGTGTGAAACATGACCACGAAGGGATACTAAAAAGAGTTAGATATGACCTGCCTACAGATGAAGTGTTGACTGATTTGTCGAGCCTATTCAAGCTTTTTGGCGATACTACTCGAACGAAGATACTTTTCTCTTTATTCGAGTCAGAGATGTGTGTATGCGCAATAGCCGAGCTTATGGGAATGACACAATCTGCTATTTCTCACCAGCTTAAGGTATTGAAGGATGCAAATCTTGTTGGATTCAGGCGAGAAGGAAAGACGGTTTATTATTTTTTAGCGGACGATCACGTTTGCAAGATTATCATTTCTGGATTTGAACATTTACTAGAGGAAAGGAAGTAAAACTATGAAGAAGAGTTACATGATGGAGGATTTAGATTGCGCTCATTGCGCTTCGAAGATTGAGGATGCAATTAGTAAAATAGACGGCGTCAATGCATGCCACGTAAATTTTCTAGCACAAAAGATGACGCTAGAAGCTGACGACGACAAGTTCGAATCTATAGTAAATCAGGCGATTAAAATAACTAAGAAGATAGAACCTGATTGCAAAATTCAAGTTTAATTCTTTAAGATTGAAGGTATTTACATGACCAAAAAACAAAAGCGCAAGCTGATTCGAATTATAGTGTCAGTTATCCTTACAGCTATAGCTTACTTTGTTCCAACAATTGGATGGATTAGGCTTGTAACATTTGCCATTCCTTATTTGATAATCGGATATGACGTATTATTGAATGCTATTAAAGGGATTATTCACGGTCAGCTTCTCGACGAAAAATTTCTTATGAGCATTGCTACCATTGGAGCGTTTGCTACAGGCGAATACGCTGAGGGCGCGGCTGTCATGCTTTTCTATCAGGTAGGCGACCTTTTCGAGAGCATGGCGATAGGAAAAAGTCGTAAATCCATCGCCAAACTTATGGACATTCGTCCTGAATTTGCGATTCTCCTTCAAGATGGTAAGGAAGAAATAGTCGAGCCAGACGAAGTTAAGATCAATCAAACAATTATAGTTAAGCCTGGACAAAGAATTCCATTAGATGGAAAGATTATTCAAGGATCAACATCGGTCAACACCTCTTCCCTAACTGGCGAAAGCCTTCCAGTTGATATGCAAGAGGGCGACAACGTAATAAGCGGATCAATTAATCTTTCAGGAGTGATTCAAGTTAAAGTATCCAAAGAATACGGACAGAGCACAGTTTCCAGAATCTTAGAGCTTGTCGAGAATGCTTCCAGCAAGAAAGCAAAGGCAGAGAATTTCATCACCAGATTTGCAAGAGTATATACGCCTTGCGTAGTCGTAGCTGCAATTCTTCTTGCGATTGTACCTCCCCTTTTTATTGGGCTTTCATGGAGTGAGTGGATAAATCGTGCTCTGGTTTTTCTTGTAGTCTCTTGCCCATGTGCACTAGTAATTTCAGTTCCACTTAGCTTTTTCGGAGGCATAGGAGGTGCTTCAAGACAAGGAATTCTAATCAAGGGTTCGAATTATCTTGAGCTTCTCTCCAAAATAGATACTGTCGTTATGGACAAAACAGGAACAATCACTAAAGGCTCATTTACTGTAACAGCTATTCATCCCGAGCAAGTAAGCGAAAAGGAGCTTCTCAGCATCGGCGCCCTTGCAGAGAGTTGTTCTTCTCACCCTGTTGCAAAATCCATAATAGAAGCGCATGGTGAGATAATTGATTCAAGCAGAATTGGTGAAATCAAAGAGATTGCGGGCAAAGGCGTTCTTGCAACTATTGATGGTACAAGATTCTACGTTGGTAATAGCAAGATAATGGAGTTGTCCGAATGTGATTGCCACGATTGCCACCTAAACGGCACAATAATCCATATCGCATCTGACAGCACATACTTCGGTCACATTGTCATCAGTGACACAATGAAGCCAGAAGCCGCCGAAGCAATCTCGTCTATGAAGACTCTTGGAATCAAGAAGACTGTTATGCTAACTGGTGATAAAGAAGGAACGGCTTCAGTTATTGCTAAGGAAGCAGGAGTCGATGAGTACCATGCGGATTTGCTACCAGAAGATAAGGTTTCTCATCTTGAGAATTGCATGAGTGAGAGCAATGGGGTAGCCTTCGTTGGCGACGGAATCAATGATGCTCCTGTACTCATGCGTTCTGATGTTGGCATAGCTATGGGCGCTCTAGGAAGCGACGCAGCGATAGAGTCCGCCGATATTGTTCTTATGGACGACAAGCTAACTAAGCTTCCTCTTGCTATCTCTATCTCGCGAAAAACAATGTCTATTGTTCGCCAAAACATCTGCTTTGCTTTAATCGTAAAGGGATTAATTCTTCTACTTGGAGCTTTAGGTTTTGCAAATATGTGGATTGCCGTTTTCGGCGACGTTGGAGTCATGATTATTGCAATTCTTAACGCTATGCGAGCTATGAAAGCTAAAAAACCTAAGGAGTAGAATTCAATCCTACACTCGAATATAACAGAATCAAATTAGTAACAATGAAATGGCCATGTGAGAGAATTGATCTTACACATGGCCATAATTGATTACTTATTAGATTTGGGGAGAAGAAATCTTACTTATTCTTCTTTATCTCCCAAGTCTTTCTTGTCCTCAGCTGAATTATCCTCGCCTGAATTATCCTCGGCTGAACTATCCTCTACTTTATTGCTTTCGTCTTTTACTTCGATGGTAGAATCAAGTTTCGTTAGATCACCATTCGAAAGATAAATCTGCTCAAACTCTGCTCCGTCAACCTTATACTTTTCGAACAACCTTGCAACAAGGCCCTCGACTATCGCTTTCTTCTCTAAAAGAATAGCCTTAACCTCTTCGTAACAAGATGCAATTATCTTTTTAACTTCATCGTCAATAGCTTCAGCTGTCTTATCAGAATAACCTTGGACTCGGCCATAAGTAGATCCAATGAATACCTCGTCACTATCATCCTCGAAAACAAGGTTAGCATAATTCTCAGAGAAACCATAACGCTTAATCATGTCTCTTACAAGCTTATTACAACGTTGCAAATCATTAGAAGCGCCAGTGCTAATATCGCCTAAGAATAATTCCTCGGCAGCGCGTCCTGCGAGTGCAACCTTAACTGATTGGAGAATCATTTCTTTAGTATAGAAACTATAATCCTCAAGAGAAGAATATGCGGTATAACCGCCAGCACCACCAGCCGGAATGATCGTAACTCTATCGACCTTTTCGGTAGATGAGATGGCACGAACAATAATCGCATGTCCTGCCTCGTGATATGCAGTAAGCTTACGAGAACCATCGGTAACCTTCTTTGATTTCTTCTCCGGTCCCATCATTACTCGGAACATTGCATCAGATACTTCTAGTTGACCAATCTGTTTCTTATTACGTCTTGCTGTAAGCAAAGCTGCCTCATTAAGAAGATTCTCCAGGTCTGCGCCCGTAAATCCCGTCGTAGCAAGACCCAATTCCTTAAGATTAACGTCTTTACCAAGTGGCTTACCCTTAGCATGAATCTTAAGAATTGCCTCTCTCTCAGATGCGTCAGGATTAGAAACATATATACTTCTATCAAATCTACCAGGTCTTAGTAGAGCAGGATCCAATACATCCGAACGGTTTGTAGCAGCCATAACTATTACATTAGTGTCTACCTCAAAGCCATCCATCTCAACAAGAATTTGGTTCAGCGTTTGCTCGCGCTCATCGTTTCCACCGCCAAGACCAGCACCTCTTTTTCGACCAACAGCATCTATCTCATCAATGAAGATTACACTTGGAGCAGCTTTCTTAGCATCTTCGAAAAGACTTCTAACACGAGAAGCACCAACACCTACAAGCATCTCTACAAAATCTGAACCAGAAATATAGAAGAATGGAACGCCTGCTTCTCCAGCTACTGCTCTAGCAAGAAGAGTCTTACCAGTTCCAGGAGCTCCAAATAATAGTGCTCCCTTTGGAATCTTAGCGCCCAACTCAAGATACTTCTTTGGAGTTTTTAGGAAGTCAACTATCTCAGCTAGCTCCTCCTTCTCCTCTTCACATCCTGCTACATCAGAAAACTTCACCTTAGCCTTATTCGGATCAGTTCTTTTAGCACGATTTGATCCAAAGCTAAATACACTATTTCCATCTTTTGCTTGCTTGCTAAAATTAAGAATTAAAACGACTACTACAATAACGGATAAAATTCCAAAACCAATATAAATATAAGCTGACCAATCAACCGGTTCAACATAATTATACTTCTCGATTTGGCCTTTAGCCTCCGCTTTTTGTAACTCTACTACTAAATCGTCAACATATTCATAAGGGACTGATTGAGTGATTGAACCGTCCTTGCCCTGAGCATCCGTGTAGCTCATAGTAACAGTAGTACCCGCAATCTCTACTTCATGAACGTCTATGCTCTCATCGTTCAAATATGCTAATACATCTGATAGTACTAGCGGATTTGAATTAGCATTCTGATTGAAGAACAGAAAAGTTGCTACTATCAGTAACACTAACATAACTCCATAAAACCAGTATCCAGAACGTGGCAGACGAGGCATACCACTTCTCTGGTTTATGTTGTCATTGTTTTTATTGTCCATTAATTACCTCCGTATTGTGAGACTACACACACATCTCTAAGATTACGAAACTCTCCATCATAATCCAGTCCGTATCCCACGATAAATTTATTGGGAATACAAATTCCCTTGTAATCGATATCTATGTTATGTACGCGCCTTTCATACTTATTAAAAGCTGTACATATCTTTAACGACTTAGGATTGCGCTTCAGAAGCATATCTTTAAGCTTCGTCAGAGTATACCCAGTATCGATAATATCCTCAACGATCAAAACATTGCGTCCTTCTATTGAAACGCTAATATCTTTCTTAACAGTTAACTGTCCTGAAGAAACCGTTCCATCATAACTTGAGACTTGAATGAAATCAACTACGACAGGCATTCTTAATTCCCTTACCAAGTCTGCAACAAATACATAAGCACCAGTTAGAACTCCAATTACTACAAGTTCTTCATCCCCATAATCAGCGTTAAGTGATTTGCCAACGCGTTCAACCATAGACCTAATCTCAGATGATGTAACTAATACCTCTGAAGTATCTAATAGCACTAATTTACCTCCCAACAGTATGAAGAATTGATATCTTCATCGTTCTAACAACTCTTCTCTTGTACTTGGCTCTATCCTCGATATTACGTTCGCGCGAAATATCGTCAACATAACCACACGCATGTCCCAATCCTGGCATCCAAAGAACCTCATCATTACTACAGAAAAACAAGATATTATCTCGAGCTTCCTTGGGAACCTTCTTATTGATAAACAATTTACCAATCTTATTGCTCGATGAAGAACCGGCCTTACAAAATGAGTACTGACCATCAGAAAAACGATTTCTTAGATTTAGTATCATCTCGTCATCGCCTTCATATATAGGCAAAATCCAAGATAAATCATTATACTCTATACCCTTGTCATTCTCAATAATTTGTATCTCAATTGTGATATCACTTCTAGGTATTTTTATGGTATTACTCTTAGTTAAATCTAACTTAACTTGCATATTCGAAGAGACTGTAATAAAGCCTTGACCTCTTGCGAAAAGACATGCACAGTCTTCAAGTTCTATCTCTTCACAAAAACCGACATAGCTATCAAAGACAAATCCAATTCTATTGAATGGAAGGCATATTCTTGTGGGCTTATAGACACTCTTCTTACAAATACTCACAATGTCGTAGATATTCTTGGAAGACAAATCAATCATATCGCCAAATGAAGTAAGCCAAAGCGTCCGAAGCATTCTTTTCGATATGGAAGGAGAAAAATCGTTAACAACACTGACAGGCAGTAACTTTAATCCATCTAACTCGAGTTTATGTTTACTAAACTCAGTGAAAGCAACTTGATTTAGATACGAAGCGTCCTCTTGCAAAAACTCATAAGTTTGATAAAGAGCATCTATCGAGTTCTTGCCATTAGTCTTATCGATCATCGGGAAAATCTCATTACGCCACACGTTACGAGTGCAAATTGCCATATCATTGGTGCAATCTTGGGAAAATTCAATGGAATTCTCCTCTAAATAAGTTAGAATCTCTTTTTTCGAAAAAAATAGGAAAGGACGAATAATTCTTGGAGTCTCTCTTGACAATGAGACAAGGCCATCAAGTCCTGAGCCTCGAAAAAGATTCATCATCATCGTCTCAGCCAAATCACCCCTGTGATGAGCGACAGCAATTCTTGTCTTTTGAATGTAATCCTCGCCTGCAATCTCTCGAGCGTACTCATCAAATACCCTATATCTATAATTTCTTCCAGCTAATTCAGTTGAGCATCCTTGATCCCTAGCTTCCTTCTCACAGTCGAAGCTAAAGACCTTGCAAGAAACATTAATTGACTTACAAAAATCAACGACAAGCTTCTCGTCCCTATCACAATCAATTGGGCGAATATTATGGTTAACATGAACAACGAAGATTCTCTCTAGCGGATATACTTTACTTAGGAAACTAAGCAAAGCCATTGAATCTGGTCCCCCTGAGACACCAACAATCAAAGTATCTACATCAAGAAGACCGTTCTTTTTACATTCTTCACTTGCCTTTTCGATAAAGTACTTACTAAAACTATGTGTCAAATCATTCCCTCCGGGAAATCCGTATTAGTATCCCCCCCGAAAAATTCGCTATTCTCGTCATTGATTGGCTCGTCATTATCACTCTCATTCATGTCAAATGGCGGTTCCTCTATATCCACATAGCTCGCGCTAGGCTCTCTATCAACATCAAAATGGTAGTCCGAAGCCGCCGCACCAGCACTCGTAGTTCTAGTATATGCAGATTCTTTCGCGATATTTTGAGACTCGCTTTGAGCTGGTTCAACTGGATCAGAATATCTATCCTCTTCGAAAAACAATGTCCTCGCGCCCATCCACTTAAGCTTAACGGTACCCGTCTCACCATGTCTATTCTTCGCGATAATTATCTTCGCTTCCGTAACAGGCTCAGACTTCATCTCCTCACCCTTCCTATAGTAATCGTTACGGTCAATAAACAAAACAGAGTCAGCATCTTGCTCAATGGCACCAGAATCACGTAAATCAGACAGCATAGGAGTGTGATCGTCTCTCTTCTCCGAACCTCTGGATAATTGAGACAGAGCAATAACAGGCACGTTCAATTCTTTTGCCATTATCTTCAAGGAACGAGAAATATCGGATATCTCCTGTTGTCTTGAACTATTATTGCCCTTTCCAGGCATAGTCATCAATTGCAAGTAGTCAAGAATTACAAGTCCTAATCTTCCTTCAGCCTTTAGTTCCTTGCATTTTGCAAGCATCGTTACTGGATTAACATTTGAATTATCATCTATATAAATCGGTAACGGAGCAAGCACTTTATATGCCCTTCCAAGTTCCAGTTCATCTTCTCGCTTAATTTTCGCCCTTTGAAGTGTTTTAGCTGATGTTGAGGTTCTAGAAGCAAAAATTCTATTACCAATTTCAGATTTAGACATTTCCAAAGAGAAAATATTAACGTTCTTATTATAGTTTTGAGCGATATTAGTCGCCATATTTATTACTAGCGCTGTCTTTCCCATACCCGGTCTAGCAGCAATAATATTAAGAGTTCCTGGTCTAAGGCCTCCAAGCATATAGTCTATTCCCCTAAAACCAGTAGGAATAGCATCTATAGTCTCTTTACCGCTAGTGACGGCATAAATCTGATTCAGATTTCTCGTAAGGATTGTCGATAACGCCTCAAAGCCAATACCGTCAGGCGCTTCACGCATATTAGATAATCTTCCAACAGCCAAGTCAACAATGTCATTGGCCTTTGATTGACTGCTAATGGATAATCTCGTGAACTCATCAAAAGCTTTGGCTAATTGACGCAAGATGCTCTTCTCACGAACGATTCCCATATACTCGTTGACATTCGCAGCAATTGAAAATACCTCAGGAAGGCTCATAACATATCTGTTTCCACCAGCCTTAACTAGCTTTCCAGTACTAGTTAGCTTGTTACAAACAGTAAATTGATCAACACTTTCACCATTAAGATAAATTTCAGTAATAGCCTCATAAATAAGCATGTTCCTTACATCGAAAAAATCCTCCTTAGAGAGCGTTTTTCCGACGATATCATTAAGCAACGAAGAGTTTTTTAAGCATAGCGAAAGCAAAGCCTTCTCACTCTCAACGTCGCTAGGTAAAGCATTATTATTAATTAGGTTATCTGACAATTGGCGATCCATTAAATACCTCTAAGAATTAAGAAACCACTTCTAATGAAATCTTACAAGAAACCTCAGGATGGAGCTTAATCCTTACTGAAAATGTTCCAACGCTCTTAATAGCGCCATCAATAACGATATTCTTCTTAGGAATATCATATCCGTTTTGCTTTAGTACTTGGGCAATATCCATTGTAGTTACCGCACCATAGAGCTTACCGCCCTCACCGCACTTAACTTGGTAAGTAAACTTAGATCCTCCGAGCTTAGAAGATAACTCCTTAGCTGCCTCAAGTTCACGTCTAGCGCGCTCTTCTGCAGCACCCATTTTAAGCTTAACATCGTTTAAATTTGAGGCTGTGGACTCTTTGGCAAGTTTCTGCTTAAGCAAATAATTTCTACCATATCCATCATTAACATCGACTAAATCATTAGCCTTACCTAGTCCCTTTACATCAGCTAGAAGAATTAACTTCATTACCGTACCTCCAAAAATATAATGGGCATTCCTTGCGAAATGCAAAGAATGCCCTATGATTATATACTATTATTTCTCTTGTTTCTATGAACAGATTAATTAATCTGCATCATATGGAAGAAGAGCGATTTGACGTGCACGCTTGATAGCAGTTGTAAGTTCACGCTGATGCTTTGCGCATACGCCAGTCATTCTCTTAGGCAAAATCTTGCCACGCTCAGAAATATACTTACGAAGCTTTCCAGCATCCTTATATTCAATTACTTCAACCTTATCAGCACAGAAAGCGCAAGACTTTCTACGAGGACGTCTTTGTCTCATACCGCCGAAATCACGGCCGGTCCTTGGTGCTCTGTTCTCAGCCATATTTATGGTCTCCTTTGCTAAAATTTATAACTCAAATGGTAGACTGACATCATCATCGGAGCCAAATAAATCGGAATCCATTTGTGGAGCAATTGAAGCCTTAGGTGCCTCAGGAGCAAATGGAGCACTTGATGTCATAGGAGCTACTTGGTCACTAGAACGATTAGAATTAGCAGACTCTGCAAATTCAACTTCATCTACTACGACCTCAGTAACATAACGCTTTTGTCCGCTCTGATCATCATAGCTTCTTGACTGTAAGCTTCCTACAACTGCAACCTTTGATCCCTTACGGAAATAAGAGCCAATGAATGATGCTGTCTGTCTCCATGCTACACAATTGATGAAATCCGCTTGTCTTTGTCCATTAGCATCCTTAAATCTACGGTCAACCGCGATAGTAAAGTTGCAAAACTGAACCTGACTCGAAGTGTTCTTCACTTCTGGATCCTTTGTTAATCTTCCGATAAGAATTACTTTGTTCATATTGAGCCTCCGTTATTACGATTACTCACCAATACGAATTACTAGGTAACGCAATACGCCATCTGTAATCTTAAGATAGCGCTCGACTTCCTTAGGGAAATCGGATTCTGCGGAGTAATTGAACTGAAGATAATAACCTTCCTTCTGGTCTGCAATCTCGTAAGCTAGACGCTTATTTCCGAGTACATCCATAGTATCAATTGTCGCAGCTGACTCAACCTTAGACTTAATGCCCTCAGTTAGAGTAGTCAACGCTTCCTCACCCTTAGCTGGGTTAAGAACTACAATCATCTCATACTTGTTTGCCATGTATTTTCACCTCCTCTTGGTCATGCGGCCCGGCAACATAGTGCCGAGCAAGGATAGCTGTCATTAATGCAGCGTTTGAAGAATAACATATTAATACAATATAAGCAAGAAATAAGATTGCTAAAAACATCCGCAGAATTTATGCTCGTCTAGCACCTAAATCTCTCAAAATGTATGGGAACAAAATCTCGAGCCATGCATTTATCGCTTTAGCCGTATGTAAATATGTAGCGTAGTTCTCGCCATTAGGATCGGGGATAGAAATTGAAGCCACTTTCCCTGCCAAATTCTTGATTACTAATCCCTTTGACGCTGCATAAGTTGATATAGACCACACCTTAGAAAAAAGCTCCGGAAAATTCCGAATTATCTCGAAAGCCTCATCGTCTCGCATGGTAAGTATTAAATCGTTCTCGTTATATAGATTCGCATTCGCTTGCTTACTAATAATATAAGAAATGTTCTTGCCATTGATTTCCTTAATCGCATCAATCATTTCCTTATCAACTCTCTGCCCTTCATTCGCGTCAAGACCTGCAGAGTCTACATATACTTCTACTTGAGTCTTCTTGTCGTCTTCAAGGCAAAGTCGTCCGCCTTTTTTAATTATTTCTTTGAATAGACCTTCGGCGGCTGCACTTAATGCTGTATTTCTAGAGCACACGAAAAGAACCGAAGCCGTATAAACATTCTCAAACTCATTCTCAACAAATGGACTTTGACTTGAAACGCGTCTATCACTTTCGTCAGGCATGCTATTCGTTATTTCACCTTTTTTGCAACTTGCCTTAGATATGCGGTTCATATATGCCCTCGAGATTCCATCACCGTCAAAACCAGCCGCAAGAATGACGTCCACTTGCTGTGCATCAAGAAGTCTTAGTCCATCGAAAAGGAAATGTGACGCCATAGCAACATCGTTATTCAATCCATAATCGAAAAAGTGCAAATGTGAATTTACTATCTTGTCGTTCATTTTTGCAATAATGGCCTTTGTCTCAATTCCACAGAAAACACCTATACGTATCAAAGGATTCTGCTTCATTAGTTCTTTAATTTTGTCTATGAATGGATAAGCAATAGTGAATGCTTCTCGCTTTGTCTCACTAGGTAGATTATCGATATCAAATTCTTTTCGAGCGGCAGCAAAAGCCTCAAGGTCAACCTCAGGGTCGTCGTCATTTGAAAGCTTGATTTCTTTCGGAGTCATAATAATCTCAACCTGCGCATTTGGTGCGTAGTGACGGTATTTCATTCCTGGCGCAACGGGTTTCTCAGAACCAACAACAGTCGTTTTCTCTTTAGAGACACTACTTGCTACTGCATCGATTTGAGCCTTAGTAATCGCACCTGGTCGAAGAATGACAGGAATATCGCCTATTGCAGAAACTACAGTCGATTCAAGCCCGAATTCACTTTGACCGCCATCAATTATCGCATAGATGTAACCTGCCATATCGTTATATACGTGGATTGCTTTCGTAGGAGACGGACTTCCAGAAAGATTAGCCGAAGGAGCAGCAACTGGGCAATCGCACAAGGACAGGAACTTTTTCGCGCCAGTAGAAGAAGGCATACGAATCCCAACAGTATCCAAACCTGCCGTTACATTTGAAGGAACCTTATTTGATTTACGCATTATCACGGTGATTGGACCTGGCATGAAAGCATCAATCAACTTAGCTGCCAGAGGAGTTATCTCGCTTACTAGATCTGGTATTTGATCTTTCCTTGCAACATGAACAATCAAAGGATTATCGTTTGGTCTACCCTTAGCTTCAAAAATCCTATCCACAGCCTCTTCATCAAAGCAGTTCGCTCCAAGTCCGTAAACCGTCTCTGTAGGAAACCCAATAACCTCGCCTGCTTTAAGCCTTTCAGCACAATCCAGCATAGCTTTATCATCAGAAGAACTTACAATTAAGGTCTTGTCAAATTTGGTTTGTCTTTCCATTACTTATTTGCCTCTTTATTATGACTTTTTTACATCTCATCATCGCCATCGTCACTGCTCGCTTGACCATGTTGTATTCTATTAGTCGCAGCAGCTAATGTTAATGCATCTATTATCTCGTCCAAATCACCAGCAAGAATCTCATCTAGACGATATAGAGTAAGTCCTATACGATGATCGGTTACTCGTCCTTGATGGTAATTATATGTGCGTATTCTCTCAGATCTATCGCCCGTGCCAATTTGCTGCTTACGCTCACTGTCGGTTGCTGCTTTCTCCTTAGCTCTAGTCATTTCCCAAAGTCTACTTTGAAGAACTGACATTGCTCTATCCTTGTTCTTATACTGACTTCGCTCATCTTGACAAGTAACAACCATTCCTGTCGGTATATGCGTAATACGAATTGCTGAATCCGTTTTGTTGATGTGCTGTCCGCCAGCTCCTGATGCTCGGTATGTATCAATCTTCAAATCTTCCTGGTTAATGGTAACATCTGCGGCATCTGCTTCAGGCAAGACAGCAACAGTAGCTGTTGAAGTGTGTACTCTTCCGCCAGACTCAGTTACAGGAACTCTTTGGATTCTGTGAACTCCACTTTCAAACTTAAGCCTGCTATAAGCTCCGCTTCCCTTCACTTCGAAAACAACTTCCTTATATCCACCTAATTCAGTGCCGTTATAGTCAATAGTTTCAATAGCAAAACCATGAAGTTGAGCATAACCTCGGTACATCTTAAGCAGTAGAGATGAAATTAATGCCGCTTCTTGTCCACCTGCGCCAGCTCGAATTTCTATGATAACGGACCTGTCGTCGCGCGGATCTTTTTCGGTAAGAAGAAGTACAAGTTTTTGCTCTTCTATCTCAATAGTATGCTTTGCATTATGTAGCATCTCATTGGCTAATCCATAAAGTTCGCTATCCTCGTGCGAGAGAATATCAAGAGCCTCAGCCTCTTCTGCCTTTGCAAACTTATAAGAATTAATTGCATCAACCGTCTCACTAAGCTTACCTAATTCCTTGGATAATTCCATGTACCTTTTGGTATCAGATACCACTGCAGGGTCAGAAAGACTTGCTGTCAATTCATCGTATTTTGTTAGTATCTCATTCATTTTGAATTCGTTTGCTGCCATATAATTCCCTTTAATCAAAAATCTTAATTATCACATAATGAATATTTATTGCATTGGATATAATATCTTCTTACTAATTAAAATGCAAAAATGCATCTATAGGAGTTGGATTAGTACCCTTGTATGATATAGCTAACCTTCAGAAGTGGTCTCTATTGTTTCAGATATTTGAGTTGTCTCAATCTCGGTTGTCTCGGTCATCTCAGTCATCTCGACCATAAGTGTTTCTTCTTCAGAAGCACGACCTTCATTTACTTCGCTAAAAGTATTTGTCATGAATTCAAACAATGAAGCCATAAATTGCTCTGGCCTATCATTAATAATAGACATGTCTATTGGATTGGTTACACCTTCGTCAAGATAAACTGAGAACAGCATCGTGTCGTCGCTCTCATAGTCCTTAGGACTCCAATTAATATACTCTCGAAAAGCACTAATCGTATCTCGACCAATAAGTAGGACTGGCACCTTATTATCAACGGCACATTGTCTAATAACCTCAAGGCTATCTTCCGAAAGGTCCGTAACGTTATTTACAACAATTAGCATATTATGAGGATAGTCTCTAGGAACTACATGTTCAACTACACTTCCATCTTCGGCATATATAGTGTATTCAACGTCGCTCCAAACAATTGGCATATTATCGCCATTGATTGCATCTGTCGGAACGAATGTTATTTCTGGTACATTGTTCTTTACAGGCTCTGGGCAGTCTCCAATCCAATAAATCCCAAACTCAAAGTCCTCCAGTTTCTCGCTGGCACTATTCATCGCTGCTTGTCCCATTTGTCTTAGTGAAATCTTAAATGTATTCTTTATTGCGTTAGATAGGAAAATAAGTCCTAAAGATAGTAGAACTACAAATATTATAAAAAATACTATTTTTGATGCTTTCATACCACTAGTTCAATCGCAGAAGAATTATCCTTATTTCCAAAGATAACCTCCATTACAAATTTCTCCTAACTTAAAAATGACTGGTTTTCTACCAGTTCTAATGACGAATACTTTTCCTTCTATCTTTTAAAAATTTAAACAAGTTAATCGTCTCAATGAGTACATTATATATTAATCTTGAGGATAAAAAAGCAAAAAAAGGCGATTGCATAACAACCGCCCTTAATTAACTCAAATCTATTAAAATAATCTATTAAACTAATGTAGCTCCACCATCAACTAATACAAATGCGCCTTGAACATATGAAGATGCATCGCTTGAGAAGTAGAGAATTGTTCCGTTAAGCTCACCCTTCTTTCCAGGACGGCTTGTAGGATTCTGGTAATTGTAGAAATCAAGGAACTTCTCAGAAGCAAACAATGTAGAAGCTGTCATCTCTGACTCGAACAAACCAGGACCAATAGCATTAACCGTGATACCGTGCTTAGCATAGGTGCAAGCCATACCCATTGTAAGTCCAACTACAGCTGACTTAGAAGCATTGTATGAATGGCGAATAAAAACATCTTCCTTATCTGCTATTACTGCATTAACGGAAGCAATATTAACAATCTTACCGTATTTTCTTTCCATCATTCCAGGAAGTACATACTTACAAGCATGGAAAATACCCTTAACGTTGATATCGAAAGACTTATCCCACTCTTCATCTGTCATGGAATCAACTCCACCGCGAACAGCAACGCCAGCGTTGTTAAGAAGAATATCAATCTTTCCAAATTCAGTTATTACCGTCTCCATTGCAGCCTTAACCGAAGCCTCATCAGATACGTCGCAAGCTACTGCAATTGCCTTGCGTCCCATAGCTTCAATTGCTGTCTTAACATCAACTAGCTTCTCATATCTTCTAGCAAGAAGTGCAACATCAGCGCCAGCCTCTGCATATGCGATAGCAGCATCAGCACCAAGTCCTGAACTTGCACCTGTAACTACAGCAACTTTTCCAGTTAAATCAAATAAATTACTCATATTTTTCCTCCCACAAATGATATTAATATACCCACAAAAAGATTATA
>JAAYFK010000066.1 GCA_012728275.1 Clostridiaceae bacterium | reverse complement strand
TAGCATTTAAAAGACATGCAAAAGTCCATTAAATATATAGTAATATCATCGCTTAAAAGTAGGTTGACAATGTAATCATTAAAAGTATGTGAATATTGGCTAGAAAGGCTCGGCTAAAGCAAAAGTAAATGATATAATAATTTTGATAAAATCTAATTTCTGCGATGCCCAATTCTTAGTTGCAAGAAATAATAAAGTTGTAAGGGAGCAGATACTTGAGATGTACCAACGGAATAGCGGATTGGTAGTCACAAAATAGGCCACGACCTTACGGTTTGGGAATTGCCCCGGGCATTGCAATTTTTTTGTGGTGCCTGGGGTAATTCTATTATGAGAGTCAATTAAGAATGCGGAGTTCTATCGAGAACGCATATTATAATTTTCGAAAAGAGAGAGGAGAGAAACTATGAAGATATTTATGATTGGTGGAACCGGTCTCATTGGTAGTGAGACGGCGAGAATACTGATTGAGCGAGGCCACGAGGTTACTTCAATAGCGTTACCTCCTGTACCGACTGGGGCACAACTACCCCCAGCAATGAAGATAGAGTTTGGCAACTACTTGGAGTTAAGTGACGAGGTTATCACTAACTATATGAAGGGATGTGAAGGTTTTGTTTTCGCCGCTGGTATCGACGAGCGAGTGGAAGGACCGGCCCCGATTTATGAATTGTTCAAAAAATACAACATCACACCGCTGGAACGTTTTCTGCGCATCGCCAAGGATTGCGGTGTGAAGCATGTGGCTATTTGTGGGTCGTACTTTTCGTATTTTGCGAAAAATTGGCCTAAGAAGGAACTTACCAAATGGCATCCATATATTCGCAGCCGTGTCGATCAGGAGAACGTGGCTATGTCCTTTGCGGATGAGAATTTCAATGTTGCAGTGCTTGAGTTGCCTTATATTTTCGGAACGCAACCAGGACGCAAACCCGTTTGGGTATTTCTGGTTGAGCAAATTCGTGGCATGAAGAAGACCATGTATCCAGGTGGAGGTACGACTATGGTGACAGTACGCCAGACAGGAGAAGCTCTAGCTGGCGCAATTGAACGTAACAGGGGCGGAAAATGTTATCCAATTGGATACTATAATCTGACTTGGGTAGAGATGCTGAAGATTATTCACAAGTATATGGGTACTCCTGATAAGAAGATTGTCACAATTCCAGATTGGCTTTATTCGCTTGGCGGCAAGCAAATTAAAAAGAAGCAGAAAGAAGCTGGACAAGAAGGCGGACTCGACATGGTTAAGTTCACAAAGATCATGTGTGCTGAGACATTTATCGACAAAAAACTCGGATGCGAGCCTCTGGGCGTTCAGCCTGACGACATTGATGCGGCTATCGGAGACAGCATCAAGCTTTGCTTGGAAGTACTTGATGGTAAAATTGAGACCATAGGTATGAAAGGTGAATAACCGCACTAATAAAGAGAGTTATTCCGTGTTAGTCTCGTAAGATGGAGGAGAATGCATGAAAAGAGAACTTGGAATTGCACGTTGTGGCCTGGCCTGCTGCCTTTGCTCGGAGAACGTCACATGTTCCGGATGCAACACCGGCGATTGTCCCGATAAGGATTGGTGTGAGAACAGAAAGTGCTCAATCGATAAAGAAATAAGTCACTGTTATGCCTGCGGCGAGGATTGCCAGAAAGGCCTCCTGGGCAAGATCAAACCGTACGGATTTACTCTTTTCGCGAGATTATACGGCGAGGAGACGTTACTCGATTGCTTGGAGCGAAACGAGAAGAACGGAGTAGTCTATCACCGGGAAGGCATCACGGGCGACTATGATGATTTTGACAATGCTGAGGCGCTTATGGAGTTTATCCGCACAGGGAAGCGGGTACCTTCTGAGCCGGCTCTCTGAAAAATTAAAGAGATGCCTTAAGTAGCAACGCGATAAGTACAATTAAGAAGGGTGACAAAACCATAAACAGAACTACAAGAAATATTATCACGTAGACTTTCGGGGCGTTCTTTTTTGAAACCTGAATATCATAACTGTGTTTATATTTATCAGACTCTGCATAATTCACTTGCTCGATCTGGGCTCTTTGCATTAGCTCAGGTGGGACAGTAACATGGGTTGACGGGAGAAGATCCGCCTCACCGCTGTCTGCGTGACGATAGACCACAACAGTATCCCCAATTGCAAAGGTTTTTCGGAGGCCACCGTCGGAGCAGAAGACGTGTCTAATGTAGGTTTTCGAATCTGGAAAAAACACAGATGCAAAGTGAATAGGAGGTGAGTTCCTCTCTGGGCGGGTACTTGGATTATGCCTATTAACCGTCGTTTTCCAAAGGATAATGCCTCTTCCAAGATGGGTACAAGAGAATCCGGTGTTTTTGATATCCTGAGTCTTCTTATATATTATGTAGGAAGCGTATCCTCCAACTACAAACAGTAGGAACGAAATGACGAGGAGAATAAGATTCTTCGGATTTGTTAACCACACGATAAGCACTACAATAGCAGCAATAAGAAGGAAGGCTGGAGCAAAAAAGCTCTTGTAATTTACAGACCTCTGCTGATTATACTCTTCACTGAAGAATTCGCCGGCAGGCAAATTGTCCTCCGTAATTTCCCGATAATCTTCGAAATCGTCAAAATTAAAAGTACATACAATTTTTGCCTCTTCTTTGGCACGTCCGATAATGCTGTCAAAAACACTCACTATATGGTCCTCTGTGAATTTCCGCTTCCTGCGAATTTTTTTAGTCAGTTGACATTATACATCTCTTCTGAAGACAAAATCCAATTCAACTTAATTAATAGCTTGACAAACTAACAACTGTTAGCTATTCTAAAAACTAACAGTCGTTAGTTTTATATGGTGGAGGAGAATTTATGAAAGTTGTAATCATTTACGGGAATCATACTGGAGGCAGTACGGAGCACTGCGTGAGCATAGTGAAGAATGTGCTTGCATCTTTCGGGGAATGCTCCTTCACAGAGTTTTTCTTGCCGACGGATCTTCCCGTGATCTGTCGCGGTTGCTTTCGATGCTTTGAAGACGGAGAAGAGACCTGTCCCGATGCACGACTTGTGCAGCCAATAGTGTCCGCCATGCGTGAGGCAGATGGACTTATTTTCGCCTCCCCAGTCTACGCCTGCGAGGTGAGTGGTGCTATGAAGACACTGTTCGACCATCTGTGTTATATTTGGATGACACATCGACCGATGGAGGAGATGTTCTCGAAGGTCGGAATGGTCATTTCCGTGACGGCAGGCGCAGGTACGGTCACAAGCATCCGCACGATGGAGAAGAATTTCAGGTATTGGGGTGTGAAGCGAACGATAGGCTTTGGGGCCGCGGTTCAGGCGATGTCTTGGAACGAGGTCGCTAGTGCGAAAAAAACGAAGCTCGAGGCCAAACTCACTCGAAAAGCCAGTCGCTTCTATCGCATGATGGAGCTAAGATATACGCTAAGGCCGATGATTTTCCAGAGGATAATGTTTAAGCTTCTGGGCAAGATGATACAGGGCTATGAGCCAGGTTCCAGGTTATCGCGAGACCAGAATTACTGGCGAGACAAGGGCTGGTTTAACGGAAAGAGCCCATTTATGAGAGGAGCGCGAGAATGAGAAAAGGCGAAGAAACAAAACGCCAGATACTGGACACAGCAATCGATCAATTCTCAAAGAGGGGGTTCTCTGCCGTCTCAATTCGTGATATCTCCGGAGCGGTAGGAATTAAGGAGAGTTCAGTATATAACCACTATTCGAGCAAAAAAGATATTCTTGATGCTATTCTTCTGTCCTACGGGGAAGATTTGGAAAAGTTTCTTGTGTCGGAGAGCATTATGCAGGCGGGGACCGATGACAACTCGGTGATGGGTGACGCTGAGAACTTTGGAGCTATGAGCGATGAGGTTTTCACGGGACTTGCGACGATGTTGTTCCGCAAAATGTATCTAGACGAACGCATCCATAAACTTTGGCAAATTCTATCCATCGAACGATTCAATAACGCAGGGATGGATGAACTGTATCGAAAATACCTTTTCGAAGATGTGCTTTCTTATCAGACAGCCATTTTCTCGATAATGATGCAAAAAGGCATGATTCCAAAAGAGGATCCCGAGTTACTCGCAATCGAGTTCTATGCGCCGGCGTTTCTCTTGTACCAGCGCCATTTTGCGACCGGCTTCGAAGACCTTTCCGATGATGAGAAGCAGAGAATTGAGAACTTGTTCGTTCGGCATGTAAAGCGTTTTCGAGCAAGGATGGAAAACCCGGCTTAGCGCACTTCGCAAAAACTCATAGGCACAGTATTTAATGTCAGAAATTCCTGTTACAATGTTTCTATTCATTCATGGAGGTTTCTACAATGAGTATGGTCGAGAAATCCAAACGTCTTACGTATATCGATAACATTCGAGTATTTGTCATTGCAATGGTTATTCTGATGCATCTTGCGGTAACATACAGCGGGTTCGGTGGCTGGTATTATAAAGAAGGAGTACAGATTGGCGCTGTTGAGATGACTCTTTTTGGATTCTTTCAATGCTTTCTGCAGGCGTTCTTTATGGGACTTCTGTTCCTAATATCCGGATACTTTGTTCCATCCGCTTACGATCGTAAAGGTTTTGGCAAATTCCTTAAGGACCGTCTAGTTCGCTTGGTCATTCCCGCGGTCGTTTTTATGGTAATCATTAATCCGATTACTTACTACTCAATGGCCATCTCTCTTGGAGACAAGTTACCGGGTTTCTTCGAGTATTATCTACATTACATGACGAGCATTCAGGTCCTCGAAGGCAATGGCCCGATGTGGTTCGTTCTGGCCTTGTTTGTGTTTAATCTGGTATACGGTATCATTCGTTTTATTCGAAAAGATCCTTCCACGACAAAAGCTAAGGATTCTCTTGAGTCAGCTTCCACTAATACCACAAGAATAAGCGCGAAGATCTTAATAGGTCTCGGACTTTTGATTGCAGTGCTTACGTTCTTGGTTCGAATCGTGCAGCCAATCGGAACGTCTTTTTCGAACATGCAGTTATGCTATTTTGTGCAGTATATTGTTCTGTTTGCTGTCGGTATTTTCGCGTATCGGAGAGACCTGTTATCTAAACTCGATGCAAAAGTTGGTAAGCGCTGTCTGGTTATAGCATTAGGCCCTGGGTTCGCCGTCTGGTCCGCTATCATGATTCTGGGGGGCTCGCTTGACGGGAAGACTTACTATAATGGAGGATTTACTTGGCAGAGCGCGGGGTTTGCTGTATGGGAATCCTTGACAGCAGTTCTAGTGTCCTACGGCTTGCTGACTTTGTTTCGCGAGAAGTTCAATACTCAAGCTAAACTCGGTACAGCCTTATCGAAAAGCGCCTTTGCAGTTTATATGTTCCACACTCCAATCATTATCGCAGTGAGCCTTTTGCTACGTCCGCTGGAGATTATGCCGATTTTTAAGTTTCTGCTGACAGGTGTAATCTGTGTTCCGCTTTGCTATGTGATAGGGTATTTTATTCTTATCCGCATTCCAGGCCTGCGAAAAATTCTGTAAACTGGTAGCTGATACAGTAGTATACTTACTTAGAATATAAGAGGTGAGGATGTAGCATGATATACGGAAACGTACTAGAGGCAATTGGGCACACGCCTATTGTCCGATTGAACAGATTAGTAGGACCAAATGATGCCGATGTTTTGGTTAAGTTTGAAGGCCTGAATTTAGGTGGTTCGATAAAGACGCGCACGGCATATAACATGATTTGTAGGGCAGAAGATGAGGGAGTTCTCACTAAAGACTCCATCATAGTTGAACCAACAAGTGGTAATCAAGGAATTGGGCTAGCACTCGTTGGTGCTGTTAAAGGCTATAAGACAATAATCATCATGCCTGACTCAGTAAGTAGAGAACGCAGACTTCTCGTCGAGCATTATGGCGCGACGGTTGATCTGGTTCATGATGCAGGCAATATTGGTGAATGCATTAATCAATGTGTTAAGAAGGCAGAGGAATATCGCGCGAACAATCCTAAGGTGTTTGTCCCACAGCAATTCGAAAACGAGGCAAATCCTATGGTTCATCGTCATTACACTGGCCTTGAGATTCTTGAGCAAATTGCGGGACCAATTGATGGTTTTTGCTCCGGAATCGGTACGGGTGGAACGATCACCGGAATTGGTGAGACGCTTAAGGCTGTTAATCCGCACATTACAATTTGGGCCGTAGAACCTGAGAATGCTGCAATTCTAGCTGGTGGGACAGTTGGTTCGCATATACAGATGGGAATCGGAGACGGTCTAATTCCGAAGGTGTTGAACCAGAGTATTTTCGAGGATATTGCTATTATTTCTGATGAAGAGGCACTACAGACGGCAAAAGATCTAGCAAGATTAGAGGGCCTAATGTGTGGAATATCAAGTGGCACGAATGTAGCAGCTGCCCTTAGAATGGCGCATAAGCTTGGAAAGGGTAAGACTGTTGTGACTGTGCTTCCAGACACAGCGGAGAGATATTTTTCGACACCTCTTTTTGAATAATATTTTGGAGGCGGGACATATGGCTTTGGCAGAGATTAGAGAAATGACCATAGCGGATTATGATGAAGTGTATGCAATGTGGCTCGCATGCCCAGGACTTGGGCTTAATTCCGTTGATGATTCTTATAAGGGAATTGAAGTTTACCTCAAGCGTAATCCTACGACCTGCTTTGTTGCTATTTGCGATGGCAAAATCGTCGGTGCAATTCTTTCTGGTCACGACGGTAGACGAGGAATTATTAGCCATACGGCTGTTATTCCTGACTATCAAGGTAAGGGCATTGGCTCGATGCTTGTAAATAGAGCTGTCAAGGCTATCGAAAATTGCGGAATAAGGAAAATCTTGCTAGTTGCATTTAAGCATAACACTCAAGGAAACGCTTTCTGGGAAAAGATGGGCTTCACTGCGAGGGAGGATCTCGTTTATCGTAATTTGTCGCTTACCGATGCGACGAGAATTGATACTTAATTTGAGGTGGATTATGGAAAATTATCATGAAGTAGATATTGAGAAATACTATCGTCGCGGGCCATATGAGCATTTCTCGGCAGTAAAATGCTCAACGTCTATGACAAATCGAATAGATGTTACTAACCTTTATAACTCCGCGAAAAGCAACGGAAGACGCTTCTACATTGACGTTTTGTATTTGATTAGCAAGACTTTGAACTCTCGCGAGGACTACCGTCTTTTCTACAACTATCAAAACAACAAGCTTTTGTGTTTCGATAAGATTAACCCAACGCATTATGTCTTTTTTGAAGAGAGCGAGACTTGCACGCCGTTTTATTCTGAGTACTTTGAAGACTATGATAAATTCAAGTCTGGGGTTGAGGCTGACTCTGCAAAAGCACGCGAGAAGGGCGTCTACGATCTTCAAGAGCAAACGCATCCCAATTGGTTTGATGCTTCTTGCAACAAGTGGCTTTCTTACGAATCGATGAGCCTCGAGCTTCCTGATGGATACCTTTATTTCAATCCAATTGTTGTTTGGGGCAGTTACCGTCGTGAGGATAATGGCAGGTTGACTATGCCTATCTCAATCCGTTTGAATCATGCTGTAGCAGACGGCTATCTTATTGCTAAATTTTTCATTACATTCGAAAAAGAAATGAACGAGTTTATAGCAAAATACAACTAATATAAAGTATACTTTTATTAGAAGTACTTATTTTTAGGAGGTGTACCAAATGTCAGAAGTAATATTGAGCAAAGATAATTTTGAAGAAGAAGTATTGAAGTGTGATAAGAAGGTTCTTGTAGACTTCTGGGCGAAATGGTGCGGCCCTTGCCAAATGCTAGGTCCCGTTATCTCCCAAATTGCTGAAGAAAGAGAGGATATCAAGGTTGGCAAAGTCAATGTTGATGATAACGAGGAGTTATCTCGTATGTATGGTGTTATGTCAATACCGATGCTAGCTGTATTCAGTAATGGCGAAGTAATTAAAACTTCTGTAGGATACAAGAGCTACGAGGATATCCTCGAAATGCTTGAGGTTTAATTGATTCACTATTTTGCATAGCTTATAAGGTTGGTGATTTCTATGTATGACATTATTGTTATTGGTGCTGGTACTGCAGGACTAACTGCAGCAATTTATGGAAAAAGAGCTGGGAAGAGCGTTCTTGTCTATGAAGGCGAGAGTTATGGCGGACAAATTCTGACTGCACCAGAAGTTGCAAACTATCCCGGAATTAAGAACATCTCCGGATATGCTTTTGCTACAGGCCTTTTCGAGCAAGCCAAGAATCTTGGTACCGAGTTTAATTTTGATCAAGTAACTGGTGTAACGGGAAGTGCGCGCGAAGGCTTTACGGTCACTTCAGAACTTGGAAGTAATTTTGCAAAAACTATAATTATTGCATGTGGCGCGCGTCATAGACACATGGGAATTGACGACGAAGAGCGTTTCTCAGGAGTTGGCGTATCATATTGCTCTACTTGTGATGGTGCTTTCTTCAAGGGTCGCGATGTGGCGGTCTTTGGTGGAGGTAATACTGCTTTGGAGGATGCGATTTATTTGTCCTCGATTTGCTCGAAGGTCTATATAATCCATAGAAGAGACGAATTCAGAGCCGAGCAGGCTTTGGTCAATACAGCAATGTCTTTTGAAAACATAATTCCTAAGCTTTCATATGTAGTTTCTGGTCTTAATGGCAATAAGACTCTCGAATCAATTGAGATTTCAAGTACTAAGAATGATTCGAAGGAGGAAATCAAACTATCAGGTCTATTTGTAGCTATAGGACAAGTTCCTTCAAATGGATGTGTTAGTGATTTTGTGGAACTGGATCAAGCAGGATACGTTAAGGCTTCAGAAGATTGCGTTACAAATGTGCCTGGAGTATTTGTTGCTGGTGATGGAAGAACAAAGGCGGTAAGACAGCTAACGACGGCTGCTGCAGATGGCGCTATAAGTGCTGTAGCAGCTTGCAGTTTTATTGCTAAAAGCTTCCTTTGAGTGTAATATATCAAAGCAAGTTCACTAAGACAAAATAGAGGTAAATATGACTAGAAACGTTTTCGACATTCTTGAAGAGAGAGGATATGTCTCTCAGACAACACATCGTGATGAAATTTACGATTTATTAAGTAAACCAGGAGTGTCATTTTATATTGGTTTTGACCCGACAGCAGACAGCCTACATGTTGGACATTTTGTTCAAATGATGGTTATGAGCCATATGCAAAAGGCAGGCCACAGACCTATCGCTCTTATGGGCGGTGGAACTGGCATGATTGGAGATCCAACAGGTCGTTCTGACATGCGTCAAATGATGACCATTGAGCAAATTGACCACAATGTTGAATGCTTCAAGAAGCAAATGAGCAAGGTCGTTGATTTTTCGAACGATAAGGCAATTATTGTTAACAATGCTGATTGGCTAAGAAATTTGAATTACATTGATTTCTTGCGTGATATTGGACCTCATTTCTCTGTTAACAGGATGCTCACTTTCGATTGCTATAAGCAAAGACTTGAGAAGGGACTTTCTTTCCTTGAGTTTAATTACATGCTTATGCAAAGCTATGATTTTTACTACCTACATCAGAAATACGATTGTTCTCTCGAGCTTGGTGGTGACGATCAATGGTCAAACATCATCGGCGGTGTTGAGTTAATTAGACGCAAGGACCAGCAACCTGCATTCGGACTGACCTTTACTCTTCTAACCAACAAAGAAGGCAAGAAGATGGGCAAGACTGCTAGTGGTGCTGTATGGCTCGACCCTGAGAAGACGACCCCATTTGAGTTCTATCAATATTGGCGTAATGTCGATGATGCGGACGTTATTAAATGTATGAAGCTTCTAACATTCGTCGAGATGGACGAGATAGCCGAATATGCTAAGCTTGAGGATGCTGCTATCAATGAAGCTAAGAAGCGTTTGGCTTATGAAGTTACTAAGATTGTCCATGGCGAAGATATCGCTAATCAAGTTAAGAAGCAAACGGAAGATATTTTCGAGAATCAGGGCCGTTCGGAGGACATGAACTCCACAGAAATTTCTTCGGCCGATGTCGCTAGTGGCAACTTGCAACTTGCGGAAGTTCTAATTAGTGCTGGACTTATGAAGTCTAAGGGTGAAGCTAAGAGAATGATTTCTCAAAAGGGCATTTATTTGAACGACGAAGTAGTCGAGGATCAGTTCTACACTTTGAAGGAGTCTGATTTCACAAATAACGAAGCTATTATTCGAAAAGGCAAAAAAGTACATCATCGTCTCACACTTGTATGAAGTGTATTTGAAGCAAGTTTAGAGCACCTCAGTTAATTATATGGGGTGCTTTTTCGCGCGAAAAAAACATTACAAAAATCAGCAAAAGTATACTATAATATATAAAGTATAATAATTTTTTCTGGAGG
>JAAYFK010000065.1 GCA_012728275.1 Clostridiaceae bacterium | reverse complement strand
TTTTTTATATTTTTCGCGCATTCAAGCAAGAATCTTCAAGTAAAGTCTAATTCTTAATAAATCGCTAAATATGCCCACAACTGTACAATAAATGGAACATATAGAAGTTTACAAACAAATGTTCGCATGCTAGAATAACTGTACATTCCTAAGAATTAAGGAGGCGGGAAGAATGTGCGCTTACTCTAATGCATTCTCATATGATGGAACCTTTGAAGGTTTCTTGTGTGTTGCGGTTAGATGCATAAATATGCGTCTCATACCTCTTGAGATTAAGAGAAGAACAGAGGATGGCAGCATTCAAGATTTACAATATAATTCTATTAGAACCAATAAGGTAATTGCAGATAAGATGTACGCTTTGATAGGTAAGCAAGGCTCCAGAGAAATCCAACAAATGATATATGACTCGTTTCTTACTTGTATTCCAGATAAGGAGATTGATACATATATATTCATATGTAAGATACTTAAGTTTGGTGCAGTCGTAGCCGAATATCGTGAGGATGAGGTGGTTAGAAGAATTCATCTAGCTATTCAAGACTTATATAGAGAGGCTCAAGCTGAGTTATCAAGACTAGATTTAGTCAGTATTGATGGTCACCAATTGGCTGTTCTCAATCCCAGAAATAATGTTTTACCGGTTGTGAAGGATGCAATTTTGCATAGAATTGATGGAGACAAGGATGTTGATATCTATGATAAGAGACATCGCCTCTTATTACAAAGGCATGCTGGCATTGAGAGAATAATCGATACGTATGGCTTACTTAATATAGATACTGATAATGTTGAAGATCTATATAAACAACTCTTTAATTACGTTGTTTAGTAGCATTATTCACACTATGTTTAATTATCTTGATGAATGCTTCGTAGCATTAAGGGGTATACTATAGGAGGTTGAATATAGTATGAATGAGAGGGTCGTGGTATATGTTGGATCAATCAATAGTGCTTATTGGGATGCCAGGATCAGGGAAGTCTACTGTTGGTAAGTTACTTGCAAAGAAGACAAAATCGCCTTTTGTTGATACAGATAATTTAATCATTGCCGCATCTGGGAAGCCATTACAAAAAATAATTGAAGAGGATGGCTTATTGAGATTCAATCAATATGAGCGTGACGTAATAATGAATTTGAATCCAGAAGTTCCAACAATAATTGCAACAGGCGGTAGTGCAGTACTTAATCATGAGGCGATGATGCATTTGAAGGATATTGGAGTAGTGATTTTCTTGGATGCTGATTTGCCTTTGTTACTTAAGCGATTGTGGAATTTTGAGAGTCGTGGAATAGTATTGGCAGATACGAATGATAGTAATACGAATGATAGTAATACGAATGACAAGGAAAATAGCATCCTTGAGATATATAAAATAAGAGAGCCTATGTATTTCAAGTATTGCGACATAAGAGTACATGTACATGGACTTGGTACAAACAAGATAGTGGCAAAGATTATAGAAGATATAAAGAAGGGGCGTCGATAAACTTCATCAACGCCCCTTTTGTGTTATTACTTTAGATATATATAGTATTACGAATTGCTGTCTTCGTCACGAATTGCTTTGCGTCGAATTTTACCGCTAATAGTCTTCGGAAGTTCGTCGACAAATTCGACAATACGAGGATACTTGTAAGGCGCCGTCTTCTCCTTGACATACGTTTGAACTTCCTTGGCAAGTTCCTCAGAAGCAACCGCTCGATCTTTTACAAGAACAACAGTAGCCTTAACTATTTGACCACGAATTCCTTCAGGATCGGCAACTGCCGTTACAGCACACTCTAGAACATAAGGCAATTCCATAATTACGCTCTCAATCTCAAAAGGACCGATACGATAACCAGATGACTTGATGACATCATCGATACGGCTAACATACCAGAAATAACCGTCCTCATCCATCCATGCTGTATCACCAGTGTGATAGTAGCCATCGTGCCAAATACTAGAAGTGGTTTCAGGGTTAAGATAGTACTCCTTGAAAAGACCGCAAGGAATATTGTTAGATGTACGAACACAAATCTCACCAGTCTCGCCGACCTTGCAATCGCTACCATCCTCATTGAGAATATGTACATCATACAAAGGATTTTGCTTACCCATAGAGCCAAGCTTAATAGATGACCCAACAAAATTGGCAATAACCAAGGTTAACTCTGTTTGACCAAAGCCCTCCATTAGTCTTAAGCCGGTAGCTTTCATAAATTGATTGAACACCTCAGGGTTAAGGGCTTCACCAGCTACTACAGCATACTTTAAAGAAGACAAATCATATTTCGAAAGGTCTTCCTTAACCAAAAAGCGATACATAGTCGGCGGAGCACAGAATGTAGTAATTCCGTATTTGGCAAACATAGGGAGAATCTCGCTAGCAGAAAAACGATCAAAATCAAATGTGAATACTGGAGCTTCGCAAAGCCATTGTCCATAAAGCTTTCCCCACAGAGACTTAGCCCAACCAGTCTCAGAGATAGTAAAATGACATCCATTTGGGTCAACATTCTGCCAATACTTAGCTGTTGTAATATGGCCAAAAGGATACTTATGATTGTGTACAGTCACCTTAGGATATCCGGTAGTACCAGAAGTAAAGAACATACATAAGTCATCTTCGCCACAAGCAGAATCTTCGGTTCTCTCAAATACGTCAGAGAAGCTTTCATACTCCTTGTCGAAGTCGAGCCAAGCTCCGCGCGCACCATTAACCATAACGAATGTATTTGTCTCAGTGCACTCAGGCTCAATAGCAGCAGCATAAGCTTCTTCAGCTGTATCACCATCGGAAGTACAAATTACGGCCTTAATACCTGCAGCCTTGTAACGATAATCAAAATCGTGTTTCTTAAGTAGGTTAGTAGCTGGAATAGCAATAGCGCCGAGTTTGTGTAAAGCTAGCATTACAAACCAAAATTGGTAGTGACGTTTTAGAACAAGCATTACGCGATCACCCTTACCAATTCCAAGACTCTTAAGGTAGTTTGCAGCCTTGTTCGAGTTTGTCTTCATCTCAGCAAAAGTGAAGCGATGTTCCGTGACTCCATCCTTAGCTACCCACATCATAGCGGTCTTGTCAGGGCTCTTCTCCGCCATCACATCTACGCAATCAAAAGCGAAATTAAACTTGCTTGCTTTTTCTTCGTCAATAGAAAACTTATTAAGTAAGCCGTTCTCGTCAAACTCTTCAATTACATATTTCTTATATACGGGATCCGTTAGGTTAGCTAGATCAGTATTCGTAATGCTTGCGTTAAGTACTTCAGACTTTAATGTGGCAGCATAAGTTGCGCCGTGAGTCCAAGCTTCAGGATTAAGGATAATTGCATAGAACTCGCAATCTTCTCCGCCTAAAGCGTACTCTCCATGAGGAGTGGTGCTGTTAAAGAAGATGCTGTCACCAGGATGAAGAATCTCATTAGTATCTCCAAGAGTGACCATAAGTGTACCCTTAACAACAATGTTCATTTCTTGTCCAGCATGAGTCACGAGATGGTAAGGCGGATTCAATGCTTCCTCAGAGTATGGAATTACTACTCGAAAAGGTTCGCACAATTTGTTTCTGAAACGAGAACCAAGACGCTCGTACTTATATCCAGGTCTTCTGGAAATAGGTCGACCCTCGCCCTTGCGTGTAACCGTATAGGAAGTTAGCGATGGTGAAGAACCTTCCATAATTTCGGATAACTCAACATTTGCAAGAGTCGCAACCTTGTAAATGAATGTGAAATTAAAGTCCTCTTTGCCTTCTTCAAATCGCATGTACTCTTCTTCAGTAAGATCAACGGCCTTAGCCATTTGAGCACACGTCATGTTCATGTCGAGACGTAGTCCTTTGACACGCTCGGCAACTTCTGTGATCTTGACGTCTAGATTCTGACTCATGTTCAACCCTCCCTGTTTTATTACAATAAAAAACGCCCCAAATCCATAGCACTTGCTAAAGACTTGAGACGGAATAACCGTGGTACCACTCAAATTGCGAAAAACTCGCCACTTATAGGTTCTAACAAACCATCTGCCTTAACGTGGCATAATCGAGTACAGTCTACTTGGCACAGCCATTCGGTGTACTGGCTCAAAAGCGATAGTTCATTGAAGAGTAATGTTATCAACTTGCAGCAAATGTTGACTCTCTGTAAACACTAGGCACTTCGAACTTTCTTCATCATAGCCTCTTGTATATAAACATTGTCAGAATAACCCCTGGGAAAGAAAAAGTCAACTAATTAATTGCTGTTTGGAGAAAGTAAGTTATACACAAAAAAAGTTGAATTCACATTTTGTTCATAAATATGCCAAAGTATGTCTACAATGTTCACAGATTTGGTAATACATGAAAGCATGCAAAATGGATAATAGAGTTAATAACAACGAAGATTGATTTGAGGAATCAAGTCTTGGTATAGAGGAGGGGGTTCTCATGTATAAACAGTATTTGGTAACAGGAGCTACTAGCCAGTTAGGTAATCATATCGTTAGGATGCTTCTTGATCAAAATCAAAGAGTCCGCGTTCTAGTAGGACCTGAAGAAGATACCTCTTCTTTAAATGGTATGAGAATTGAAGTTTGTCAGGGTGAGATTTATAACAAGGATTCCCTGAAGGACTTCTTTAAGCTAGATGAACCACGTGAGAGCGTATTGATTCATGCTGAAGAGTTGGTATCCATCTCAGACAAGAAGAATCTCGAGATGAGACGTATTAACTTTTCAGGTACATGCAATATTGTTGATATGTGTCTTACTAGAAAAATCAAGCGTTTGGTTTACTTAAGCTCAGCATACGCACTTCCTAACGATCAGGAATTCGAAAGCGATACGATTTATTTTGATAGAAAACTTGTTGACGGCGATTACGCACAGACTAAGGCAGAAGCAAGTGCTTATGTAATGGAGAAGGTATCACTAAATAAGTTAAATGCAGTAATCATTCTACCAACATTTATTATTGGCCCTGGATTAAGTCAAAATTCGACTATAGGTAAGGTTCTAAAGGGATATCTTGAGAATGATGTAGCACCAGTTAAAGGTGGACAATCATTTGTAGATGTTCGAGATGTAGCGGCAATGACACTAGCTTTAGCAGAGAAAGGTACAGCTGGAAGCGGTTATATCATTAACGGTGAGTACAAGACGAGTGTAGATTTCTTAAACGAAGTAAGCAGTGTAAAGGGAATCGAGAAGAGTATTAAACTAGTACCAAATTGGATTCTTGGAAAAACTTTTGGAAAACTTGCAGATACATACTTTAAGATCTGTCATAAGGATAATCCAAAAGATGTATATGCTCTATTCCTAATCACTCCTGATGTGAATTACAAGAGCAATGTCGAAGAAGTTATTCCTGAGGTCAAGACAACGGACCTTAATGAATCAATCAAGGATACAGTTATGTGGCTCGAGGGCTAACATACTTATCAAATACAAAGAAACCATAATCACCCCAAAAAGGCGGTATGAAAACATACCGTCTTTAATATTGAACGAAAAGTGATGTAGAATAGACTAGCAAAGAGTATTAAATGAGAGGTAGAAGCACAATGAGTCTGAACGATACCCCTTCGGGTAGGAGAGTGATGATTGGTTTTTTCGGGAGAAGAAATGCTGGCAAGTCAAGCATTATAAATGCTTTTACCAACCAGAAGCTTTCGATTGTCTCCAACATCAAAGGAACGACGACGGATCCAGTATATAAGTCTATGGAACTTTTACCAATGGGCCCGATTACTGTTGTGGACACACCTGGTTTTGATGATGAAGGCGAGCTTGGTCTGCTTCGAATTGAAAAGTGCAAGGAGGTCATGAGAAGGGTTGATGTTGCAATCCTTGTAATTGATGGTACCGTTGGCGCTTCGAAGGAAGACGGAGCTTTGTTTAATGAATTAGTTATGCGTAAGCTCCCAATAATAATCGCAATTAATAAAATCGATGTAGGGACAAATAAGTCGCAAGAACAACTTCTTGAGGAGCTAGGTGATTTTGCGGAAATTGCGAAAATAGTTTTAGTAAGCGCACTCAGCAATGAAGGGATTTACTCGCTTCGAGAAACCGTTGCACATTTGCTAGACGTTACGGACAAAGAAATAATCTCGCTACTACCAAGCTTTGTTAAGACAGGGGATGTAGTAGTTTTGGTAGTTCCAATAGATGCGTCTGCCCCTAAGGGGAGGTTAATTTTGCCTCAGCAACAAGTTATTAGAGAGTGCCTTGAGAAAGGTGCAATAGCTCTTGTTTGTAAGGATAGCGAACTTGATCAAATGCTTAGCAAGACTTCCTGTGCTCCGAAGCTGGTTGTTACGGATTCGCAAGTTTTCGATTTTGTCTCAAAGCTGGTACCTCAAAGTGTGCCGCTTACTAGCTTCAGCATTCTTTTCGCGAAGGCAAAGGGTAGCCTAGAATGGCAATTAGTAGGTGCAAAAGCGCTTGATTTGCTTGAGGACGGAGACAAGGTCCTTATTGCGGAGGGTTGTACTCATCATAGACAATGTGCTGATATTGGAACGGTCAAAATTCCAAGATGGATTGAGTCCTATACTGGAAAGAAGATAGATTTTGATACCAGCTCGGGTAATGATTTTCCTGATTCCATGGCTCTTACGAAGTACAAGCTTGTGATTCATTGCGGCGGGTGCACTTTGAATGCTAGGGAAATGCAATATCGCGTCAATGAGTGCATAAGGAATAATGTGCCAATAACAAACTATGGAATGTTGATAGCAAAGGTGAATGGTATTCTTGATAGGGCGATTGCGTCTGTGGAGCGAGAATAGAAATCTAACAGGAGAGTGTACTTATGAGAAAATTCAATATAATACTGGCTAGTGCTTCACCAAGAAGACAGGAACTGCTGCATCTAATTATGGACGATTTTGGAATCGCGGTACCAGATGTTGATGAGCGCGCAATAGAGGATAGCAATCGACACCTTGGCGTAAAGAAACTATCATCGATTCTGGCGTTAGAGAAGGCCAGAAAGGTCTATGAGGGTTTATCTCCCGAAAAAAAGGACGAAACAATAGTAATAGGCGCAGATACCTCAGTAATTCTCGACGATGAAATTATGGGAAAGCCAGGCGATATTGAAGAGGCAAGACAAATGCTGACAAAGCTTTCCGGACATACGCACAGTGTAATAACCGGAGTAGCAATAGTAAGCAGAAATGTTTTCTTCGACTTTTTCGAAGAAAGCCTGGTAGAATTTGGTCCGCTTGATTCATATCAGACGGAATTAATTGAGAAGTACATCCACTCTAATGAGCCCTATGACAAGGCCGGAGGATATGGAATTCAAGGAGGCGGAGCTTTATTGGTTAAAGAAATCAAAGGCGACTACTTTAACGTAATGGGGTTACCAGTATATAAGCTCGCCCGAAAAATAGATGAGTTTATTTAACTCTCTTGAAAGGTGTTAGTTCTAACAAACTTGATTAGTTCGCTCTCCTTCATTGGAGTTTGAAAGAAAGTGCCTTGAAAGATATCGCAACCATACTTTTTAAGAATTGCAAACTCACCTTCCTCGCCAATACCTGTAGCTGATATTCTGATGTCAATTTCATGAAGCAGCGAAACGATGGAAGAAGTAAGCACTCGAAGCGCCGAATCATTCTGAAGATTGTGAGTAAAAAATCCATCAAGTTTTACGCACGATACCGGAAGCAAAGGAATGTTATTAAGTGAAGAATAACCACGGCCGAAATTATCCAAAGAGGTTTTGATTCCCAATTTATCGATTCCAGCAAGAACTGGTTTCGCATTCTCGAAAGAAGTTATCAGACACTCCTCAGGAACGTCAAACTCAAGATTTTCAGCAACACACTCGGTAGCGTTGAGAATATCCTTTAAATCTCTAAGTAGAATTCCGCTTCTCAGTTGTACAGAAGACAAATTGACCGTCATAGTCAAGTCAGGATTAATGGCATTCATATGCTTTAATGTGTTAAAGGATTGCTCGAAAGTGAACTTGCCGAGCGCATATATTTCTCCGCATTTCTCAGCAGCTTCAATCATATCTAGAGTTCTAATCTGCCCATGATCTGGATGAATCCAACGAAGAAAAGCCTCAACGCCAATTAGCTTTCTCTCACTTGAGAAGCGAGGCTGGTATACCATAAATATCTGTCCATCTTTGAACGCGATATTGAATATCTCACGAAGTTCTTCAATAGAAAGATGAGATAGGAAAGTATCAATTCTATTCTTGGCACGGTATTGCTGAATTTGATTTCCGCCCGAACTTACTGCCGTGCTCATAGCGGATTCAGCAAATCTAAGAAGTTCACCAGGGAATCTGGCATCACGCGGATACTGCGAAATACCGACAGAAGAGGTTAAGGAAATCTCGTTATTATCAATACGGAAGGACTTGTCAATGGCTAGACGAAGTTTCTCAACATAACTAATCAAATCGTCTTCTGATAGAGAACGCTTGACTACGACAACGAATTCACCACCTGATACTCGGCCAACAAGGTCCGAAGGCTCGGCAGCCTCTCGGAGAATGTGGGCGGTACTTTGAAGAAACAAATCCATGATTGGATGTCCAAGAGAGGTGGTAATTTCAGAGAATCTATCAATAGAAATGTAGATAATTGAGATAGGCGAGTCTGACGCAAAACCGACCTGGCCTCCAAGAGATTGTGAGAAGCTAATGCTATCACCGATGAGGGTATCAATTTGCTCGATTATCATAGCTCTGTTAGGAAGAGTAGTAAGAGGATCGTAGAAAGTGTTGTCTTTCAGATTCTTTCTTGGGGAGTAAGAAAGCTCTTCGCTTTCTACAAGATTTATAGAAAGATCTGAGCGGACAAGATTATCATTAACGCTCCTCTTTTCTTCTTGAAGAGTAAGGTTTTGAGTTCTGGCATCTTGATATATTCGCTTCAAGGACTTCAAATCCTTGTGTGTTTTGAGTTGGATACGCAAAATTAAAGAAGTGATAATTACGGCAAGGATACAGCAAAGCATCAAAAAAGGCGAAGATTCATATTTGAATACGACAAGTTCATAAGCAAAAATAGCAACTTGTGTTAGGTTTAACGCGATTGAGTAATAGTATCCGACCTTTCCCATAAGAGCGGCTACGAGAGCACTAAAAAGGATTTGCATGATAGCGGGAACCATCCTCATTGGCAATTGAGGAATGTTGCACATCAAATGGCTCATGAAAAGAAAAAGAATGACGTAACTAATTAATACAGTAAGCGAATAAGCACGAGTCTTGTATAGTGCGGAACCCTTTTTGTACTTGTCGGTTCTATTCATAAGATTTCTCCGTCTATATAGATTTGAAGCATTGCTTGAATACTTCATACTCTTATATTATGACTGTAATATCTGACAAGAGAAAGGCAGATAATTTTACATTTTCGTTAACAAAAGCAATTATTTACAATATTTCCAGTCTTTTACAAAGAAAGAAGCTAAGTTAACTGACGATTCCCACTCAAAATCGTTAATGCTATCGTAGACGGCGCAAGTTGAAAAGCCGCTAGAAGATGCTGTTTGGAGAGCATTCATTAAGTCCTCGAAAACAAGGCACTTCTCTTGACAATTCTCCCCTAGTCTATCCATTGACTCGAGAAAAATCTCCGGACTACTCTTGTCAATTTTATGACCAATATCGTCTAGAGTAACTACATCGTCAAAGAAATGAAGCAGTCCATTATTTAACAGGCCGGCTTCTGCGTTTTTTCGCGAAAGGGCTGTTGCACAAGCAATTCTCATACCAAGCCGCTTGCAATTGGCAATGAAGCTTGCAACTCCAGGCTTGGCCATAATCGTGGAAGAATATGCCTGGCTGATAAGTTGATCCCAGCTATCAATTATTTCCTGAACTGGCATATTGATGTGGTATCTATTTTTGGTGTACTCAGCAGCAGTCCATACGTCAGTGTTCTTAACAAAATCCGTGTAGTCCTTCGTAACCTTATGTCCTTTAGCCTCAAGAAAAACCTTGTCCACATCGCCCCATGCTGACATAGAATCAAGAATAGTGCCGTCCAAATCAAAAATAAGCGAAGAAAACCGCTCCGAAAGAATCTCCGAAGCGGGTAAAATTTTCTTTGAATGAATTGAATCTAAGCCATAAGAGCTAATGTTAGTCATTCGATTCCTCACTATATAAGTTATTAATTAGTCAAGGAAATCAAGCTTAGCAGAAATCTCCTCTACAATAGGAGCTTTTCTCTCGTTGAAAATTACCTTGTTGTTATCGATTAAATTGTTGCCATGAGCGTCGATAGAAACAATTAGAGGACCGAACTCCTTAACCTTCATCTTCCACATAGCCTCAGGCATTCCAAGGTCAAGCCACTCAACGCCGTCAACTTTCTCAACCTCACATGCCGCAACAACAGCGCATCCACCAGGAAAGATAGTGTGAATAGCCTTGTTGTCCTTACAGCCTTGAGTAGTCTTAGGGCCCATGCCGCCTTTTCCAACAATAACCTTAACGCCTGTTTCCTTAAGGAACTCAGCCTCACACTCTTCCATTCTCATAGAAGTAGTAGGTCCGATGGATACAACATCGTATGAGCCGTCGTCATTCTTCCTCATGATAGGACCAGCGTGGAATACTGCATTTCCCTTCAAGTCTACAGGGCACTGCTTGCCTTGCTTGATTACTCTCATATGTACGTCATCTCTACCAGTAGTTAAGTCTCCTGTTAGAAAAATTACATCACCGATATTAAGTTTCTCAATATCTGCATCACTCAGTGGAGTAGTTAAATGGTATGTGCTCATAGTGTAACTCCTTTATGTGTCAAGAAATCGTATGTGAAGTCAGGGTTAATCTTGATGCAAGAACGTCTGTGTGCCCAACAAGCAGTAGAAATACCTACAGCAAGAGTAGCAGGGTGACGAGCAGCTTGCTCAATGTTAACGCCCATAACAGATAGCTTTCCGCGAAGTCCACCAGGTCCAAGACCAACCTTGTTCAAGCCATCCTCGAGCTCCTTCTCCATCATAGCGCCACGTGGATTCTCGTTATGAGAACCAACAGGACGAAGCAACGCCTTCTTTGATAACTTAGCAGCTACCTCAGCAGAACCTGCAATACCAATACCTACTAAGCATGGAGGGCAAGCATTAACACCATAAGATGTCATTTGATCGAAAACAGTCTTAACAATTCCTGCATATCCTTCAAGTGGCATCAGAACCTTAGCCATTCCAGGTAGTGAGCATCCGCCGCCTGCCATATAGAAATATACTTCAATATCGTCTCTATCAGGAACAATCTCCCAATCAATCCAAGGAACTCTAACGCCAACATTGTTACCAGTATTCTTCTCGTCGAAAACTTGAACCGCATTGTGTCTTAAAGGTGCATCATTTGTAGCCTTCAATACTGACTCAACTAGAGCTTCGTGTAGAAGATTCATATAAGGATAATTCGTTCCAACCTTTACGAAAAATTGAACTATGCCTGTATCTTGGCAAGATGGGCGCTTAAGCTTGTCTGCCATTTCCATATTATTGAACATTGCGTCATAAATTGTGGAAGAGAAACCTTCTGTCTCTACCTCTCGCATTTCCTTAAGTTTGTTAAGAACGTCATCTGGAAGATGAGAACTTGAATAACAAATGAAGGAGGAAAGGAGATCGGATAACTTGTTAATTACTTCAGTAGAATTATTAGTTGAATCGCTCATAATATACTCCGTTTTCATTGATTTTCCCCACAATTATATAGCACCTAATGCTATAATCAAAGAGAATTTTCTGACATTTTACTACTCTCGTCAGATTGACATGGAGAGACCTATGAACATAGCTTTTTTTATGCAACCTAAAGCATTAGTAGCATATATTTACAACGACTTCTCGCTAAGACAGGTGCTTGAGAAGATGAATCATTATCATTACTCAGCAGTACCAGTTATCGATAGAGAAGGAAGATACAAGGGAACAGTAAGCGAAGGCGACCTTCTTTGGTATATTGTTCAAGGTGAGGGAGGCGAGCCTCATACTAGGAAGATTGAAGAGCTCGAAGATATTTATCTTGATTCGCTTAATCTTTCTTCTGAGAAGAACAGCCCAGTATCAATTACGGCATCAATCGACGAACTTCTCTCTCAGGCGATGAATCAGAACTTCATCCCTATTGTTGACGACAGGGGTTTGTTTATTGGCATAGTAACTAGAAAGAAGGTTATGGAATACTTCTATACAAACGTTACTCCGGCAAAAGCAATCGAAGATGATACTGCTAAAATAGTGGACTAATCTGAAATATATTGAAGTTAATTAATAACAGAAACCAGCCCGTAAAAGGACTGGTTTCTTTGTGTCTTAAGTCAGACGTAATATGGAGCCTCCAACCAGATTTGAACTGGTGACCTCATCCTTACCATGGATGCGCTCTACCTACTGAGCTATGGAGGCGTGCTTATTGTTAGAAAAGTATAGCACATAGACTTTTTGTTGTGTAGTAATTTTTGACAAAGAAAACGGGTGAGATAATCTCACCCGTAACTTATTATCAACAATGAAATGATTAAGCCTTCAAACGAGCCTCAAGCTCATCAAGTTGCTTCATAAGCTCCTTAGGAAGCTTATGTCCGTAATTATTGTAGTGCTCACGGATAGATACAGCCTCGTTAAGCCACTCAGAATTGTCAACCTTGAGAAGAGTTTCCATATCCGCATCTGTAACGCCATCAAGACCAGCACGGTCAATAGCATTAGGTGTAGGAAGATATCCGATAGGTGTCTTAACAGCTTCACCTGCACCATCGCATCTCTCGCAAACCCACTTCAATACGCGGCTGTTCTCGCCATAGCCAGGCCATAGCCACTTGCCATCATCTGACTTACGGAACCAGTTAACATAGAAAATCTTAGGAAGCTTATCTGCTGTTGTCTTAGTTCCGATATCAAGCCAATGCTGCAAGTAATCACATACATGATATCCAATGAATGGAAGCATAGCGAATGGATCACGACGAACCTGTCCAACCTTATCGGAGATAACAGCTGCTGTAATCTCAGAACCCATGATAGAGCCCATGAAAATACCGTGATTCCAATCAAAGCTCTCATGTACTAGAGGGATAGTTGTCTTACGACGACCACCAACAAGAATAGCATCAACTGCTACGCCGTTTGGATCTTCCCAATCAGGAGCGATAACAGGGCACTGACTAGCTGGAGCAGTGAAACGTGCATTCTTATGAGCTGCTTCAACTCCTGACTCTGGAGTCCAATCCTTACCAGTCCAGTCGATTAGATGTGAAGGAGCATCATATCCAATGTCTTCCCACCAAATATCGCCATCGTCAGTAAGAGCACAGTTTGTAAAGATAGTGTTCTTCTGAGCGCTTAACATAGCGTTTGGATTTGATTCCATAGATGTTCCAGGAGCAACACCAAAGAAACCTGCCTCAGGGTTGATAGCGTGTAGACGTCCATCAGCACCGAACTTCATCCATGCGATATCGTCTCCAACTGTCTCAACCTTCCAACCTGGAATAGTAGGAACAAGCATTGCGAGGTTTGTCTTTCCACAAGCAGATGGGAAAGCTCCGCAAATGTGCTTAACGTTGCCCTTTGGATCAGTTAACTTCAAGATAAGCATATGCTCAGCAAGCCAACCCTCTTCACGAGCCATAACTGATGCGATACGAAGCGCAAAGCACTTCTTGCCTAGCAATGCATTTCCGCCGTAACCAGAACCAAATGACCAAATTTCCTTTGTTTCTGGGAAATGAGAAATGTACTTCTTATCCATTGGAGCGCAAGGCCATGAACTGTCAGCCTCACCTGGCTTCAAAGGAGCACCAACTGAGTGTAGGCAAGGAATAAATTCGCCGTCAGCTCCAAGTTGCTCGAGAACCTTCGTACCAGTACGAGTCATAATGTCCATGTTAACTACAACGTAAGCAGAATCTGTGATCTCAACACCTATCTTAGAGATAGGTGAACCAACAGGACCCATCGAGAAAGGAATAACATACATTGTACGTCCTTCCATACATCCTTCATAAAGATCCTTCATTGTCTTCTTCAATTCAACTGGGTCAATCCAGTTATTTGTTGGACCAGCATCTTCTGCTGATACAGAAGCAATAAATGTACGTCCTTCAACACGAGCAACGTCGGATGCATCACTTCTAAAAAGATAGCAACCAGGACGCTTCTCCTGATTAAGCTTAATTGCCATTCCTTGCTTCTCAGTGAGGTCTAAAAGACTCTGCTTCTCTTCCTCTGTTCCTGTAACCCAATGAATGGAATCAGGTTTGCATAATGCTGCAATCTCATCAACCCAAGCTTGCAATTTTTTGTTTTGTGTCATATTGCATTCTCCCTTCCTATTGTTTGCAAATTTTGTATTTTCGGGGAATAAAAACTAGATAAACCGCAATAACCCGAAAACATTTGTATGCTACCACAAAAGTCTTTTCAAAACAACTGTCCACCGCTCGAGAACAAGTGGCAAAAATGCATAATCTGATGCATTTTTTCGAAAAGCAAGCTATATCAAAAAAGCGAAAATCATGTCGCTTGTAAGTACGGTCAAACTCGCTGCACATGCAACAACAAGAAGGTTTTTACCCTTATATGCCAATATTAAAGCAGCAATCAATCCCAGTGTGGCGGAGACCATATTTGATGTAGCAAACAGGATGGACGGGATAGTCATTGCTGAAAGGATTGCATATGGCAAGTATTCGAAAAAACGCTTGACTCGAGCGTTCTCGATCTTACGCCTGAAGAGAACAAAAGGAAGCATCCTAAGCAGATATGTTACTAGTACCATTACTATTAAAAGAGGGAAGAAAAGCCTGTTATCCATGCGTTTCCTCCTTCGATGACTCGGTCGAGTTAGCATCCTTGAAGGCGAATACTCCAAAGAGAGTTGCGAGAACAGCGCTTATGATATAAGCGAAGCCACTAGAAATATTTTGGAAAATTGGAGCAAATTTAAAAATGCAAGATAAAACAACAGAAATTGCACAAACTATCGCGATTGGTGGACTCTTTTTGACTTCAGGTATTACAATAGCGATGAACATTCCAAAAATTCCAATAGCTAAAGCGTTTGTAATATACTCCGGCAAGAAACTTCCGCCAATAGCCCCTAAAATTGTTCCACTCGTCCATCCAATGAAAGGGAGCGCAATTAATCCTGCAAGAAAACGTGGACCAACTGAGTTTTTGGTTCCCATAGCTACTCCAAATATCTCATCTGTAATTCCTGCAGACAGAAAAAAACGGAGAAGAAAAGGGAACTTCTTGTCAATCTTTTGTGATAGAGATATTGCCATTAAGGAATAGCGTATATTAATTACAAATTGTGAAATAGCCATCTCGATTAGGCTACCTGAAGCTGCCATAATGCCAACCCCGGCTACCTGACCAGCCGAAGTAAGGTTTGTCATCGACAGAATAGCGGCTTGCCAAATTGAAAGTCCGGACAATATAGCAATAATTCCAAAAGAAAAAGATACTGAGAAATAACCTAGGGAAATTGGAATACCAGCTTTGATTCCATCGAGAAAACTATCCTTCTTGTTTGCCATAAGTAGAAATAATCTCGCTTTGTGATAGATAAAAGTCAAAGGAATCAGGTCTTGACACCTCGCTAATAGTAGAAGCTTGCTCGTCTAGCAGATACAAAGAGTTTCCAATTACAACGTATTTTACTAAGGTTGGTGTACTGAAGCTTGTACCATCAGACTCAGCAGAAGAGACAGTCGATCTAACAATATAAAGCATGTCGTCGTTAATCATGAAGTACTCATCAATGAAAGAACCTTCAGACATAGGGATCGTAATGGTTGCAGATGTATATTGCCCATCGTCGGATTGCATTACTACAATAGAACACGGATTGCCTGATGGGGTTTCAGCTTCCGAGCTTGTATATGTCACTTCGCTGTTGCTGTCACTAAGAAATTCGAAGTAGTTTGTTCGGTATTCAGAAATTGTATTCATTACATCAGTGTAAGAAGGAAGATTGACGTTTGTTGCCGCAGGAGCTGGGTCCATGCAAGCAGTGAGCGCTACAATATTCGTTAAGATGGCTATCGTTAAAACCACTCTAGCTACTAGGTTTAAGGATGTTGTAGGATTCGAAAAATAGCGCTTCATATAATCCCTCCTAAATATCAAATAAATAATATGGAGATTATAGCACAAGACTTCTATTCTTGTTGACAATTATTATTAAAGCAAGTAAAATTGGTGAGCGTATTGGCTTATAAGGCTTTTCACGTCGATATCTACTAGGAGAAGTCGCCTAGCCTGGTCGAGGGCGCACGACTGGAAATCGTGTAAACCCCAAAAGGGTTTCGAGAGTTCGAATCTCTCCTTCTCCGCCA
>JAAYFK010000064.1 GCA_012728275.1 Clostridiaceae bacterium | reverse complement strand
TTTTAAGAGAGTTTTGTTTTTAGTTCATAGAGGACAGCTAGCTAAACAAACCAAGAACTCATATGAACGTGTATTTGATAGAAACATCTCAATGGGTTTAATTGGTGCTGGTTATGAAGAGTACGATAATGACTATATTTTCGCTATGGTTCAGACTTTAAGTAAAGATGCTAATTTAACGCGCTTCTCAAAAGATTATTTTGATTGCATCATTTTTGATGAAGCACATCATAGTACAGCGGATACTTATCAGAAGATTATGAATTACTTCGAGCCAAAACTTTGGCTTGGAATGACTGCAACTCCTGATAAACGAAACGATAATGTCTATGGTAATAACGTTTATGAGTTATTTGATTACCAGATTGCATATGAAATTAGATTACAGCAAGCTATGGAAGAAGATTTGTTATGCCCATTCCATTATTTTGGCATTACTGATCTTAGTATTGCGACTAGTGAAGATAAATCTATAGATTTTGGTTTGCTCGTATCCGAAGAACGTGTTAAGCATATAATTAATCAGGCTAAGTACTATAGATATAGTGGTGACAAAGTAAAAGGGCTAGTATTTTGCAGTAGCATAAAGGAATCTGAAGAATTATCTAATAAGTTCAATACATTTGGATATCGTACTATTCCACTTAACGGCAGTGCATCGGAAGAAGAACGAGAGCAAGCTTTTGAGAGACTGGCTATGGATGAGAAATCAGATTCTCACATACAGCCATTAGATTACATTTTTTCTGTAGATATTCTGAATGAGGGTGTAGATATTGTTGAAGTGAATCAAGTTATCATGCTCCGTCCAACAGAATCGCCAATTGTATTTGTTCAGCAGTTAGGTCGCGGCCTTCGTAAAGCTCCCGGAAAAGAGTATGTTGTTATTCTTGACTTCATTGCAAATTACGATAACAACTTTATGATTCCGATTGCCCTATCAGGTGACCGCACATACAACAAGGATAATCTTAGACATGTTATTGGAACTGGAAGTAGAACTATTCCTGGTGCTAGTACTATTCATTTTGATGAGATTAGTCGTAAGAAGATTTTTGAATCTGTAGATAAAGCAAATTTCAGTCATATTAAGCTAATTAAAGATAACTACACTACTCTTAAGAATAAGATTGGTAGAATTCCAAGTCTACAGGATTTTGATGACTATGGAGAGATGGATGTTCTGAGAATATTTGATAATTCTAATCTTGGTTCTTACTACAAGTACTTAGTAAAGTATGAACCGGATTTTTCGATTAGATTGAATTCAAAAGAGGAAATCTTTGTTGAGTTTGTTTCAAAGAAGCTAGCAAGTGGTAAAAGAGTTCACGAACTGCTTCTATTGAAGCAACTACTTACTTACACTAACAAAATCCCTGAAGCTAATGTCATGGAGACTCTCGAAAAGGATTTGAAGTCACAATATGGCCTTTCCATGAGCATGGCACAAAGAAAGAATGTAGCAAATGTTATGAATACAGACTTTCTTGTATCAGGCCAAAAGAAGACTTACGCAGATTGTGTATTTATTGAATATAGTCCAAAAATCAATGATTACACTATTTCTAAGACATTTCTTGATTTGCTTATGAATCCTGATTTCCGTAATACAATTAAAGAGATCGTTGATTTTGGAATATCAAGATATGAGCGCGATTATTCTGAACACTATGATAAGACTAATTTGGTTCTCTATAAGAAATACACTTACGAAGATGTTTGTCGCCTTCTTAATTGGGAAACCAACGAAGTACCAACTAATATAGGTGGCTATAAATATAACGAGAAAACAAAAACATATCCCATCTTCATTAACTATGAGAAAGATGATTCAATTAGTGAGACAACCAAGTATGAGGATAGATTAGTAAATAGTAGTACATTAATTGCTATCTCAAAATCAAAACGAAAAATAGAATCTAACGATGTTCAGAATATGCTATATGCAAAAGAGCGGGGAATAACAGTTGAGCTATTCGTTCGCAAGAATAAAGATGATAAAGTTTCTAAAGAGTTCTATTATCTAGGACATATGACTGCGACGGGCAATGCTACAATGTTCACGATGAGCAATACAAATGCCACAGCTGTCGAGATAGAATGGGCACTTGATGTACCTGTAAGAGAGGATATCTATAATTTTATAGTGAACGGTTAATTGATATGAAAACTATACGTGTAGTTGCAGCAATAATTTGTGATGATATGAATAAACCAACCGAGGTGTTTGCAACAGCTAGAGGCTATGGCGAATTCAAAGGTCGTTGGGAGTTTCCAGGTGGAAAGATTGAAGACGGTGAAGCGCCTCGGGAAGCCCTTATTCGTGAGATAAAAGAAGAGCTTGATACTGAAATTATTGTTGGAGATCTAATCACTACTGTCGAATATGACTACCCTAACTTTCATTTGTCTATGGATTGCTTCTGGTCTGAAATTACTGTTGGTGAGTTAGTGTTAAAAGAAGCAGAAGCGTCAAGATGGTTAACTAAGGATACCCTTGATTCTGTTGAATGGTTACCCGCCGATAAGGGAGTTATTGAAATAATTAGGAATGTCATTGTTTGAACAGTGCTGATACTTAGTGTGAATGGAGATTAATAGTTGGCAGTTTGATTTCATGGAATCTAGGAGTTAGGAGTTTTGAATGCAGTTACCATATTCTGACAAACTGAATATTGGACACCTAAGCAGACTTTTTGCTAACACGACAAACTGCTATAAGTTCTTTTGGTTTCTGGCAATCCTTAAGAGCGTTGATGGGCATTCAAACAGGTTTAGTTTTGAAGCGCTGATTAACGAGATGATTGTTGAGGCCTGGTATATGGTTACCGAATATCACTTAAGTTTAGGCCCTATTGGTTCTTCGGATAATCTAGAAGAGGTAATTAAGTATATTTTCGAGAACTATCATATAAGCTCTTCGGAGAAGCGTGAGAAAATATTGGATTTTCTTAGTACAACTGAGGACAAGAAGATTAAGAAATACAAGAGCGACTTGACTCTTAATGTTCCATATCGTCTTCAGGCTCCATTCTATGATGAGATTACCATTGAAAGAAATATGTGGAATAGTACGAAGGAGTATCTGACTAATGAAATAAATCGTCAGAGCAAACTAATCTATTATTTTGTAACTGCTTCGGGGCTTGGAACGGTAATCGAAGTGGATAAGTGTTGGGCAGAGTATTTTGTTCAGCATAATGAAATCTTAAAGTGTTGGACTCAGCTTAAGCTTATTCAGTATTTG
>JAAYFK010000063.1 GCA_012728275.1 Clostridiaceae bacterium | reverse complement strand
TCGTTAAGATTGATCACAACTTAAGTAAATCAGCATACGAGACATTCGAAGTTGAAGTTCATATGCAAGTTATTTCTGTTGATAAGAGTAGATATGTCGTAGGTGTCATGACCGATAAGACTAGAAGCGTTATGGAGAGAGCAGCGGCTCAACTCTTTGGCGACGGACTTAATGGTTATTATTTCTCATACGACACATATAACGATATTTGTTATGTAAGCAGGAAATTTGTAGAGGATTTCGATCTCGTCTCGGATAAGATAGTAAATTTAACACAAGAATACACAAGATATATTCATCCTGATGATGCTTCCAAATTGGCGGAGGATTTTTCTGCTTTCGTTTATAAGGGTATTTCTAGTTTCAATAATACATATCGATTCCTATCTGCGAATAGAGGCGAGATTCATTTGAGGTCAAATGGTTTCTCGGATGCCGATAAGGAAGGCAATCTCGGAGGCGATATGCAATTTATTACTGGATCCTTCTCGGATATTACTGAGTTTGTCCAGAATGAATTTGTAAGAAATAACCTTATCGAAGGATCTGCCGCTACTACTTTCTATGCGGATATGAAGATGAACACCTTGGTTTTCTCAGAGAACATTCGCGAGATTATTCCAAACGTTGATCTTGAGGTGCATGGTGATATCATCGAGGCTGTTGCTTCCAGAGTGATTTCCGAGGACCGTAAGAGATTCCGCGATACTATGCAACAAGTCGCTGATGGTCATCAGACTAAGTATTCTGTCGAGTTCCGTATTGAAGCCGAGAATGATAGGACTGTTTGGGTAGCTTGCCGTGGTAAGTCCTTTATGGATTCAACGAAGCAAGCGATGATTATAGTCGGTACAATATTCGACTTGTCTCAGATGAATGAGGTTCGTGAGAATGTTGAGAAGAATGCCTCTTGCCATGAGCTTACAGGCCTTCCGACTCGTGAGAAACTCCTCTCCGACGCTGAGGCAATGATTCGCAACAAAGATTTGTTGTCTGCCGCGATAATTCTAATTGATGTTAATGGTTTCCATAGCATCAATGATAGATACGGTCGTTCCGCCGGCAATGAGATTCTTTTGGCTCTTTCCAATATGCTTCGAAAAAGACTGCCTGAGCAAGCTCTAATCTATCACATTAGCATAGACACTTTCTGTCTCTTATGGCCACATGCTTCAAGAATCAAAGTTACTGAGTACATGAACTATCTTCAGGAAGAAAGCATCCAGCCATTAGAAACTGGACGTGGTTCTTTCTTTATCACATATGGCTTGTCTGCAGCGATATACCCATCTTGTGGTTCTGCTGCTGATGAGCTTCTAGTAAACGCCGAGATTGCTTTGCATAAGGTTAAGCAAGACAAGAAGATCAAGTTTGCTATTTATTCTCCTGTTGATAAGAGAGAACTTAAAGAGAGATTGGACTTCGAACTTCAAATCGCTCAATCTATTCGTAATGACATGGAGAGCTTCCAGCTTTACTATCAGCCAATTATCAACGCGAAGACAGAAGAACTTGACGGTGCCGAAGCTTTGCTTAGGTGGATTGCACCTAGTGGCGAGCTTGTTAATCCTGAGAAGGTCGTAAATGCGTTGGAGTCAACTGATCAAATGGAGTCTGTTGGTGCGTGGATTCTGGATAAGGCCATAGCACAATGTGCTCAATGGGTTGAGAAGAGTACTAATAAGGATTTCTATATACATATTAATGTTACGGCTGATGATGTTGTTAGAAGAGACTTTGCTGATGATGTCTTGGGCGTTCTTGCTAGATATGATTTACCTCCAAAGAACATTTTGTTGGAGATTACTGAGACCTCGTTGATGAAGAACATCGCAATGTGCCGCCAGAATCTTTATAGACTACGTAGCCTTGGCGTTCGAATTGCTCTTGATGATTTTGGTACTGGTTATTCCTCGTTCAACTACCTAAGAGAGCTACCTGTAGATGAGATTAAGATAGATAAGGCATTCGTTGACGATGTTGAGGAGGTTGCCTTCAACAAGTCATTTATCTCGGCTATTACGCTACTTGCACACTCAATACAGAAACAAGTATGTGTTGAAGGTGTCGAGACTGAGACACAGGCGAAAATAATAAGAGAACTAGGCGCTGATGTTATCCAAGGTTACTACTATTGCAAGCCTTTGACAGTGTTTAATTTCGATAACAAGTACTATAACTGATTTTGCTTTTCCTTGAATTAACTTGATTGACCATCTATAATAGGTTGTTATTAATCGCATCAAGTGAATCGGGAGGCAATTTATGTCTGAGAAGAATACTTTTTACATCACCACGCCAATTTACTATCCTTCTGGAAATCCACACATTGGTCATTGCTACACAACTCTAGCTTGCGATGTTGTTTCGAGATTGAAGCGAATGCAGGGCTTTGATGTAATGTTCTTGACTGGTACCGATGAGCATGGTCAGAAGATTGAAGACAAGGCAGCCGAGGCTGGAGTATCTCCAAAAGAGTACGTTGATGAAATTGTAGAAAACTTTAAGAAGCTTTGGAGTCGCCTTGGAATCACATACGATAGATTTGTTAGGACTACCGACGACTATCATGTTAAGACTGTTCAGAACATTTTCGAAAAGCTATATAAAGACGGTTACATCTACAAGGGTAATTATCAAGGCAAGTACTGTACCCCTTGCGAATCCTTCTGGACTGATAGCCAATTAGTTGATGGTAAGTGCCCAGACTGCGGTCGAGAAGTGGTTGATGCTTCTGAGGAGGCATACTTTTTCAAGATGTCCGAGTTTGGTCCACGTCTTGAGAAGCTCATTACCGACGGCCAGTTGGAATTTCTTGAGCCAAAGTCGAGAATTAATGAAATGGTTAACAATTTCATTAAGCCGGGTCTTCAGGATTTGTGCGTATCTAGAACGACATTTAAATGGGGAATCCCTGTTACCTTTGATAACAAGCACATTGTCTATGTTTGGCTAGATGCTCTAACAAACTACATTTCAGCTATGGGATATATGAATGATACTTACGATGATATGCCAAAGTATTGGCCTGCAGATGTTCACGTAATGGCTAAGGAGATTGTTCGTTTCCACTCACTTATTTGGCCATCAATACTTATGGCCCTAGGTGTTGAGTTACCTAAAAAGATTTATGGACACGGTTGGATTACATTTGGCGGAGGAAAGATGAGTAAGTCCTCTGGAAATGTAGTAGATCCGTTCATTTTGACAGATCGATATGGCGTCGATGCTTTGCGTTATGACTTGCTAAGAGAGATGCCTTTTGGTTCAGATTGTCCTTATACAAACGAGATGATGCTTAACAGGATCAACTCTGATTTGGCTAACGACCTTGGCAATTTGGTTTCTAGAACAGTAGCGATGGTTATTAAGTACTTTGATGGAACTCTGATTGAGGGCCGCGAGGCTAGTAGCGCTGATGATGAATTCATTGGCATGGTAAATAGTCTTCCGGACAAGGTTACTTCAGATTTTGAGACCTTACATATTTCTGATGGCCTTGAGTCAATTTTTAAGGTCATCGCAAGAGCAAACAAGTACATCGACGAGAACGCGCCTTGGGTACTTGCTAAGGATGACAGCAAGAAGGAAAGACTAGCAACAGTTCTATATAACTTGCTCGACACCATCAGAAGATGTGCTATCCTGCTTTCTCCAGTAATGCCACATACCTGTCCTAAGATTTATGAGCAGATTGGCGCAGGAGAAGAATGCACGACTTGGGCGGCCGCTTCTGTCGAAGGCGGTCTTAATAGCAATGTAACAGTAGCTAAGGGAGAAGTTCTTTTCCCTCGCCTTGATATCGAAAAGGAACTAGCAGAGCTTGCAACGCTTAATAGCAACAACGCTGAAGAAGCTCCTAGTGAAGATACGAACGAAGAAGAGGCGCTTTTGCCTTTTAAGGACACCTGTGTCTTTGATGATTTCGAAAAGATCGACATTCGTGCAGTTAAGGTAATATCTTGCGAGGCGGTAAAGAAATCCAACAAGCTGTTGTGCTTGCAAGTCAATGACGGCTTCGGTACTCGCCAGGTTCTTTCTGGAATAGCTCAATACTATACTCCGGAGCAAATGGTTGGTAAGACCGTCGCTATGATAGTAAATCTTGCACCTCGAAAAATGTGTGGCCTTGAAAGCTGTGGAATGATTCTCTCTGTCAAGGATGGTAACAAGTATAGAGTCGTTGAATTCGGCGATGATATTAAGGCAGGCGCAGATTTGTCATGAGCGAGAAGCTTTTATTCGAAGGTAAGCTAGAGGGGATCTTTGATACGCATGCTCATATTTACGACGATAAATATGAAAGCCAGGGTCTAAGCGCTCAAGATATCTTGGTTAACGCAAGAGACGCTGGGATTAGTAGAATACTTATTCCTGGTGACTCTGTCGCATCCTCTCAGAAAGCCTTAGAATACGTCCATGAGTTTTCGGGCAAATTTGGAGTTGAACTTTATTCTTCATGTGGGGTTCATCCTCACGAGGCTAAAGACTATGACTCAAATGCTAGTGAATATATTATTGATTGTCTATCTAGCGTTGGAGATAAGGTCAGGGCTTTGGGCGAGATTGGTCTGGACTATCACTATGATTTATCTCCAAGAGATGTCCAGAGGGAAGTGTTTACCAAGCAACTTGAAATTGCTAGAGAGCTTGAAGTGCCAATTATTCTTCACGAGCGCGAGGCTACAGGAGATTGCCTAGAGATTATTAAGAAGTTCTTTTCGCGAGGTTCAAGCAAGATATCGGGCGTCTGCCATTGCTGTTCTTGTTCACTTGAGGCAACTAAAGATTTGCTTAGCATGGGTTTCTTTCTTGGTTTTGACGGACCAATTACGTATAAGAATAACAAGAAAAGCTTCGAAGTGATTTCATACTGTCCGCTTGATAGAATAGTAGTCGAGACCGACAGCCCTTACTTAACTCCAGAGCCTAACCGAGGCAAAATTAATGAGCCTAGTATGGTACCATTTGTAGTAGCAACAATTGCGGGCATAAAAAATATTAGCCTTGAAGATACATGCAAGATAACTGCGTCTAATGGATGCACGCTTTTTGGAATAGATTAATCGTTTATTTTGGGAGGGTATTATGAGTAAATCAGCAAAAAAGATATCGAGAAGAGACTTGACCTTAATTATTGTCACAGTTGCTTTATTAATCGTTCTAGCTATTGCTTTTGTGTATGATTCGAATAATCTACTTTTCAATCGAACGAGTCAATTCGAATTAACTCAAGATATGAAGATTGTCCAAATGGATAAGCACGGTATGATGTTCTACAGAAGAGGATATGAGTGCCAAATTAGTATTCCTATAGATAAGATGGATGGCATTGCAACCATGATAGCTCAAGAGTACAACTTTGCTGGACAAGTAATGGATTACGATGAGTATATGACTATGGCTTCAGAAGTTTTGAATGCTCAAGCCATGCTTCCAACGCCTGCGGAGGGCAGTAATGTATGGGTAATGTCAGTTCGTACACCTGATGATCATGATATAACTTATATCATTGATCAGGAGACAGAGACGAGTGCGTTCTTATATGTTTATTATTCGCGATAAACATTTTTATAAAAACTCAAAATTAATGTTGACATATTAGACGCCTTTCGTTTATACTCTTTTTGCGCTTGAAAAAGCCACGTCCCAGATTATCCAACGTGGGAGCTTAGCTCAGCTGGGAGAGCATCTGCCTTACAAGCAGAGGGTCACAGGTTCGAGCCCTGTAGCTCCCACCAATATGGCGCGGTAGTTCAGTTGGCTAGAATGCCAGCCTGTCACGCTGGAGGTCGAGGGTTCGAGCCCCTTCCGCGTCGCCAAGAAGAGCCGGCCTGTAAGGGCCGGTTCCTATTCGCTCAGATAGCTCAGTCGGTAGAGCAGGGGACTGAAAATCCCCGTGTCGTTGGTTCGATTCCAATTCTGAGCACCAAAGTCATTGAATTATATTCAATGGCTTTTTTTTATTCTCTTCTTAGTGTATATTATCTATGTTTTGTTATAATTTGAAGAAAAATAAGGTATGGGTGAATTGATTTATGAAAGATGCTTACTTGAAGAGTGTTGAAGTTGTAGCTGATGAGTTGAACACTAACATTAGTGCTGGTCTTACAACTGAAGAAGCTATGGAGAGACTTGCAAAAGACGGTCCTAACTCTCTTGGTGAGGAGAAGAAGATTCCTTTATGGAAGAAATTCCTTGCTCAATTGAATGATGCTATGGTTTACGTTCTAATTGGCGCTGCAGTTCTTTCTGCAGTAATGGCCGTTATGGAAGGTAACCCTGAAGGCTGGATAGATGTAGCTGTAATTCTAGCAATAGTAATTCTTAATGCTGTCCTTGGTGTTTATCAAGAAGGCAAGGCTGATGAGGCTTTGGCTGCGCTTAAGAAGATGAGTTCGCCTCAAACGAAGGTTGTAAGAGATGGAATAGTCACGCTGATTGATTCAGAGAAACTTGTTGTCGGTGATGTTGTTACTATCGATGCAGGTGATGCTATTTCCGCAGATATTCGACTAACACAGTCACAATCTCTTAAGGCTGATGAGTCTTCACTAACTGGTGAGTCAGTGGCTGTTGAGAAGGATTTTGAAGCAGTTCTCGAAAAGGATTGTTCAATAGGTGATCGTGATACGATGCTATATATGGGAACAGCCGCTACATATGGAAGAGGCCGTGGTATTGTTGCTGCTACTGGAAAAGATACCGAATTAGGTAAGATTGCAAATAATCTATCTTCCGTAGAGTCTGAGATGACTCCATTACAGAAGAGTTTGAACTCTCTAGGTAAGATTCTTGCAGTAGTTTGCATTGCTGTTTGCTTGGTAGTTCTTGTAATAGATATTTTCGTGCAGAAGGCTCCTTGGAATGAGGCTCTTATGACAGCAGTTTCTTTGGCTGTTGCCGCGATTCCTGAAGGCCTTGCAGCTGTAGTAACAATCGTTCTTGCAATTGGTATGACGAAGATGGCTACAAAGAAGGCTATTGTAAAAAAGCTTCTAGCTGTAGAGACACTTGGTTGCGTTGATGTAATTTGCTCCGATAAGACTGGTACTCTTACACAGAATCAAATGACAGTAAGAGTCCTATATGATGGTGATAACAAGGTAGCTGTATCTGGAAACGGCTATTCACCTGATGGCGAGCTGACTAAAGAGGATGGTTCTAAGGCACCTGTTAAAGATAAGCTGGAAGCACTTATAAGAGCTTCAGTTTTATGTAACGATGCTTCAATAAATTCGAACGACGAAGGCATTTATACTTGCATTGGAGATCCTACAGAGGGAGCACTAACTACTTTAGGTCTTAAGTCTGGAATGTTCCGTGGCGAGACAATGGGCAAGTACCCTCGTGTTAATGAGCTTCCTTTTGACTCGGACCGTAAGATGATGACTACTTATCACACAAATATTGTTGCAGATAAGATTGTTTCTTACACGAAGGGCGCGCCAGATATTATTCTTTCAAAATGTAAGTTCTATCACGATGCTACTAAGGGCGTAATCCCAATGAGCGAGACTAAGCTTGATGAGATTAATGCAATGAATCATGAATATGCAACGAAAGCCATTCGTGTGTTGGCTTTCGCTTATAGAGAGTTTGATACAAATCATGAGGTTTCATTTGATGATGAGGCAGATATGATTTTTACTGGCCTTATCGGAATGATCGACCCAGCAAGAGCAGAAGCTAAGGACGCTATCGCCGTATGTAAAGCAGCTGGAATTCGTACAGTAATGATTACGGGTGACTATAAGGATACCGCTGTTGCTATAGCAAACGATCTTGAGATGATGGATAACAATGCTAATGCTATGAGTGGTGCCGAGTTAGATGAAACGAGCGACGAAGAACTAGCAGTTCTTTGCGAGAACACAAATGTCTACGCAAGAGTATCTCCTGAGCATAAGGTTAGAATTGTATCTGCTTTGCGTAAGAAGGATCATATTGCTTCGATGACAGGCGATGGTGTTAACGACGCTATGGCCTTAAAGTCAGCAGATATTGGAGTTGCAATGGGAATCACGGGCACTGATGTAGCTAAGAACACTGCCGAAATGATTCTTATGGATGATAACTTTGCTACTATTGTTCATGCAGTAGAAGAGGGAAGAATCATCTATTCGAACATCCGCAAGTTCGTTGGATTCCTTCTTTCATGTAATATCGGTGAGATTCTTGTAATCTTCATCATCTCGTTAATTCCTAATACCCTGATACCTGGAATTGCAGCGCCTCTTACGGCTATTCAATTGTTATGGCTTAATCTTGTAACAGATAGCTTCCCAGCTCTTGCTTTGGGTAGAGAGAAGGGCGAACCTGGAATAATGAATCTTCCTCCTCGTAAGAAGTCCGAATCTATCATCAATAAGTCGATGAGAATTAGTATTGCTTCGCAAGCTATTGGTATCTTCATTACTGTTGCTGTAGCATTCTTTAGCGCACTTATGATTAAGGGTGATTTCTTCTTTGCTTCAGGAATTGATAAGACTGTAGGAGCAAGAACAGTAGCTTTTGCTACATTGATTATGGCTGAGCTAATTCGTGCATATGCATGTAGATCTGAGCGTGAGTCTGTATTTAAGATTGGCTTATTCTCTAACACATTCATGAACTGGTCTGTAGGTGGAGCACTTCTTCTACTTCTAGCTGTTATCTACATCCCAGGAGTAAACTCTGTGTTTGATAATGTCGCTTTGAATCCTCTAGCTTGGTTGGTAATTATTCCTCTAGCATTTATTCCATTTGCATTTAGTGAAATTGCAAAATTGATTAAGCGAATCACGACAGCAAAACAGAGTAAGTAAAAGTAAGTTAGAGAAAGTAAGAGAAAGTAGGCACAAGTATTTGTTTGCATATAAGATAATCGTGTGTTATTATCTTGTGGCTGATAATGTGAGTTATATACGGAGGCATAGTTTTTATGAGTGTTTTGGCAATAGTGCTTTCAATTGTAGATATTGTTGTAGCTGTCGGAATGATTATCTTGTTCCTACTACAAGAAGGTAACGATAACGGCATGGGTGTTCTTAATGGTTCAACTGCTGATTCTTATTATAGTAAGACAAAGGGAAGAACACTTGAAGAGAAGCTTAAGACTTACACATTGATTTGTGCTGTAAGCTTTGCTGTAGTTAGTATTTTATTGTTCCTTACCACTGCTCGTGGTTGGTAAGTGGTTGGAAATAGGACTTTTTTGACTATAGTATTTAAGAACCGTGCTATTATTGGCACGGTTTTTTGTTTCTTGCATTAAGGTTGAAGTATAATATAAATACATGAGAAAAATGAGGTGAAAGATGAGAATAGGGAATAAAGGGAATAAGAATATGAAGAGCGGAAATTATTGGGGTGGCGATGCAGCTGCACCTGTTGATGTTAGGCCGGAAAGGCCATCGTTTTATGCGGATTTAACTCCACGCGGACCTCTTCAAGTAACCAATCAAGTAGTTGGTGTCCTAAGGCAACAAGGTGATGGAGGATTAGTGGTTCCTTCGAAGGTGTTCAAGAATAGTGACTTGGGCTCCGTAGTTGTAGATAAGCGAAATCTTAATGGTGCGCCTTTTGATATGACTGTAGTATGCGAGGTATTAAATCCAGATTCATCAAACAAGAAGTATTTAGGTAAGATTATTGAGGTTCTTGGAGATTTTACTAATAATGATGCAAAAACGCTTGCGGTTCTGAGACAATTTGGTTTGTCTGAGACTTTTCCAGATGCGGTATTAAACGAAGTTAAGGATCTACCTAATAATCCGACTCCAGAGATGGTAGATGAAGAAATAGGTAAGGGCAGAACTGATTGCCGTGATCTTCTTACGATTACAATAGATGGCGAAGAAGCAAAAGATCTTGACGATGCTATTTCAATTAAGAAGTTAGATAATGGTGATTTCAAGTTATATGTTCATATAGCTGATGTCTCGAATTATGTTCGTGAGAATACCGTATTAGACGGAGAGGCGTTTGTTCGTGGAACTTCAAATTACCTAGTAGATAAAGTTATTCCTATGCTTCCGCCGAAGCTTTCAAACGGACTTTGCAGCTTGAATCCGGATGTGGATAGACTTGCTATGACTGCTGAGATGGATGTCGATTCGAACGGTCACGTATACAAGGGATACATCTACGAGAGCGTGATTAGAAGTAATGCGCGAATGAGTTACAATGAGTGTTACCGTATTCTTTTCGAGCCTAAGAATACCGACGAAAAGGATTATGGACCAATAGTTCCGATGCTTCAAGATATGAAGAAGTTGACGGATATTTTGAAAACGATGCGTGTGAACAGAGGCGCTCTGAGCTTTGTGTTGCCAGAGACGAAGGTAATTATGAATGAGGATGGTACCGTCAAGGATGTAATGCCATACCCTACGAATTACTGTCACGGAATGATTGAAGAGTTCATGATTTGCGCGAATGAGTTTGTGGCGGAAAGGTTCGCGTCGATGAATTATCCTTTTGTCTATCGTGTTCATGATGAGCCGGACAGAATTAAGATTGCTAGATTTTGTGCGGTCGCGAGAACTTTTGGCGCATCAGGCGTAATAAGAGGCAAGATTACCCCTAGTGCGATAAGCGAGTACATTAAGAGTGTTCGTGAGGATGATAGCTTACCTATGCTTAACATGCTTTTGCTTCGAGCATTGGCCAAGGCGGTCTACTCATCGGAAAATTGTGGACATTTCGGACTTGCTTCGGAATTTTATTGCCATTTCACGAGCCCTATAAGAAGATATCCAGATTTGTATATTCACAGGATAATCAAAAGCTATTTGCATAACGAGGATAAGCGCAGGCATTTTGGACCTATGGTCGAAAAGGTAGCTCTTCATAGTTCCGAGATGGAGCGCAATTCAGTTGACGCCGAGAGGGCATCTGTCGATATTAAGTGTTGCGAGTTTATGGCAGATAAGGTTGGAGAGCACTTCGATGGAATGATTTCATCAATTATTCCAGCAGGCTGCTTTATCGAATTGGCAAGCTCTATCGAAGGGTTTATTCCTTTTAGACTAATGAAGGATCACTATGTTTTTGACGAGAGAACAGTTCGTGCAGTAGGTGTGAGAAGTGGCATGAAGCTGTCGATAGGAATGAAGGTTAGAGTTGTAGTCGCTGCTGTAGATACGGACACGAACCATATTGATTTCGTGTTTGAAGAAGGCTTCGAGCAAAGAAGCGAAAGAAATGGACGAGGCGACAGAGATACTAGAGGCGACAGAGGTAACAGGAACTTTAACAAAGAAATAGCCAATGACAATAGCTATAATCCTAAGAGTAGTTCAAGTGGCTCTAGCTCCGGCAGAGGCAAAGGTAAAGGCAAGGGCGATCGCAAGTTTAAAAATAGCTTTGGAAAAAGCCGCGGCTTTGGCCAAGTTGGCAGAGGCGGCAAGTGATAAAAATCTATACTAATCTATACTAATAGCGTAGCGCGGATTGTCGAAGAACAAGTGAATATAAGTGAAGAGAAGATAAGATTAGATTAGATAAGTCCTACTCAACAATAAATGGAGCAATTGCATCGAGGTATTCGCCGCAATTGTCTTCATAGATTTGGACATCGATGGAGCTACTTAGGTCGAGACTGAAGATGCCCATGATACTCTTGGCATCTACAATATAGCGACCGCAAATGAGGTCTATTTCAAAATCGCACAAATTCGAAGCATTAACAAAAGCTTTGATATCGTTGATCGTGGATAGTTTTATCTTAAGTTTGGTCATTTTGTATACCTCTTTTTGTAGTTTACTTAGCATTTTAGCATATTGAGTAATTAAAGGATATTGTTTGATTCTTTAAAATAGTATATTATCTTGGCTGATGCTATGACGAAGACAAGTACTTTCGATTATCGCTTTCAGAGAGTAGACCGTTGCTGTGAGGTTTGCAGAATGAATCGAAGGGAATAACACTTTACCAGCAGCCGACTGAACGATGCTTTTCGAGAATAAGTTTGGAGAAGAGATTGTCTACTAGGAAGGCCGTTTTCCGTCGATAAGGAACTAAAGAGGTTAGGCTTTGCCTAATAAATCAGGTGGTACCGCGGACTTAAGATTATGTTCGCCCTGAACGCTAGTACAGATGCGTTTGGGCGTTTTTTTATGCCTTTTGTAATTGATGAAGGAGAGAATTTATGAGTACGAAGAACATTTTTAGAGACAGACTGAATAATGAGATTTCTGAGGCGGATGTTGGCAAGACAATTCGCGCTGCTGGTTGGATTGAGAACATTCGTGACCACGGAGGTGTTTCTTTCATAGACCTTAGAGATATGTATGGAATCCTTCAAGTTGTAATGAGAGACACTTCGCTTCTTGATGGTTTAGCTAAGGAAGACTGTATCTCGGTCGAAGGTATCATTAATCATCGCGATGAGGAGACATACAATCCAAAGATTCAAACTGGCACAATCGAGCTAGAGGCTCAAAGCGTTGACCTTCTAGGTAAGGTTTATAGTCCGCTTCCTTTTGAAATTATGACTTCTAAAGAAATTCGAGAGGATGTCAGACTAAAGTATCGTTATCTTGATTTACGTAATCAGAAGGTTAAGGATAATATTGTCTTCCGTTCCAATGTCATTTCTTTCCTTCGCGAAAAGATGACTTCGATGGGCTTCCTTGAGATTCAGACACCAATTCTTTGTGCCTCTTCACCAGAGGGTGCTAGAGACTATATCGTTCCATCCCGTAAGTTTAAGGGCAAGTTCTATGCTCTTCCTCAGGCTCCTCAGCAGTACAAGCAATTGTTGATGGTTTCTGGCTTTGATAAATACTTCCAAATAGCTCCATGCTTCAGAGATGAGGATGCTCGTGCGGACCGTTCTCCTGGAGAATTCTATCAGCTCGACTTCGAGATGAGCTTTGCTACGCAAGAGGATGTTTTCGCAGTTGGTGAGGAAGTTCTTACAGCTACTTTCGAGAAATTTGCTCCAGAAGGAAGCGTGGTTACTAAGGCACCATATCCAATCATTTCATATAAGCAGGCGATGCTTGAGTTTGGTACAGATAAGCCTGACCTTCGTAATCCACTAAGAATTATTGATTTGAGCGAGTTCTTCCAAAGATGTTCGTTCAAGCCGTTTTTTGACAAGACGGTTCGCGGACTAAAGGTTCATGCAAATATGTCCAAGGGTCAGCATGAGAAGCTCCTAAAGTTCGCGCAGGAGATAGGAATGGGCGGTCTTGGATATTTGGAGGTACTTGAAGACGGAACATTCAAGGGTCCTATCGATAAGTTCATTCCAGACGATATGAAGGACGAGATTAAGACTCTAGCTTCACTAGAGGTAGGAGATACGATTTTCTTCATTGCCGATAACGAACAGCAAGCAAGCATTTTTGCTGGCAAGATTAGAACTAGATTAGGCGAGTCTTTGGACCTTATCGAAAAGAATGCATACAGATTCTGCTATGTTAACGATTTCCCAATGTACGAGTACGATAAGGAAGTTAAGGGCTACATTTTCACGCACAATCCTTTCTCTATGCCACAAGGCGGTTTAGAGGCTTTAGAAACAAAGAAGCCAGAGGATATTCTTGCTTTCCAATACGATATTGTTTGTAACGGATGCGAGCTATCTTCAGGTGCGGTTCGTAACCACAGCCTTGACATCATGAAGAAGGCTTTTGAAATTGCTGGTTACGGAGAGGATGAGCTAAAGGCAAGATTCTCTGCACTTTATACAGCATTCCAATATGGCGCACCTCCTCATGCAGGAATGGCTCCTGGAGTTGATCGTATGATCATGCTCCTTAGAAACGAAGATAGCATTAGAGAAGTCATCGCGTTCCCTATGAATGGCAATGCACAAGATTTAATGTGTGGCGCTCCTGGAGATGTTACCGAACAACAGCTTCGTGAGACTCATATCAAGATAAGACAATGATGAAGGTATTCTTTTACACACTTGGTTGTCGTGTAAATCAATACGAAACCGATGCTGTCAGGGAACAGTTTATTGAAGCGGGATACGAGATTACAGATGACGTTGCAAGTGCCGATATCTGTGTCGTTAATACCTGTTCTGTAACAGGAGAAGCAGATCGTAAATCGTCTCAGCAGCTTCGTAAATTTGGACGACTCAACCCAAATGCAATAATCTGTGCTATGGGTTGCGCATCTGGGCTTCGCGAAGGAAAAATAGATGCAGATATAGTCTGCGGCACTTCAGATAAAGTGCACTTAGTCGAAAAAGTTTCTCAATTTATCGCCTCAAAAGCGACGCCTACGCATATCTCTAATCACGTAAAACCGCAAGTGACAACTAAGGACACATATAAGGAGTTTGGCACGGTTCTTTCTCCTGAAGAGACAAGAGCCTTTATCAAGGTTGAAGATGGTTGCGATAGCTTCTGCACATACTGCATCATTCCGTATGCTCGCGGACGAGTAGTTAGCCGCAACAAGCTTGATTGCATGAAAGAAATAGAATATCTTGCTTCAAAAGGCTTTAAAGAGATTGTCTTTACTGGCATTCACTTGTGTTCGTATGGCAAAGATCGCGGCGAGGATATCATGTCGCTTCTATCCTTAATTGAGAGTGCGTCCCTGGTAGAAGGCATTGAAAGAATTCGCATGGGCTCTCTAGAGCCAATGTCACTTACGGATGAATTCATCTTGGGGTTATCTAAGATAGATAAATATTGCCCTCATTTTCATTTATCGCTTCAAAGCGGTAGCGATACTGTGCTCAAGCGAATGAATCGTAAGTACACTGCCGCACAATATGAGACTATTGTAGCGAAATTGCGCGCGGCTTTTCCGGGCATGTCTTTGACGACGGATGTAATCTGCGGATTCCCTCAAGAAACCGAGCAAGAGTTTCTTGAAACAAAAGCCTTTGTCGAGAAGCTCGCCTTCTCAAAGCTTCATGTATTCCCTTACTCTGTTCGAAAAGGAACAGTGGCCGCTCAAATGGCGCAACTCCCTTCGGGTGTAGGTAAGCAGAGGACTGCTGTTCTCAACGAGTTATCAAAAGAACTTGAGCAAAAGTACGCGTTGACTAAGCTTAACCAAGATGTTTCTATTCTTCTCGAGGCATATTACGAAGGTGATAACTGCGAACCTGGCTATATTAATGGGTACACACGTGAATACGTGCATTCAAGGATTTATAGAATCAATGGTCAGCCTGTAAACCAAGAAGTAGCAGGGAGTTTGAAAGGACAAGTAGTAGTTGCGAAAGCCCATATAGCTAAGGATGGAGCTCTCTTAATAGACAATTATTCTGATATTATTTAGATAACCGCAAAAAAACAGAACAAAACACGCTAAATAGAGATCAAAGTATGCTACAATAAAACTCAAATAGTTTTATCAAAATCGGGGGTGATGAGATGCTGGATTCAGAGACAACGAGATTTAATTTTTCAGCAGACAAGTCGGCAAACGTAAGGGAACTAATGACATACGTTCTCGACGCTTTGAAGGAAAAAGGATATAATCCAATCAATCAATTAGTTGGTTATTTTATTTCTGGAGATCCTACATACATCACAAATTACAAAGGTGCTAGAGGAATTATTCGTAGAATCGAGCGAGATGAATTGCTTGAGGTAATTATTAACGAGTATTGCTCTAGACTTAGATGATTTTGAATATCTAATGCGAAGGTTTAAGTAGGCAGCAAAGTTTTCGCTTTGTTGCTTTTTTTTGAAAGGTAGATTATATATCACTATGGCAAATAAAGGACGAGTAATGGGGATTGATTTTGGAATGCGTCACATAGGCGTTGCGCTTTCTGATGAGCTTAGAATTACAGCTAATGGTTTTGAGACAGTTAATTGGAACAGCATAGATTGGAACTGGGCCCTTGACAGAATAGCTCAAATCGTGAAAGAGAAGAATGTCACAGAGATTGTAATAGGTAAGCCGATAAGAACAGACGGAATGGAGTCGGAGACGCAGAAGAAAGCCGAACTTTTCGGGCAGGAGCTAGAGAAGCTAGTCGATATATCGCCGTCCTACAAGGATGAGAGATATACAACAGTCATAGCTTCGCGCATGCTTCATGAGACAAACATTAAGGCAAAGAAGCAGAAAAGCATAATTGATCAAGTGGCAGCTGAAATTATCCTTAGGGAATACATGGAGCAGCATCGATTATGACCGATAGTATGCTATAATAACTTGATTAAGATATACATCATACGAAAATAAATATGATAGGAGACAAACATATGATGGACAACGATAATAAGAAGGGCTGCGAGTGCGGTGAAGGATGTAATTGCGAAGAGACAAAGTCAGGATGCAATTGCGATACAGAATGTAATTGTGATGAGACAAAGTCAGATTGCGATTGTGGTCCAGACTGCGATTGTGGATGTCAGAGTGGTAAAAGCGACGAAGATATGGAAGAAGAATCAATAATTACTCTCGTTGATGAAGAGACTGGTGAGTCTTTTGAATTCGCATATGTGGATAGCTTTGAATTCAATGATAAGAGTTATTGTGTTCTACTTACTATGGATGAGGAGCCTGAGATGGTTATTGCTCAGGAAGTAGAAGATGAGAATGGCGATATTACAATTTCTACTCTTGAAGAAGAAGAAGAGGATGCCGTTTTTGATTTCTACGACAAGTTATGCGAAGAATCAATGAGCGATGAAGAATCAGAAGAGTAATAGATCCCTTAATAAGAAAACTAAGGCGACAACTCAAATTGATGTTAATAAAACTATCAAGGACGAAGAGTTGATTGTTATTAGAGACGCTAGTAACGGAAAGGAATATTTTCTTTCCGTTATTGATACGTTCGTATTTTCCAAATACGAATATGTCGTTATGTACAATTATGAACCAGATGATGGTAATCACAGAAAACCTGAGCTCGTCATTATGCGTACTTCGTACGGAGAGAAGGGCGATCAGTACTTTTATTCGATTAAGGATAATGAAGAAATTAACAGGACTTTTGAATTTTTCATGAGACGGTTTACAGCATCGGAGACAACAAATCCTTCAGGCGTGAAGTTTGCTTCCAATACGCAATTCCGTACTCGTTCGTCACAGTAAGGAGTCCAACATTATATGGATGAAGATAAGAAGAAAAGAGTTTCACAGAGAATAATAGCGGTGCTACTGAGCATACTCCAAGTGGTTGCCTTTGTAGTCGGCTACTTTGCAGTTTGTTTAGTTGTTTTCTTTGTATTTTCTCTATTCGGTTTTGACTATGATGCTAATCCGGAAATTGGTTCAATGATTTCCGAGGTAGTTCTCTTGATAGCGCTATTCGCGTTTTTGTTTATCCCTAAGAATCCATATAAGAAGATTGTGAAGTTGAAGAAGGCTAAGCCAGTAATGTATTTGTTGGCGGGAGTCGTTTCTCTTGGAATGCTTGGGTTTACCAACGTGTATTTTGGTATTATCACTTATTTAAGTCAGTCTAACGAGGCTATAGGCAAGCTAATTGAGGAATACTCGAATCAAATGGACTCACAAGTTAGCGAGCCTTCGTACCTAAAGGTTTTGCTTTATGCCGTTGTTGTAATTGTTGCTGTTCCAGTATTTGAGGAGCTTTTGTTTAGGGGTATGATTCTTGGTTCTTTTCGAAAAAGCATGCCTCAAGGTATTGCCATAGTTCTTGCCGCTTTATCTTTTGGCTTCATGCACAGCGGTGCGGTTCAAATAATCTATGCTAGCATTTGTGGAATTGCCCTAGGATGTGTATATGCATTTACTGAAGATATAAGATGTTCGATTTTGGCACACGCCATATTTAATTTCTTTGGGACGACCGTTACTAGTATTCTCCTGGATAACAAAACCTTCGGAATCAGTGACGGAGTATCAGAGGCGATTCAAATGCAGATTTTTATGGTGGAGATCAGCTTCATCTTACCTGCGATTATATGTCTTGTAATTATGTATTCCCTATATAACAGTAATGCGAAGAATCTCAAGATAAAGCAAGAGCATGATGTCGCAATAGAGAATATTGAAGGAGATGCCTTGATTAGTGAGTAACGGGTTCTTTACACGTGCATATGGAAGATTCAAGAAAAGAAAGCTATTTGTTTTCTTAGGTTCATTTTGTGTAATCGTTCTTCTATCCATATTTCTTCTAGCGGTTACTGGTGCTTTTGGAACTCGTAATGAGCTGGTTAGAATTCCTGCAACCCCAATAAATGGGGAAGCAATGGATTTTGATGGAGTTGGATTAAATCTGGATCGAATTCCTATGAGCAACTTCATTATGGATCCGTCTTTTGAGAACTCAAACGAAGTTTGCTCACTTACGGTAGCTAGTGCTGACGAGGCGCATATATATTTTGATTCAGATGAATTAAATCAGTTTAATATAGACTCAAATGCGAATATTCGCGTTTTCTCTATGGATGAGACAGGTGCTATGATTCTTAAGTATCAGGGCGCAGTTCTAGGCTATGATGAGGCTCAAATTGGTAATGAGGTTACAATTGAAGATCCGAATGGACTTTGGATAACGGATACTATAGTTGATATCGATTATCTGAACAATACTTTAGTAGCTTTGACCCAGTCTGGTAAGTTAATATCCGATATTAGCGATGAACAATTAATGCATGTATTTGAAGCTGAGGATATTGAATTCAAAGATATTTGCAGTAATGCCACAGAGATATATGCGATTACTAGTACGGGAACTTTGTATTCTTCGGTAGATGGTAGAAATTTCTCTCTGGTAACTGAAGATGCTGAAATTGGAGCGATGCTTATTAATGAGTCCGTCGAGATTCAAAATATCGCAAGTGTTGGTAATGCTGTTGTTGCTGCTTTATCTAATGGAGAGGTTTTGGTCTATTCAGATGGTGAAGTGATTGCTTTAGATCTTGGCATCGAGTCAGGTATTGCTGCCATTGAGTCGTCTGGCAATAGAATAATGATAGTATCAAGCGATGCCGAGGCTTATGTTTCTTTGAATGGACTTGTTTTTCGACAGGAAAGCGTCCTAGAGAGCGTTATCGAATCAGAAGTAGTAGATGTTGATGTTTTTGGGGATGATTTCTATTGCCTTTTGAATAACGGAACGATAGTAAAGTGTGAGTATAATGATAGCGGGGATGCAACTTGTTCCACTCTGTCTGGAGTAAGCAATTATTCGTCGAATGTAGCTTCGCTTATTGTAGCGGATGAGAATAATATCGTTGTTCTTGATTCAAATGGTGCTACATATCTAGTTGATTCAAATATCGATACCGTATCAATTGCCTCCTCTGATGGCGTCTCATATGATGAAATCTATAGCGCTCCTAATGGTAAGGTTATTGTACTTAGGAATAACACTATAGGGATTACTTCAATTTTGTCGGATATTAGAATTGATGGCAATTCTTTAAGCTCTATTCTTCCGGGCGACATTTGCTTTATTGAAGCTACTCGTAATTGTATAGCGGCTAATAGTTTTGAAGGCAGCCAGGACGAAATATCAGAAAATGATGACGAAGAAGATATGTTAGATGATACTTTAGCGTCGTCTTGGCAAGTTGGAACGGGAAGTGAGACATGGGATTATTATGGACCAGATACTTATCTTTCTGTCGTTCAGGACTCTGCTAATGGATATGGAAGTAATTGCGCTAGAGTGACAGGATTATCAGATAATATTCATATGCTTTCTCAGGAGCTTAATGGAAGTGCTAGCGATATTTTTGAAGAGAATGCTTTCTATAGAATCGATATTTATCTTAAGCAAAGTGGAATTAACAATGGAGATGTCAATATTTGGATATCCGGGGAAGGCTTTGAAGAGCAAGGCTTCTCTGTTTCAGCAAACGGCAAGTTTACTATGTATTCGTATGTTTTCGCAATAAATGATACTAGCGCTTTTGAGGAGGGACCGGTTAGACTAAATATCTCTTTCGAGGGGCAAGGGGTCCTTTTTGTTGATGGTATATATCTAGGATTGGACAAGAATTCTGAAGAATCTATATCAAGTTATTTTCGAGATGCAATAGTGGAAGCGACACCATCAGTTATTCGTTTGAATAACCTCTCAATTGGGGAGACTGGACTTAGCGAAAGCAGTATTTTCTTGAACGGCACTTCCTCAAATTCACTGAGTGTTGATGGTAACGGTGTTCCTATGCAAGTGGGAAACTGCGCTTCGCTAGAGGAGTCGCTTAGACTTGTGCGAGATAGTCAGTCTACGCCTTGGCTTGTCTTTGGCTCATGTACGGATCCGACCATTGTAAACGGCATACTAGAGTATATGTGCGGTTCGGTATCGTCAACTTATGGAAAACTTCGAATTGATAACGGTACGGCGTTCCCGTGGTCGCGTCAATTTGAGACGATTTATATTGAGATTAACGATAGCGAGGGTAACTTCGTTAGTGATATCCAAAAGAGTGCATATGTTGATTACATAACAGGAATTATTAGAAGCTCCGAGTACTATACTGAACTTAAGGATCGAATAGTATTTTTGGATGGCATGAACTATGAAGGTGGAATGATGCTATCTAGTGCGGACTATCACTGTAGTGAGGTCGACTTGAATATAAGTATAGATACAACTTCTACTTCAGGAACTACATTCACTGACTTGGTTAATGAAGCAATGGATGATGCGGGATATAATTCTCCGCGAGTTACTTCCCACGGCACCGCTGTAACGGGAGAGTTCATTTCAAGTCTGTCGATGTCGTATGAGTTATATGATGGATCGGCGACAATCGTAAGTCGATATGCACAGCCCATTAGCTCGGGACAATATATGTCGGTATTGCTGTCTGATTCGTCGGCTTTTTCGAGAAGAGTAATGTATGATGTACGAACTTCTTATCTTGCAATCGACAATGAGTCCAATATGATTTTTGTGCCTTCTGAGTATAATGATACTATTCGTGATAATTTGGAAGCCGGAGTTGATGACTTCTTCAATTTTGTCTCAACGATTAATCAATTCAGATATAGTTCTAGATTGTCCTTGGAGGCCTTGAATCCTATAGATGAGACTTCTTCACAAACTGCGGAAATGTTGATGCACAATTGTTCTTGTGCAATGTATGAAGTGGAATCGACAAGATACATTATTGTGTCGAACTCTTCGTCTAGCCAGCAACAGTTCGTAATTGAGAATGCTGGTGCTGAAGGAGAAAGTAGAGTGAACAGGTATTCTTCTTCGGGTATTATTATTCAGAGTTATCGACTGACAAGCAGAACTCAAAGAATAACATTACAGGCTGGAGAATATGTAGTAGTTACAATACAAATACAAAAATAAAATGGTGGGTAGTATTGGACTCGAACCAACGACCCCTTGCATGTCAAGCAAGTACTCTAACCAGCTGAGCTAACCACCCACTTTAAGTGACTTTATATTCAAATGACGCATATTATACTACAGGGAACTTTGATTATATGCAATAGCTTATCAAGTCCTTATTATGTTATAATTAGTACACTAAAATAATAGGAGGATTCAGAATGAAATGTAAGAAGTGTGATTCCGAGATTGTAGAAGGTGCTTCATTTTGTAGTGAGTGTGGAGAGCGTGTTGTAATTGATTCATCCGATTCAGAAGCTACAGTATCTGAGGCTCCTGTGGTTACTCAAGAACCAGAAGAAGGTTTTGGTGTGGTTAAGGGAATTGAGATAGTAGGCGAAGCAAAGCCAGAAGAGCCTGTTGAAGCTATCAAAGAAGACAGTGCTATAGTAGAGGAATCTTTGGATGATACTGCTAACCTAGTTGTTGAGGCGGAAGCTCCAGTAATTGCTGTAGCTCCTGTAGAGGATACTCCAGTTGTTAATGCGGCTCCTATTGTTCCAATAGCTCCAGTAGTTCCTATAGTTCCGGTTGTACCTGCGGTAGCTCCTACAGTATCTGCAAATCCTGTTGCTACAGCGGCTCCAGCACAAAATGTTCCTAGTCAGCCAACGCCAGCACAGATTGCTGCTGCTAAGAAAGCTGAAGAGCAAGCGGCAAAGAGGGCGGAGAGTGCTAAACGTGCCGAAGAAGCAAAGAAGGCTAAGCTAGAAGCTAAGAACCAGAAGAAGATAGATAAAAAGGTTAAGCAACAAGAGTTGATTAACGTTTGTCCACCAGAATATAAGCCAATATCAACGGCTGCATATTTCTGGTTGATGCTTCTAAATTGCATACCAGTAGTTAATATTTTTATGATTATCATTCTTTCCTTTGCTCCAAAGAATAAGAACCTTAAGAGTTTCGAGAGAGCTTTCTTGATGTGGTTTTTGATTTTACTGGTTATTGGGATAATTGCATCAGTATTTTCTTATTTTTTCATTCAATCAGCTTTTGAGTCTTTTATGGGGGGCTTTGAAGATATTCTCGGTGCGTTCATTTAATTAGACATAAATTGCAGTAAGCAGCGGGCTTTGACTACTTAAGTCAGGGCCCGTTTTGTGTCACATTTTTTATTGCTTTGTCTTGGTACTGTAACATTGTTAATCTAGAATCTAGATAGTAAGAATTTGAATAAGACAATATAGGGTGGTGGATACAATGAAGGAAGAATTGATTTCAAAAAAGCAATTATTAAGAGCAATGCAAATATCATATGGAACATTATATCGCTGGAAAAGGGAGGGCTTAATCCCTGAAAAATGGTTCATTCATAAGGCTACAGATATCGGCCAGGCGACCTTTTTCCCGCGCGAAAAGATAATCTCACGAATTACCAAAATCAAAGAGCTTAAGAGCGAGTTGACTGTTGAGCAAATGAAAGATGTTTTCTCGTCCAACGTTAAGCACTTCAGCATACCGATGAGTGATTTTGTAAGTCTGGGGTTGGTGTCGAAGCTGTCAATAACTGCTTTTACAAGCGTTTATCCAACAAAGACGGTACTAAATTTCAACGATGTTTTTGGCGTTTATGTTATAGATCACCTTATGAAGCTCTCTGGCATTTATCTTGAAGACGCAAAGCAAGTGCTAAGTCTTCTATGCAAGTATCTATCGACTGAAGCAAGCAAAGAGTATCAGCTCCTGATGCTTAAGAAGCTAGGTGTGCCGCTTACTATTCTTGTTCGTGGTGACGAGGATATTCTTCTGGAGGAGAATACCGTAGTCGTTGCTTGCGCTAACCTTGTAGAATTTGAAGAAGCACTAAGAGACAGACTTACTGCATAATTGGAGGCGACCATGTCATACTTTGAAAACGATGAGAAGGTAATTGGAGCTTTAGCAATATTAGGTGAACCAATGCGAGTTCGCATATTAGAGTTGATTGCGTCTGTAGGCCCACTTCGTTCTATGGACATTCTCCCTCAGTTCTCGATTAGCCAGCCGACGATGTCACATCATCTTAGCCTGATGACCGATAGCGAGGTTTTGATTGCTCGAAAAACAGGGCGTTGTATTTACTTCTCGATAAATGTAGAAATGCTAAATGCAATCTCGTCCTATCTTCAGAAACTCACACAGCCACCAATAGTTTCTATTGATAATAAAGTACGACTTCCAAAGGTCAAAAAGGACAAAGCAAGTAAGCTATCACTTAAAAAGAATTCTAGTGTTCCTAAACCAAAAGTATCGATTGAGGCTCCAGATATTGAGGAGATTAAGAGCAAACTGAAGAAAAAGAAAGATTCCAAGAAGAAAAACAAGAAAAAGAAGAACAAAATGTAATTCTTTCTTGACTTGCTTATTTAGAATGATTATAATTTACCCATAACGTAGGATATGTTTGGGTGAATATTCATGAGAGATTTTTCGAGAGCAGAGAAAGCATTGAAGGCAGAGGGGCTACGTATTACGAGGCCTCGACTGGTTGTATATGATTATTTGCTTGACAATAAGACGCATCCAACATGCGATCAGATTTATCATTCAATAGTGAATGATTATCCTCACATCTCTTTTTCAAGTGTGTATAACGTTACTGAGAAGCTATCCAATTCTGGTCTGATTCTTAAGTTAGTTAGTCCTTGCGGAGAGATGCACTACGACAGTACAAATTGTTTTCACGGTCATTTTTACTGTTTGAAGTGCTCTTGTGTTCTGGATTTGGACTTGCCAGACGTTAAATCGTTTTACAAGCCAATTTCTGGTAGCACTACAACGAGTATAACCATTTCTGCTGAAGGTATTTGTCCTATGTGCTCCAAGAACGAACAAGTAAATTAATAGGAGGAAACTAAGATGGAATTAAAAGGATCAAAGACAGAGGCTAATCTACAGACAGCATTTGCTGGAGAGTCTATGGCAACAAACAAGTACAGTTATTTTTCTTCAAAGGCACGCAAGGAAGGATATGTTCAGATTTCGGATATTTTTGCTGAGACATCAGGAAACGAGAGAGAACACGCTAAGCTATGGTTCAAATTTCTTAACGATGGCGATGTTCCTGACACAAAGACAAATCTTCTAGAAGCTGCAAATGGTGAGTATAGCGAGTGGACAGATATGTATAAGAGATTTGCTGAAGAGGCAAAGGAAGAGGGCTTCACTCAGATAGCTACTTTGTTCTCATTGGTTGCTGGAGTCGAGAAAGAGCATGAGAAGAGATATCGTCAGATTCTTGAGCATCTCGAGCAGGGAGTTACATTTGAGCGCGACGGCGTTACACTTTGGAAGTGCTTAAACTGCGGATACATTCATCATGGTTCATCAGCTCCAACGGTTTGTCCAGTTTGCGCTCATGCGCAAGCATACTTTGTAGAGTTTGCTGATAATTATTGATAGATATGAGTTATATCACCCGTCACGTCGAATAAAGGCGTGGCGGGTATTTTTT
>JAAYFK010000062.1 GCA_012728275.1 Clostridiaceae bacterium | reverse complement strand
TGGCGGAGAAGGAGGGAGTCGAACCCTCGCGCAGGTTGCCCCGCCTAAAGCTTTAGCAAAGCCTCCCCTTCGGCCTCTTGGGTACTTCTCCTAATGCCGAATTTGTTAAACCACTAAAGTGGTATATGGCGGAGAGAGTGGGATTCGAACCCACGGAAAGCGCAAACCTTCGCCAGTTTTCAAGACTGGTGCCTTCAACCAACTCGACCATCTCTCCATTTGTGCTTTGTTATAATACTTAAAAATGGGTTTGATGTCAATCTTTTTGGTTGTATTTCTGCTCTGCTTATTATTATTAATATTCTTATTCTTCCATTAGCTTTAGTAGTCTGTCTAAATCCTCATAGTTCTTGTAGTCAATCACTATTTTGCCTTTTCCCGTAGTAGAATCAGCAAGCTTCAACTTTACTCGTGAACCAAAGTGCTTCTTTAACCTAATTTCAACTTGCTTTGTGCTCAACTTAATTGCTGGATCTATTTCTTTTTCTTCTACGCTTGACTTGTCTTGATTCTCCAACGCCCATAGTAGCCTTCTTACGTATTCTTCTGCTTGTCTGACTGTCATATCCTTTGCAATGATAACGTCAGCTGCTTTTCGCTGATCTTCAGAATCCTTTAGGGACAAAAGCGCCTTCGCGTGACCAGCAGATAAGTCTCCATTTCGAATAAAGTCCTGCAACGATTCATCGATGTTAATCAATCTAATTGTGTTGGCAATAGTAGCTCTTGGTTTACCTAGTTTCTTAGCCAACTGTTCTTGAGACATATTATGAGACTTCAGGAGATTACTCATAGCATAAGCTTCTTCAAGAGGGTTTAGATCTTCTCTTTGCAGATTTTCGATTAAGGCCTGTTCTAATGTTTGCTGATCAGTCAAATCTCGTACTATTGCTGGAATAATGCTATGTCCTGCAAGTCTTGAGGCACGCCATCTGCGCTCGCCAGCAACGATTCTATAGCCTGTTCCCTTCTTCTGTACGATGATTGGCTGGATTACTCCATTCTCCTTTATTGATGCTGCTAACTCGTGTAAAGCCTCATCATTAAATAGCTTACGCGGCTGACCGTTATTGGGTGATATGTCATTAATTTTTAGTTCAACAACAGAGTCTTTTGCATCCTCTGGAATACCTTCTGTAGATAGTAACGCACCTAGACCTTTTCCTAATCCTTTGCTTGAAGTTGCCATGTTTACTCCTCTCGTATATAGATGTTCATCTATATTTTTTTAGTTCTTTTAATTAGTTCTGCTGCTAACATATCATATGCTTTAGCGCCCTTTGAGCTTGGATCATAGTGCGATATTGCTTGCCCGTGACTTGGCGCTTCAGCTAGTCTTACATTTCTTGGAATGTATGTTTTGAAGACTTTCTCTCCAAAGAACTTCTCTACTTCTTCTCTTACCTGTCTAGTAAGCTGAGTTCTATTGTCATACATTGTAAGTACTACTCCAATAATACCAAGCGAAGGATTTAGCTTCTTCTTTACTATGTTTATTGTATCTATTAATTGTGTGAGACCTTCAAGTGCGTAATATTCCCCTTGAATTGGTACTACTACCCCGTCAGAGGCAGTAAGTGCATTTATTGTCAGAATTCCTAATGATGGAGGGCAATCAATAATTATGTAATCATACTTATCGGATACTTCACTGATAGCGTTCTTAAGAATCTGCTCTCTTGACATTGCAGATACTAGCTCGACTTCAGCTCCAGCAAGATTGATGTTTGTTGGGCATATTGATACGTTCTTTGCTGAAGTAGCCACAATCGCTTGACTTATTGGCGTATCATTTACCATAACATCATACACAGTATTTTCTAGATTCCCTTTATCGACACCAACACCACTTGTTGCATTGCCTTGAGGATCAAGGTCAATAAGCAGCACTTTCTTGTGCTTAACGCCTAGATAAGCAGACAGATTGACCGTTGTGGTTGTCTTTCCAACTCCGCCCTTCTGATTTACGATAGAAATTACTGAAGCCATACACTTTCTCCTCATTTACTCTTATTTTACATATACACTATATCATTTCTAATCAACTCTATTGTTTCATTAAGTTTACATATTGAATTGTTCCACGTGGAACAGCCTCTCAAAGATCACTATGAGTAATACGGGATGAATAAAGGGACAGTCATCACATGTATATTCGTCGCCTACACTTCATTTCAGAAGTTAAGCTATTATTTTAAAATTGATTCTAATAACTGCAATTATCAATATCTAATTGAAAGCTTTCACACTAATTAGCGTTGCATCTCACAGCTGTTCCACGTGGAACAAAAAAGAGAGACGAAGCATGTGGCCCCATCTCTCTTGTTGAAATACTAATCAAATCGATTATGTATCAATGTTTGCAAGCTTTGCATTGGTTTGAATGAAAGCCTTGCGAGGTTCAACTTGATCTCCCATTAGAAGAGTAAATGTCTCATCGGCTGCTTGCGCATCATCTATAGTTACCTTAAGCAACTTTCTAGTCGAAGGATTCATTGTAGTATCCCATAGTTGCTCGGAACTCATCTCTCCAAGGCCCTTATATCTCTGAATTGAAGGATTTGCCCATCCCATCTTCTCTTTAATAGCTTCAACTTCCTTATCATCATATGCGTAATATGCTTCCTCACCCTTGTAGACTTTAAATAAAGGCGGACATGCGATATATATGTAGCCACCTTCAACTAATTCTCTCAAATAGCGGAAAAAGAAAGTAAGAAGCAACGTTCTAATATGAGATCCATCAACATCGGCATCAGCCATAATAATAGTTTTATGGTATCTAAGCTTGGAAACATCAAACTCATCACCAATACCGGCACCAAGTGCCATTACTACAGGCTGAAGCTTTTCGTTAGTATATACTTTATCAATTCTAGCCTTCTCGACATTTAGCATCTTTCCCCACAAAGGAAGAATAGCCTGAAATTTACGCTCTCTACCCTGTTTTGCAGATCCACCAGCGGAATCACCCTCAACTATAAATATCTCGCAGAACTCGGGTTCGTTAGACTGGCAATCAGCAAGTTTGCCTGGGAGCGAATTGCTCTCGAATACAGTCTTACGTCTTGTTAATTCTCTTGCTTTCTTAGCAGCATCGCGAGCTCTAGACGCTGACAAACACTTATCTAATATAAGCTTGGCCTCATCCGGATGCTCCTCGAGGAATATCATCAGCTTATCGCCAACTGCACCTTCAACAAGTGGTCTTACCTCAGCGTTACCTAGCTTAGACTTAGTCTGGCCTTCAAATTGAGGCTCAGGAAGCTTAACTGAGATAATAGCAGCAAGGCCTTCACGAGTATCTTCTCCTTGAAGCTTAGCATCGTTATCCTTGAGATACTTATATTTTCGAGCATAATCATTAATGACACGAGTCAAAGCTGCACGGAAACCAGTTAAGTGCGTGCCTCCTTCAGCTGTTGCAATATTATTTGCATAACTATATACCGTCTCCTGATAAGAATCATTATATTGCATTGCAATCTCGACAAAGCAATCGCCGGAACGCGTAGCAAAGTAAATTGGATTAGAAGTGACTGCTTCTTTATGTTTATTCAAGTACTCTACAAAAGAAATAATGCCTCCATCATAATGAAGATGCTTATATAATGGCTCCTCAGGACGATTATCAGTAAGGTTAATCGTTACCTCTTTATTTAGGAAAGCCATTTCTCTATATCTTGTGATCATTGAATCAAAATCGAACGTTACATCAGGAAAAATTTCACTATCAGGGAAGAAAGTAGTCGTTGTTCCTGTACTATTATGATTACATTGACCGACAATATGAAGAGGAACTACAGTTTGTCCCTTTGAAAACTCAAGCTCATATATATTTCCATCACGACAAACATCAACTACCATTTTGGACGATAAGGCGTTAACTACAGAAGCACCTACTCCATGTAATCCACCAGAAACACTATAAGCTCCACCACCAAACTTTCCGCCAGCATGAAGAACCGTATGAACAACCTCTACTGTAGGTATGTTTAGCTTAGGGTGATTACCAACAGGAATACCAGATCCATTGTCTACAACTGTAACTGAACCGTCTTTGTTAAGCGAAACATCAATAGTATCACATCTGCCTGCCAAAGCTTCATCTACTGAATTGGCAACAATTTCATATACTAGGTGATGTAGTCCTCTAGGGGTAGTATCACCAATATACATTCCAGGACGTTTACGAACAGCTTCTAAACCTTCTAGAACCTGAATATCATTCTCGCCATAGTCGCTATTGTTTGATGTATCAAACTCATCCTGACCGGCATAAATATCTTCAATGTCTGATAGCTGCTCCTCCTTAAAGTCCTCTGTTAGTGCCCTAGGATTCTCAGCCATGTTGCGTAATTCATCATCATTAACCTCAACTGGTTGGTAATAAATGTCTACCTCACCATTTGAATTCATAGATTTCTCATTTTCTATCATTTTTGACTCCTCATAATGCAAATAAGCTAATAAGGCTTATTTTGCATGATTTGTAACAATGTTACAAAGGCGAAACTCAACCAAATTCAGGCAAAAACAAAGAAATTCGCCTTAATAGTGTTGATACCGAAATAGGGGACACATACGTTCTTCGCTCAGTAATAACCAAAGACTTAGGAAGATCACCAGAAAGATACTCCAGACGATTAACTTCATCTTCAGCTCTAATAAAATCAGAAATATGTGTCTGCGATGGAAGTACTGTCTCCAGATTTACAATTAAAGAGATAGTATGACTAGGAATAGTTACTTCGCCACCAATATGAATGTACATAAAACCCTCCAGCACATATATATTATAACATAATATGCTTATTAAGGGTTATGAAACTTCAACATTACCATCTTTCACATGGTAGAAGTTAGACTTAACAGTAGAAGAAAGTAATGCGTCGAGTTCCTTTTCGATATATGAGCGATCCGTACAAGTTATAAAAATTTGTGCATCGACCATTCCAGAGATAAGGCTTACTCGTCTATTAACATCCAATTCGGAGAAAACGTCATCCAATAAGAGAATTGGATATGAAGCAACGCAATCACGCACTATTTGCAATTCAGAAAGCTTAAGTGAAAGAGCAGCTGAGCGTTGCTGGCCTTGAGAAGAGTATTGCTTCATTGGTAGGCCGTTAAGGAGGATCTCTAGATCATCTTTCTGAACGCCACTAGTAGAAGAACCCCTTTCTAAGTCATAACGTCGCGATGAAACGAGCTTAGAATAGATATAATTACCGAGGATACCCCTTAATTCCGCGTACAAGGCCACAGAAAGCTCTCTAGCAATAAAAACGTCGAACATATCACGTTCTTCTAGAAAGTCCTCTATAAGGTCAATACAGCCCGATATGGTGGTATATCGGACAGAAAGCTCTTCAAGTCCTTGCGAAATAGATAAATGACTATCTCTAGCTTTCTTTGAAAGCATACAAGTAAACAGGTAACGCTTAATAACGATCTCAGCAGAAACTTGAGAAAGAGGATAATCCCAGAAATCTAGAGCATCAGGCTGACCAGAAGCGGCATCAGAACTCTTTAGGCATAGATTTTTCTGATCAATAAGTCGCCTACATTGATTAAGCAAATTGATATAAGAAGGGGAAACCTTACTAATTAGCAGATTTAGGTACCTTCGCCTTACAGCAGGAGCACCTTTAACAAGATTTAGGTCCTCTGGAGCGAAAATAACAGTGTTACAAACGCCTACATATTCGGATAACTTGGGAATAATGAACCCATCTTGCTTAAGAACTCTCTTAGCATGATTTGAAGAACTTTCATTACCCTCAGGAACAAAATAACCAACATAAAAGTCCGCAAATGAATTATCATATTCGTTCTCACACTGCATAGAAATCTCATATCCGGAACTCCCAAAAGCAACCATCTCTTTATCCTTGACAGTTCTGTGAGAAGAAAGGCAAGAAGCAACGCTAATAGCCTCAATAATATTAGTCTTACCTTGAGCATTATCTCCATAAATAATATTAACGGAAGGCCCAAAATCGATATCGAGCCTCCCGTAGTTTCTGAAATTAGTTAAAGACAAATGCTTAATAATCATTTCGAATTAATAGCCAATCATCTTCTGATAGGCAATACAAGGTATACAAAATCATTTCCATCACAAGGAACAATAATACAAGGGCCCTGTGAACCATTGAATTCTAAACGAATATTCTCATCATCAATATTCTTCAAAGCATCTATCAAATATCTAGCATTGAAATCAATATCAATTGTATCACCTTCAATACTTACATCGATATCTTCCTTCAACGTACCAGCATCAGTATCGGCTGTAATAAGAAGCGTTGAAGAATTTGGCATTGAAAGCTGAACAGGACATCTTCTCTCATCACTTAGAATAATCAAAGCAGCTCTCTCGATAGCGTCAAGTAAAGCCTTACGATTAACAGTCATAACAGACTGAGGATTCTTCTGAATGATTGAATTATAAGCAACGAATGGACCTTGAAGAAGTCTAGATACAACACGAACATTTCCAATATCAAATAATAAATGGTTCGCAGATGAATAAATAATTACTTCCTCATCCTCAGACTTGCCATCAAAGATCTTAGCAGACTCATTCAATGCCTTACCAGGAATAATAAAATTCATGACAGGGAAGTCATTTCCAATATATTCTCTTCTAAGAGCCATACGGAAACCGTCAATTGCTACCATAGTAATCGTAGATCCATCGCTCTCAAGACAACAGCCTGTAAGAGATTGTCTTGTATCGTCCTTAGAAACAGCAAAAATAGTCTTTGTTATCATCTTCTTAAGGATAGCTTGGGATAAAATAACTTTCGAAGAATTCTCAATTATTGGAATCTTTGGATATTCGTTAGCATTATTACCCTTGATGTTATAGCTAGCACTACCACTTACAATTGAAATAAAGTTTCTGTCATCAGACTTAATCTCAACTGTATTCTCAGGAAGATTCTTAATAATCTCTCCAAAAATTCTGGAAACAACAACAACAGCGCCATTATCAGAAACATCAGAAGCAACATCCGCTTCAATGCCTGTTTCTAGATCATAACCAGTAAGCTTAACTGATTGTCCTTCAGCCTGAATATGAATCCCATCAAGAATAGGAAGAGTAGAATTAGTCTTAACTGCCTTCTGAACAATTGAAATAGCTGATTCAAGGTTATCCTTATTACATACAAATCTCATAGTCTTAGTCTTCCTTTCAAAAATACTTTAATATTATACTTTATAAGCGCTCAAAAAGAAACACACAAAGCGCCAATTATGAGTATTTCTATATATTAGTAGTTGTTATTATATAGTGTGTTGGTATTGTGTATAAGTATCTGAAACGCCTTATTTTGTTGAATGTAACAGTGTTAATTAATTGTTATTTCATTGTTAGTATGTGTTGATATCTTGATATTTACTAAAACGCATTTTTTATAAACATTCTAATGACGTCGAAATAACAGAAAAATAACAACAAATGAACAAAAAATGTTCATAAATCATTCTTGAAGCTTAGCTTTGATTTCTTCTATCTCTTTCATAATACTTGGAGAAGATTCTATTCTGCTACAAGCATTAAGAACTGTAGTGTGATTTCTACCACCAAAAAAAGCTCCAATTTTAGCTAATTGCATACCAAGTAAATCACGACAAATGTACATAGCAACACTTCTAGGAATAAGAATCTCAGAACTCCTAACCTTTGATTTCATTTTATCAGGAGAGATGTCATAGTATTGAGATACAGCATTTGTAATGATCTCAGTAGTAAGAATACGTTTCTTGTTAGGAGAGATAAATGAAGTAAGAACCGTTTGTGCTGTTTCCAATGTGATATCACCATTTGATAAAGCATAGAAAGAGGAAATGACATTATAGGCACCATTTAGCTCACGAACATTAGAAGTAACGTTCTCACACATGTAATTAACGATATCATCTGATAATGAGATGACGTCATTCTTAAGCTTACTTTGAATAATTGCTTTTCGAGTTTCAAAATCAGGAGGCTGGATGTCCATAGTCATTCCACTCTGGAATCTGGAGGTAAGCCTTTCTTCAAGCTCTGTAAGGTTCTTAGGAGCCTTATCACAGGTAATTACAATTTGCTTTCCTGCACTAATTAGGGCTTCAAATGTATTAAAAAACTCGATTTGTGTCTCTGCCTTGCCAATTAAATATTGAATATCATCAATCAATAAAACATCTACATTACGGTACTTGTTGCGGAACGAGGCAATATTCTTTTCGCGAAGGCTATTAACAAACTGATCTGTAAAATTCTCGCAAGAAGCATACAAAACAGTCTTATGAAGGTTCTTTTGAACGCTATTCCCGATTGCCTGCATAAGGTGCGTTTTACCTAGACCTGAATTACCCCAAAGAAACAAAGGGTTACGACTAATTGGACCTGGTCTATTAGCTACAGAAACGGCTGAAGCATGAGCAAAACGATTGCAATCACCAACGACAAAGTTATCAAAGGTAAAGGCATCGGATAAACCTGTAATAGGCACGGAATAATTCGATTGCTGGGTAGTGCTGGCTTTCTTACTAGCTACAGTTGTAGCCAAAGCAGCATTCTCATCACCTTCAAGAACAAAGCTAACGAAGGGCGACTCGCCATTGTTGACAATAGTAGCAGCACCACGAATTAAAGAGCTTAACTCCTTATTTTTAACGAGACTTAATGAATATTCGTCTCTGCATGATAGAATAAGGGTGTTGTTTTCAAAGTAGACGAGTTTCATCTTTGAGAGAATAGAATCGTAGATAACAGAATCGACACGAGTATCATGCGAAAGAACCGTAAGAGTCTTGTTCCATATTTCGTTATCCATAGTGACCTCCAAAGCGTGAAAAGTAAACATATAATAACACAGGAAGGGCATATAATAGTGTTACAAATGGGAGGAGCGATGGATAATCTTGATTTTTCGAACGATGTTAAGAAAGTCAAACGCGTTTACTCAAATAAACAAAGAAAGAATAGAACAATCAATACAATTCTTACCATTTTAGCTATTCTTCTTTTTGTAGCAGGTGTGGTGCTGCTGCTTATCAACCCTATTCAGAATTACTTTCGAAATCAAGTGACAAAGGATGCTGTTAATGTGGTGGAATCTCAGCTTGCTTTAGGCCAAACGGAGATTACATATATTGTTCCTGCCAATGCCAATGTAGTTAATGGCGAGGAATACGAGTTTTTCGGAAATTCAGATCAAATTGCTTCGCAACAGGCTTCTATGGAGGAGGCGCAAGCCAATCTTCCCGATGAGGTCGTATTAAACTATCTGGGAATAATTGATATTGAGTCAGTTGAAGTGCATTTACCTTTGTGGGATGAGTCTTCACTTGTTGCTTTGAGATATGGTGCAGGACACTATGAGTCTTCTGTATTGCCAGGACAAATTGGCAACTGCTCGATTCTTGGGCACAGGATGACTCAAGAAGGTAGTTTGTTTAATAGACTTGGAGAAGTCGTAATCGGTGATACTATTAGAATTACGACAGTTGATGGAAATGAATATTTATATGTCGTTGATGAGATTCTAACTATATTGCCTGAAGAGCTTGAGGATATGATAGGTCCTGATGTATCAGACGAGAGGCAGATAACTTTGGTTACTTGTACTCCAACAGGAGTTGGTTCACACAGACTACTCATAATTGGACATATGGTAGAGGAGAATAATTAATGGCTAGTGTGGTTTTCGCATCTTTTGTAGCTAAGGCAACTCGAAAAGTATTGAGACTTTTTGGTAAAGGTGCAACTACATTACCTGGAAAGCTTGCGCTTAAAATTAATCCTACGATAATTCGTAAGCTTAGTGTGGATAAAGACATAATCACAGTAACAGGAACAAATGGCAAAACGACTACTACGCACATGATTGTAGAGATGTTAAGCAACATAGGTTTTGATGTTGTGACCAATATATCGGGAGCAAACCTAGCTTCTGGAATAGCTACCACGCTTATATGTGGAGGGGACGAGATTATTAAGGCTCAAGGGGGCAGCAAACAGAAGACGAAGACGGTTTACGTTCTTGAGACGGATGAGGCGGCCTTTGCGAAAATCGCGGGAGACTTGCAACCGAAGGTGTCGGTAGTAAGTAATCTTTTTCGAGATCAGCTAGATAGATATGGTGAGCTTACGTACACGAGAGATTGCATTTCGAACGGCATCGATAAGAATGACGCTAAGTTGGTAATAAACGCTGACGATTCTTTAGTAGCTTCGCTTGGGAAGGGAAGAGAAGGAAGAACCATTTTCTTTGGAATGGAATTGGCGAGCATGAAGAGTAACAATGTTACACACCCTGAGAATAAAGGAGTTTTGCCTGCTTCGCCTGATGCTGTTTATTGTCCTTTGTGTAATGTAAGATATGAATACGAAGCGAGAAGTTTTAGCCATTTGGGAGCTTTTTGCTGTCCTAAATGTGGCGCAAGAAGACCATCACCAAGGTTCGAGGTAGTCTACTCATTAAGCAAGAGTCCTTCTGATCCAGATTACGGATATATCATTAAGGATACGACGATAAACGAAGCAAATGAGATGATTTTGAAGGTTCCGGGAAGTCATAATTTGTACAACTCATGTGCGGCAGTTGCGGCTGTGAGTGCTTACTTGGAGGAAGGTAACGACAAAAAAGAATGCTTTGATACTGCTTGTAAAGCGGCGCTTAGTGTAAAAGCAGCTTTCGGAAGAATGGAGAAATTCAGCGTAGGGGATGGGAATAAGCAAATATGTATCCTCCTAGTTAAGAATCCAGCTGGCCTAGATAGATCATTGTCGTTTTTAGCAAATGCGAAGGATGCGGATAGCTTGTTTTTCTTGTTAAACAGCAATATTGCCGATGGCAAGGATGTGTCTTGGATATGGGATGTGGATTTTGAGAGTAAGATAGATAACTTACCGAAGAGAATATATGTCAGTGGAGAACGTTGGGCGGACATGCAGCTTAGAGTTCACTATGCAGGCGGAAGAATAGATAAAGCAGATTGTATGGAGAAAGCAAAAGAGATTCTGGATCGCGCAATTGAGGCATGCGAGCCGAATAAGTGCGTATACATTCTTCCAAACTATACGTCGATGCTTGCACTACGATCGATTCTTGTTAAACAGTATGGGCTGAAGGATTTTTGGAAGTAAGAAGGAGAAATGAGAATGGGAGAATACGTACTTAATATTGCTCATATGTATCCTGATTTGCTTAACCTTTATGGCGATCGTGGCAATGTCTTGGCGTTACTTAGAAGAGCCCAGGGCCGTGGAATTGAGGTAAATGTTCGTGCCTACTCTATTGGCGACAGCATTAGCGAAAAGGATGTCGATTTAGTGTTCATTGGAGGCGGTCAGGATAGTGAGCAAAACATAATGAAGGATGATCTGATTAAGGAAAAGGGCCCAATTATCAAGCAAATGATTGAGGATGGGGTAGTGTTCCTTTGCGTCTGTGGTGGATATCAAATGCTGGGCAAATACTACGAGACATATGATAATAAACGGATACAGTGCCTTGGCGCACTAGATTATTACACTAAGGGCGCACAGGTTCGCTTCATTCAGGACACTATCTATGAGTACGACGGGATACTAAAAGACGGTAAGCCGCTAACGGTTATTGGTTTTGAGAATCATAGTGGTCGAACGATTCTCGGAGATGGTGTTCAACCGCTTTTTAAAGTGGTGAAGGGTGCTGGAAATAATGGGCAGGATGGCTTCGAAGGCGCGACTTACAAGAACGTATTTTGCACGTATTCGCACGGAAGCTTTCTTCCGAAAAATCCAAAGATTACGGACATGCTTTTGGAGAAGGCTTTATCTCGAAAATATGGAGAAAGCTTCAAGTTATTACCATTAGATAGTGAGTTTGAGACGATAGCAGCAAAAGAAGCACTGAAATATGTGCAAAAATCAACATAATCAACAAACGAAGTAGGTTTGTCTTTTGCCTCTTTTTCTTATATAATTTTTGCGGTTAATTTTGTTTGATGTATAAGCTCAAAGCTAAAGGGGGAGGAACTACATATGGTTAAGGCTATCGTTGGTGCTAACTGGGGTGACGAAGGTAAGGGTAAGATCACGGACCTGCTTGCTAATGAATCTGACATAGTAATTCGTTTTCAGGGTGGTGCGAATGCAGGCCACACAATTATTAACGAATATGGAAAGTTCGCTTTGCATCTAATGCCATCTGGTGTTTGTCACAAGAACATAACGAATATCATTGGTAACGGAGTTGCTTTGAATATCCCTAAGTTTAAGGCTGAGTACGAGTATCTTATCGGGCGTGGCCTTCCTGCTCCTAAGATTTTGATTTCTGATAGAACACAGATAGTAATGCCATATCACATTCTTTTTGATCAATATGAGGAAGAAAGATTGGGTGGAAAGGCGTTTGGTTCAACTAAGTCTGGTATTGCTCCTTTCTATTCGGACAAGTATGCAAAGATTGGATTTCAGGTTAGCGAGCTTTTTGATGAGAAGGCACTTCGCGAGAAGCTTGTGCGCGTACTAGAAATTAAGAACGCGTTGATTGTTCATTTATACAAGAAGGCTCCGATCGATGTAGACGAGCTTTTCGAAGAGGTTAAGGAATATGCGCAGATTGTTAAGCCTTTTGTCGCAGATACGCAGACCTTCTTATACGATGCTATTAAGGCCGGCAAGAGAATTCTTCTCGAAGGCCAGTTGGGTTCAATGAAGGACCCTGATATGGGAATCTATCCAATGGTTACTTCGTCTTCGACATTAGCTGGATATGGTGCTGTCGGAGCTGGAATTCCTCCATACGAGATTAAAGATGTTGTAACAGTTGTTAAGGCTTACTCATCAGCGGTTGGTGCAGGAGCTTTCACAAGTGAGATTTTTGGCGACGAGGCGGAAGAGCTTCGTAAGCGTGGCGGAGATGCAGGCGAGTATGGTGCGACTACGGGCCGTCCTAGAAGAATGGGTTGGTTCGATGCAGTTGCTTCTCGTTATGGCTGCCGCGTTCAAGGTGCTACTGAGGTTGCTCTCACAGCAATCGATTGTCTTGGATACCTCGACGAGATTCCAGTATGTGTAGGTTATGATATTGACGGCGTTGTAACAAAGGACTTCCCAAATCCAACGAAGCTTGATAGTGCTAAGCCGGTTCTAATCAAGATGCCTGGCTGGAAGAGCGATATTCGTGGAATCACAGAATTTGACAAGCTCCCTAAGGAGGCTCAGGATTATGTCCTCTTTATCGAAAAGGAACTTGGCGTAAAGATCGCTATCGTTTCAACTGGACCTAAGAGAGAAGAAATAATATATAGATAAATAATAGAAAAGGTTTAAGAGTCGGAGGTCAAGAAAATGAGAAAGATTTTAATCAAATTAAGTTCACTTGTGCTGGTTTTATCATTCGCGTTTGCGATTAGCGGATGCATCAAAGAGGTTACTGTCACTGAAGGTTCGAGATATAGTGATGAAGAAATCTTGACAACAGCAGAAGAATTACTAGAGGCAGTATCTGCAAGGGACCTAGACACAATCGCTTCACTTTGCGCTACAGACGGTGAGCCTTTCTCCTGTAGTG
>JAAYFK010000001.1 GCA_012728275.1 Clostridiaceae bacterium | reverse complement strand
AAGCTTGAGTCACAGATTAGACGTCAGAAGACAAAGTTTATGAAGAAGAAGAAGGAATACCCACAGATTGTGAGTTTCCTTGAAGAAGAGCCAGACACGGACTTTGATTTTGAGATGGATGATGAGAAGAAGATTATTAAAAGGAAGTCTTTTGAGCTTCGTCCAATGACATCAGAGGATGCTATTTTGACAATGGAGATGTTGGATCACACATTCTTAGTTTACCTGGATGCAAATACAGATAACGTTTGTGTAGTCTATAAGCGTAAGGACGGAAATTACGGTCTAATAGAACCAATATACTAATCCTTCCGGCTAACTCTCAACTTAACGTAACTTTTGCACAACCGTCCGAGCGCATTCTTGTGACCTCCTGGGTTTCCAGGAGGTCACTATTGACTGAAAAGGTTTCATTGGTTATAATTAACATCGTTATTATGCTTACGCGCGAGGGGAGGGATGGAAATGTCAGAAATCAGAGTTAAGGAGAATGAATCCCTTGACAGTGCGTTGAGAAGATTTAAGCGTTCATGTGCTAGATCTGGAGTACTTGCAGAGGTACGTAAGAGAGAGCACTACGAGAAGCCTTCAGTTCGTCGTAAGAAGAAGTCTGAGGCAGCTAGAAAGAGAAAGCGCTAATTTATTATGTTACGCATACCGATGTCACAATGTGGCATCGGTTTTTTATTGCTCAGAATTTGATTTTGTATATATAGTTTGGCTAGTTTTTGGTAAAATCTAATCAAATGATTTAGTGAGATGTGAGTATATGTTGTTAATTGGCAAGACGTGGAGAATCGCTTCGCCCGAGTGTGTGGATGAAAGCGTAGATGTTGCTAGCTTTCTATTGACAAATCGAGGGATTGAGAGCGAAGAGGAGAAGAAGGAATTTTTGTCACCTAATCCTTTAGCGTGGCATGATCCTTTTCTTTTCGAGCAAATGAAGCAAGCAGTAGATTTGATTGTAGATGCTATCGCAAACAAGAAAAAGATTCTTATATATGGCGATTATGATGCTGATGGAGTGGCGGCGACGTCGATTTTTGTCAGGTATTTTAGGAGCCATAACTGTTATGTCTCATATTTAGTACCAAGACGCACAGAACATGGATATGGATTGACGGATTACATTATTGATGATGTTCTTGAGGCAAACCCATATCTGTTGATTACTGTCGATTGTGGAATTTCGAATGCGGATACTATTGAGCGAATCAAGCAGGCGGGGATTAAGGTAATAGTTACGGACCATCATACAGTTCGAAGTACAGTGCCTCAGGCTGACGCCGTGATTTGTGCGAAGGTTGATGATTGTAAGTATCCATTTTTGGAGTTGTGTGGGGCGGGAGTTGCCCTAAAGACGGTGGAAGCTCTCGGTAAGGATGGGAGATACAAGGTATACCCTGAAGTGTGGAAGCAAGCGATGGAGTTAGCTGGGATAGCGACGATAGCGGACTTGGTTCCAATGATTAATGAGAATCGAACGATAGCGAAGAAGGCTCTTCAGAGCATGGCTAATCCGTCTAATCTTGGCGTAAGAGTTATGAATGAGATGCTTATGACTAGGGATGATAAGCCGGATGAGACATATATATCGTTTTGCTTGGTACCAAGAATTAATGCTGCTGGAAGGCTATATGATTCATCCGATGCAATGAAGCTTTTTCTAAGTGACGATGAGAAGGAAGTAATCCTTGCAGCCAAGGCTTTGAATGAGCAAAATGAAGAACGTAAGCAAATAGAAGCTAAAGTTTATGATGAGGCGATTGAGCAAGTTGAGAGCAATAATCGTCCTCTTAAGTGGCAGATAACGAACACTAAGGGACCTGTTGTAGTGTATTCTCAGAATTGGCATCCGGGGGTGCTTGGAATTGTTGCTGGAAAACTTGCCGCACATTTCTCGAGGAGCACTATTGTTTTCGCGCAGGATCCTATGAATCACGAGAACGTAAGAGGCTCTGGGCGAGCATTTGGTGAGTTTGATTTGTTTGATGCGGTAGAGAAGGTGTCTGAACTATGCGAGAGCTTTGGAGGGCATAAGAAGGCGGCTGGTTTAGTTGTGTCTAAAAAGAATCTTCCAAAGTTTATGGAGCTTCTTGAGAGCAAGTGTGTAGAAGAGTCGAGTAAAGATGATGATACTTGCAAGTTAGTTGATAACGATGCGATTGATGTTGATATGGTTATTCCTTTTGCGAAGATATCAAACGAGACTTTAGAGGCAGTTAAGAGTATCGGACCGTATGGAATTGCAAATGCGAAACCAACTTTTGTTACTAGAAGTGTGATTGTATCTTCGACTCATTTGATGAGCGAGGGGCAGCATTTGAGACTAGAGGTTTTTGATGGAGCAAGTAATGATGATGAAGTTGTGAAGTCGTCTATTGTTTCAGTTGTTGGCTTTGGCATGGGGGAGTTTGCACATGTTATTAGCCCGGGGGATGTTGTAGATATTGCTTATACTATGGCAGAGTATACGTATAGAGGCATCACTTCGTTAAGCTTGCATTTACGAGACATTAAGCCTTGTAATAGGGAAGGACTAGTGTGGATTAAGCCTGAAGTACCAGAGCAATTGTATTCGAATAAGCTCGATATTAAGCAAATTAGTAAGCTCCTGAAGGCGGGCAATGAAAAAGAATTGCTCATTCCTGATGAAAAGCATTTCTCGGCGTGCTATAGAACAATTAAGGAGAATTTTGGGCAAGGGGTTTCAACGGTGGATTGTGATTTGCTAGCAAGGTATATTTACTCTTTTTCGCATATTGAGATTACGCCTTTCCAGACGAGAAGGTGTCTTGATGTCTTTAGTGAGGCTGGTTTGATTAGACTGGGAGTGATAAGCTCTGTAAGGGTATGTTTTAACTTGTTATTTCCTGATGGCAAGGCTAAACTGAAACTTACTGATACATATAAGAGGTTATGTGGAAATGGCTAATGAAGATATAGAGAAGAAAAATATGAGTGCAGGCGACTATGTTCATGGCGCAACTGACACAGGACCGACTTTAGATGAGAAGCCGGTGCTTACTGTTGAGCATCTATCGGAAGAGGATAAACAGGCAGAATATGAGTACCTTCGTGATATGGATGATATTCCTGAGATACCTGACGATGTCGCTGAGCAGTTCAGAGATGTATTTGAAGCGTATAAGAAATACCTTATTAAGGAGACAGGAAATAACGAGGAGTATGAGGTCGCGTGTGATTTGGTTCAACGCGCATTCTTTTTTGCGTATAAGGCGCATCGTAATCAGAAGCGTAGAACGGGGGAGATGTATATCATCCATCCAATAGCTACGGCTGAGATCCTTGTGGAGCTGAAGTTTGATCCGGAGACGATTGCAGCGGCGTTCTTGCATGACACGATTGAGGATACGGTTGTCGATTTGGCACTTGTTGTCGAGCTTTTCGGACAGAATGTAGGACTTCTTGTTAATGGACTAACGAAGATTAATCAGTTGGTTTTCGCTTCGAAAGAAGACGAGCAGGCTTTGAATGCTCGTAAGATGCTTGCTGCTATTGCCAAGGATGCTAGGGTAATCTTTGTAAAGTTAGCGGATAGACTTCACAATATGAGAACTATGAAGCACCAGACTCCAGAGAAGCAAAAGGAGAAGGCCCGTGAGACGCTCGATATTTATGTACCATTTTGTGAGCGATTCGGGATTTATAGAATTAAGTGGGAGCTTGAGGATTTGTGCCTCATGTATCTTGACAGAGATGCGTACTACGAATTAGTAGGTTTGGTATCTGCGAAGAGAGCTGAGCGCGAGGAATATCTAGCGGATGTGGTCTCGGAATTAAGTGAGAAGATTAGTACATTTGGAATTAAAGATGCCACGATTGAAGGAAGACCTAAGCATTTCTATAGCATCTATAAGAAAATGAAAGAGAAGCACAAGACGATTGACGAAATTTATGATCTTTTCGCGTGCAGAATAATTGTGGATACTATCACGGATTGTTATTCAGTGCTAGGAATCGTTCATGAGACTTATCGGCATGTTCCTGGACGATTTAAGGATTACATAGCAATGCCAAAGGATAACAAGTATCAGTCCATTCATACGACTGTAATAGGTAAGGATGGCATTTCTTTTGAGGTTCAAATTCGTACCAAAGCGATGAATGCGACTGCAGAAAGCGGCGTAGCTGCTCATTGGCATTATAAGGAGGCCGGTGGATCGAAGACCTTTGTTAAGGACGACTTCGATATGCAATTAGACTGGATAAAGATAATGCTTGAGAATCAAGGTGATTCCAAGGAATTTATGGATTCCTTGAGATTTGATATCGCACCTAAGGAAGTCTTCGTTTATTCTCCAAAGGGTGACGTTATCCACTTACCTGTTGGTTCTTGCCCAATTGATTACGCTTACAATATCCATAGTGGAGTAGGTAATCACATGCATGGTGCTAAGGTCAATGGACGAATAGTTCCTTTGTCTTATCAGCTTAAAGATGGCGATCATGTCGAGATACTTACATCCGATAAGATTCATGGACCTTCTCGCGATTGGGCGAAAATGGTTCGTACTCAATCCGCTCGTTCTAAGATTAATGCTTGGTTTAAGAAGGAATCTAGAGGCGAGAACATTACTACCGGAAAGGAAATACTAGATAGAGAGATTCAGCGTAATGGATTTACTCCTACGCAAATCCTGCTTTATAGATCAATTGAGGAGTTGTTGCGTAAATACAGTCTATCCTCCTTAGAGGATTTATATGCTTCTCTTGGATATGGTGCTCTATCAGTTGCCAAAGTTTTTGGTAAACTTCGTGATGAATACATCAAAACCTTGCCAGAAGATAAGCGTATGGAACTTGGATACAGAGTAAATGCTGTTGGACAAGTAATATACAGACCTAATCCGGAGGAGTTGCCTGTAGATATTGGTAAGGGAATGCAAATTAAGTATCCCAAGAATGCTTCAGCACAAAATAAGCCTCAAGTAAGTGCTCCTTCTGCCGCTAAGAGTGCGAAATCAAACTCTAAGGAATCTAGTAAGAGTGGTGTTATCGTTGAAGGCTTAAGTAATCTCTCTACTCATTTGGCTAAGTGCTGTCATCCTACTCCACCTGAAGAAATCATAGGATATGTAACTCAAAATGGGGGAGTTGGTGTTCACAGAACAAGTTGTAAGAACATAATTAACATTCATAAGAATAAAGACCGTTCTCAGAAAGATATAGAACGTGCAAATAGACTTGTAAAGGTATTTTGGACTGATAACTTAACTAACAGCACATATGAAGTTGGCTTGAAGATATATGCCAGTGATCGAAAATATTTGCTTGCTGATATCCTTAATGCTTTTAGTGATGAACATGTTTTTGTAAGTAAGGTTGAAAGCGCATCCCAGAAAGATTTCACTGCTTCAATCAATATTGTTGTTGAAGTCAAGAATCAAGAGCAATATGATTTGCTCGTAGGAAGAGTGAAGGGAATTCGAGATGTAATCTCAGTAGAAAGACGATGATATTATAAATAAAAGGCTATCTGTTCAAAACTGAGTAGATAGCCTTTGTTTTATATTTCTAATGTGTGATTCTTAATTGCCTCGAAGGAAGCATCGCTAATCACATGCTCTATTTTGCACGCATCACTCTCGGCAGTTTCCTTGTCAACTCCAAGCCTGGTAAGAAAATTCGTTATCGTTTGGTGCCGCTCGTAAATTTTATTAGCAATCTCTAGCCCTTCGCTTGTTAATGTAAGAAATCCGTTTCCATCAATATCGATATAACCACCGTTCTTAAGAAGTCCTACAGCTCTACTAATACTTGGCTTAGAAAAGCCCATATATTCCGCAACATCTAGAGAACGCACAATAGGCAGGGTTTTGGATAAAAGAAGAATTGTCTCCAAATACATTTCGCCCGACTCTTGTAAAGGCATAACTGCTCTCCTTCTAGAAAATCTTCGTGTTCAGATGGCTTGTCGATACCATGATTAAAGGACGTCTCTTAGTCTTATCGAAAAGCATATTCCTAACAGCATCTCTGAATTGACGTGAGTTTGCATACTTCTCTATGTCTCCGCCGCTCTTTCCAGACGAAAGCATTGTCATTATTCTTGCGGCACAACCTCTCTGAATTGTCTCGGCCTCGTCATCAAAAACGAAGCCTATAGACTTCACGATTGGAGGGCAAGCAAGCAATCCAGTTGAATCATCAATAGTTAGAGATACTCCCACGCAACCATCTTCAGCAAGTAGGCGCCTGTCAGTTAATACTTGGTTACTCATGTCACCAACGCCTGATCCGTCAATAAGTACTGGAGCAGCGGGAACATGATCAATTATTCCGGCATTATTCTTTCCAATAGCAAAAACGTCTCCGTTATTAAGTATAAAAATCTTATTCTCATCGATGCCAAGGGTCTTCGCCATCTCAGCGTGACGATATAGCATACGATACTCGCCATGAACTGGTATGAAGTACTCAGGCTTAATTAAAGTATGAAGCGTCATTAACTCTCTTCTATAGGCATGTCCAGAAACATGAACATCAGCTAAGGACTCATAGATTACGTGAGCACCCTTCTTAAACAACTCGTTGATGACTTTATAGATTGGCTTCTCGTTACCAGGAATAGGATGAGCGGATATGATTACAGTGTCGCCCGTCTGAATCTCAATTGATTTATGAGATGCAAATGCCATACGAGATAGAGCGCTCATTGGCTCAGCTTGGCTTCCTGTAGTAAGAATAACAATCTCATCGTCGTGATAATTATCGATATCATTTAAGTCAATAAGTGTATCTGGTTTCATCTCTATATACCCAAGAGAATTAGCGACAGCAAAAACGTTGACCATACTTCGCCCAGATAGGCAAACATGTCTATTATGAAGCTCGGCCGCACTAAAAATCTGTTGCATTCTATGGACGTGGCTAGAGAAGGTAGCTACGATTATTCTGCCCTTTGTGTTCGAAAAAATTCTCTCAAAAGACTCACTTACTTGCATCTCCGAAGGAGAGAAACCATCAATTTCCACGTTCGTACTCTCGCACATGAACAAAAGAACGCCCTTCTTTCCAATCTCTCCAAAACGTTGCAAGTCAATTGTTTTGCCATTAATAGGCGTGAAATCAATTTTAAAGTCTCCAGAATGAAGGACTACTCCAACAGGAGTATTGATTGCTAAAGCATATGAGTCCGCAATACTATGATTAACTCTTACAAACTCAACGGAGAAGCTTCTTCCTGCTTGGATAATGTCACCGTTCTTACAATGCTGAAGATTAATTCCATTAAGGGAAACTCCTTTATCAGCAAGCTTATGTCTAACAAGCTCTATCGTTAAAGTACCACCATAAATGGGACACTTGAATTCTCTAAGGAAATAAGGCAAGGAGCCAATGTGGTCCTCATGACCGTGAGTTAAAAATATCGCACGAAGCTTACTTAAGTTGTCTCTAATATAAGTGTAATCTTGAATAACACAATCTACACCAGGCATATCTGCCTCAGCAAAAGCCATTCCTACATCTACAATAATGATATCGTTACCGAATTCAAAGGCGGTCATGTTCTTACCAATCTCATGTAGACCACCAAGTGGAATGATCTTGAGCTTGCCTTGACCATTCATCAACTTAGGCTTCTTGAGTGAAACCGCATTTGTCGTTGTCTTGAATTGCTTCTTCTTAGAAGGAGCCTTCATAGTGGAAATTTGCACTTGATTTTTTGCAGTATTAGTACTTATCGCACCCTTAGAATTTGAACCGAAATTGCGTCTTCTAGGCGAAAAATTCTTGCTGCTATTCATTTGTTCTTCTGGCATAATAATCTTCTTTCTAAATTATGTACTAAGAATAGTCCATATATGTCGAGATATTCAAAGTCAATTAATGAACTACATATATCTCGGCAGTAGTAGTAGAAACCGAATAAGGATCATCCGCATAGATGTCGATATGGCTCCCTCTTACTCCAGGACCACAGTCTTCAACAGTATAGTAACCATCGCCACCGAGAGGATCGTTCACAACATGAATTACTGTGCCAGCAGGGAATACGCTCCAGTCTGCTGCGCATGTTCTTCCTTGAGAGCACGTCGTTCCGGTTGCGGTAGTTGTACTATATGTTCCGTCACCTCGAGGCTGTGGACCATAAAAAGTTATGGTACAGCTTCCGTAATATGTTTCCGTTCCAGGCGCCGGTATTGGAGTTGGAGTTGGCGCTGCAGTAGGAGCGGCGGGAACAGGGGTTGCTACTACAGGAGCTGTAGTAGTTGTTAAACTAGCCAAAACATAGTTCCCGTTATATGTCTTGTACCAGCCATTACTCGTTTGTGCAATTACATCGATTTCATCTCCAGGATTAAGTTGCTTAACTAAATCATATTCGGTTCCTGGACCTGATCGAACGTTTAGTGCAGAAGCCGCATAAACAGTACAAAAATAGTCTGTCTCAGTGACTTGCACAGTAGTTGGTTCTGCTGTTGGCTCGTCTTCTCCATATGGAGTAGTCGTGTCTGACGGCGTAGGAGAAATAGCCTCCGTAGGAGTAGTACTTGCAACAACAGTCGGAGTGACCGAAGTTGTATTAACTAACTCTGAAGCAGAAGGGATTGTATCATCTGTATTAGCCGCAGAATCTGATGATTGCATAGCCTCAGCAAGGGCTTGATCCTTAGCCATCTTATCAATCTTAGCTTGCCAATTTAGGTATGAAACAGTTCCAATTGTTATGATGATAGACATCAAAACAAGAACTATAACGCTAATAGTAACTTTTAGCTTCTCTTCATTTATAGTATCACTAGTATTAAGTCCGAAAAACCTCAAAAAGTATTACCTCCGTGAATTGCGCCGGTATACGCATACGAAAAAATTATATCACAGAGGGAACAAAAGTTCTAATTTAGCAAAAATGTTTAACTTATGTTGCCTTTTCGAATATCAACAGTAATCAATCTACCTTCAGTAAGAAGCTTCGTAGCATTAGGACAAGAAAGGATCGCTGGAATCTCTAACGCCATTGCAACCGTTGCAGTATGACAGCCTGGATCATCGTCCTCGACAATCAAGACTTTGGCGCGCTTAATTACCTTCATCATTGAATTAGTAGTATAAGGAGCGACTATAATGCTATCTTCAGATAGATTCAATTTGGAATAATCAATATGCTCAGGATCTTTGATGCAACAAACAACGCCAGTATAAATACCGTCTTTGCCTTCAGTTGCGATTCCCTTACCGTATACTATTGATGTTCCAATTGTTTGAACTTTTATAGTGTTAGTAGTACCAGACATTCCAATTGGGGTGCCACCTGTCATTACTATCAAGTCACCAGAAGAAAGTATTCCAGACTTAGTCGCACACTGTTTTCCTTCTTCAAATAGTTCATCTGTAGTTTGCACCTCAGGTACTAAGAAAGGCATTATACCCCAACTAAGGTTGAGCTGACGCTGAACTTTTGGGAAGACAGTTGTCGAGATGATTGGGCAGCCAGGTCTAAAACGAGAGAGGAGTCTTGCCGTCTTGCCTGCATGCGTAAGCGTTACGATAGCACTAGCGTTGATGTCCATAGCTGTCGTGCAAGTAGCATGGCTTATGGCATTACCAACGGATGGAATCATTGGGATTTGACTCTCTTCGAAGCGTCTCCAATAGTTTATGCAGCTCTCTGTTTTTATAGCTACTTCTACCATCATATTAAGTGCTTCAACAGGATACTTTCCTGAAGCTGTCTCACCTGAAAGCATAACAGCTGAAGTACCATCATAAATTGCATTCGCGACATCGGAAACCTCGGCTCTTGTTGGGCGAGGGTTACGGATCATGGAATCAAGCATTTGAGTAGCTGTAATGGATATCTTACCGGCACGATGACACTGCTGAATACACTTCTTCTGAACGGAAGGTACTTCTGCAGCAGGAATCTCAACACCAAGGTCACCTCTAGCAACCATGATTCCGTGAGAAACCTTCAAAATCTCATCAAAGTTATCGATTCCTTCTTTATTTTCAATCTTCGAAATAATCTCTATGTTATGGCAATCAGCAGAATCGAGAACACGTTTGATCACCTGAACGTCCTTTGCTTTACGAACGAAGGAAGCCGCAATGAAGTCAAAATCGTTCTTTACCGCGAAAAGAATGTCTTCCTTGTCTTTCTTCGTTAGTGAAGGCAAGCATAACTTAGCATCAGGGACGTTGATACTCTTTCTGTCGGATATGGATCCACTATTTTGAACAGTGCAATGAATATCTTTCTTAGTGATTTTATCAACCTTAAGTTCAATAAGACCATCATCTATAAGTATTCTTGAACCAACTTCGATATCGTCAGCCAACTCTTTGTATGATATAGAGAATTTCTTTGAAGTTCCCAAAATATCATCAGTTGTGATTACTACTTTATCACCTTCTT
>JAAYFK010000013.1 GCA_012728275.1 Clostridiaceae bacterium | reverse complement strand
TGATATCCGCCAGCCAAAATTACCACTAGTGACATAGTTATTACCAGTCAGTGACACAAAACTTACCACTTAGTGACATTGAAATTACCACTCGGTAAAATAGATGATTAAATCAACAATACCTCCAATATAATGAAGGAGCACACCAGTGTGCAAAAACATTATATTGGAGGTATTTTTTATGATTCAATATCGAAAAATATTGGAAATGGCCCAAGAGGGCTTGAGCTTGCGGACTGTATCCGCAAGTACAGGTCACGGTCGGCCAAAAGTCACTGAAATTCTTCAGCTGGCTAAAGAAAAAGGACTTGAATGTCCTCTAACAGAGGAAATGGATGACCATTGGATAGAGGAATTTCTGTATCCATACAAAGCCATTGAAAATTCAGGCTACGGCATGATTGATTTTGAACTCGTGCACAGGGAACTGGCTAAACCCAATGTAACTTTGTCGCTGCTTCATTACGAGTATGAAGTCAGCTGTCGTGCAAATGGCAAGATTCCCTATACCTATCGCTCTTTTTTACGTCATTACAAAGCTTATGCAGACAAGTACAAGGCAACCCTTAGGGTTCGAAGAAAACCAGGAGAAATCATGGAAGTGGATTGGGCAGGATCCACAGCATTTATTGTTGATCGAGATACAGGTGAAAAAGTAAAGACTTATGTTTTTGTCGCAACGCTTCCGTGTAGTCAATTGTCATATGCCGAGGCTACTTTATCCATGGATCTCAACGCCTGGATTGGTGCACACAACCGTGCTTTTGAATACTTTGGAGGAAGCACGCAGATTGTTGTTCCGGATAATCTTAAAACCTCCGTGACCCGCCATACGCTGAAGGAACTCGTGTTGAATCCGACATACCGTGAAATGTGTGATCATTATGGGACTTTATGCATGCCAGCAAGGGTCAGGGCCCCGCGCGACAAAGCATCTGTTGAAGGCTCTGTCAGCACCATATCGACATGGATAATTGCGGCCTTGCGAAACGAACATTGTTTTACTCTGACTGACTTGAATCAAAAAATCAGCCTGAAGCTCGAAGAATTCAATCATAGAGACTTCTCGAAAAAGAAAGGCACTCGCTTTACAGCGTTTGAAGAAGAGGAGAAATTCGCACTTTCCCCTCTACCAGCAAAACCATACAAAATGGCCGAGTGGAGAACCGCTAAAGTACGCCTGGATTATCATATCAGTATTGGAAATATGTTTTATTCCGTCCCATATGAATACATCGGCAAAAACGTCGATGTACGTGTTTCTGAGCATCTCATCGAGGTCTTCTTCAAACAAATGCGAGTAGCTACGCACTCCCGATTATATGGGAAATTCGGTCAGTTATCCACCAGTAAAGACCACATGCCTGACAACCACAAACTGTATGTCGAGCAAACGCCGGAAAACGCCTTACAATGGGCAGAAACGATCGGAGAGAACACCTTGCGCCTCATTCAATATCTTTTAGATACCTATCAGGTTGAGCGCAAGGCACTCTCGTCTATTTTTTCTTTAAAAAATAGTTCCCGCCGTTATACCAAGTACGAGATCGAAAGAGCGTGCAAGGAAATCTTGAATGTCACCCAGCGACCGACGGTCAAATTAGTTCAAAATCAACTGAAAGCAAATAAGAAAAAAGATGCCGAGCAAGCACTGGAAAAACCATCCAAGTCTCAGGATGATTTCGGATTTACACGCGGCTCAGATTATTGGGGAGGAAAAGGACAATGAACGAACAAACAATAAGCAAAATGATTTCAATGAAATTATCAGGGATGGTAGAAGGATACCAGCATCAAGAGAGTTCGCCGGAGTTCAAAAAAATGAGTTTTGAAGAAAGATTCCAGCTGTTGATTGATCATGAGTACGACAGACGCAAATCGAACACGTTAAAAAGATTGATCAAGAGCGCTAACTTTCAAGATTCTCAGGCTTGCATTGAAGACATCGAATACCACGAGGACCGGAAATTAGAGAAGATGCGCATTTTGGAACTGTCCAGCTGCAATTACGTTCGCCAAACAAACAACATTATCATCAAAGGTCCAACTGGAGCTGGCAAAAGCTATATCGCACAAGCTTTTGGCATATCCGCTTGCCGCCAACACCATACAGTGAAGTATGTGCGCCTTCCGGAATTACTGGATGAACTGATGGTAGAGCAATATCGAAATGACGATTCTTACCGCAAAAGTATCAAGAAGATTTCCAAGGTCGACCTACTGATTCTTGACGAATGGCTTTTAATCGATATTTCGCCAGAACAGGCTGCACTCGTTCTTGAAATTGTGGAAATGAGATACAAGCTCAAATCGACTATTTTCTGTTCCCAGATTGATCCGCAAGGATGGCCTCAAAAGCTTGGGAATGGCACTGTAGCTGAAGCGATTATGGATCGAATTGTTCATAACTCTATTCAATTACTGATAGATGGAGAAATATCTATGCGTGAACGGCATGGCATCCGGAACTAAATTTCAATAGGAGGAGGATTAGATGAATATGTGTTATGAAGATGAAACCGAAGATTACTATGAGATGTTAGATAAGCAATCTGAGGAGGACGAACTTATTTCTTTTATCGTGGCTCTAGTTGAATATTCAGCTGAGTTGGAAGAACAGGTCGTCGACCTAAGGCGTTCGGTAAATCAATTATCGGATAAGGAACGGCTCCCATTCCCGGATTTAGAGGGAGACATCTATCAAGTGTTTGATGATTATTCCGCGTACAGGAAGTACCGAAGCCTCATTGAAGAGCGTATTGAATGGAATAAAAATCACCCTGTTTCCGAGATAATGAAATGGCAATAGCAGCATCAACCAATACTGACTTTAAATTTTACAGGTAGAAAACATATTAGATATTCCCTAAGAGCCGTTCCTGGATTATATGGAACGGCTCTTAGGTGACCTTAGGGTCAGGATTGTTGGTTTTAAACGCT
>JAAYFK010000061.1 GCA_012728275.1 Clostridiaceae bacterium | reverse complement strand
TCCTTAACAACTGCCAAACCTGCTATCAAATCGCTATGTCCGCCAAGGTACTTGGTTGCGCTATGAAGAACGATATCAATTCCAAAATCGAGTGGTCTTTGCAGGTAGGGTGTGTAGAAAGTGTTGTCGGCAATGGATACCAGCTGATGCTTCTTGGCAATGTCCGCGATAGCCTTCAAGTCAGTAATGCCAAGAAGAGGATTCGTTGGCGTCTCTATGTAGATAGCCTTAGTCGCTCCATTAATTGCAGCCTCTACTTCATCCAGATTAGATGTATTCACTTGCACATAACTGATGCCGAAATGCTTGAAAACCTTATCAAGAATTCTGAATGTTCCTCCGTACACATCATTGGAAATGATAATCTCATCGCCTGTCTCAAATAGGCTGAACACAGTAGAAATAGCCGCAAGCCCGGAAGCGAAGGCAAATCCGTAATCGCCGTTCTCAAGTTCTGCAATAAGTTCTTCAAGTGCTTTTCGCGTAGGATTACTTGACCTTGAGTACTCGTAGCCCTTGTTCTCTCCAGGAACCGTCTGAGCATATGTGCTTGTCTGGTAAATCGGAACATTTACTGCTCCTGTCAGTTCGTCTCCCGAGATTTCTCCGTGAATTAATCTCGTTTCAAAGCTATAATTTCTGCTTCTAAAAATTTGTCTGTTAGCATTGTATTCGCTCATAATTTCAAATCTCTTTTCTGTAGAATGATGAATTTTGGGTACAAAAAAACCACCGCACACGCGATGGCTCTTCAAAATTATACTCATAATTTTATAGATACAACCCGTATGATACGCTATATAATTTGAATTTGGTCATCTGACAACAACACATGCACATGCACATGGCAGTGCTAGTCTTCATGCGAATTTTCGTCATTTCTATCGTCATTGTCTTCATACGCTTGTATCTCCTCTCTCGCTTCATCGTTTTCTTTGATGGACTAATCTTACTATCTTCCCCTTCTTTTGAAAAATCGTTAGATTCTATCGCTAGTGATAACCTTTGGTTATCGCTCTTTTCGAAAAGACCCCTCCCATAAGTCAGGCACAAATAAGAAGTGCCACCCTTATTTGACTTAAGAGTAGCACCTGTTTGTTTGCTGTATTCTTTGTAGTTTCAGTCGTCCCAAAGTACTTTCTACAATTCTTTATACTTAAGCAATTCCTCAACATACGCTTTGCCATATTGAGACAACTCGCTTCCCTTACGGGTAATGTATCCAATTACGAGCGGATCTTCCTCCTTAAGCTTAACTGACACAAGTCCCTGAAGAATAACGTCGTCTCCGGAGAGCATTCCTGAACCAATTGAGTATCCTCCCAAGTCCGCAATAATCTCCATGGTCGTCGCTCTATCGTCAGACCTAATCATCTTATCGAAATCATAGTTGGCCATCGCTTCTTCAGTAAGATAAAAATTGCTGTCATCACTCTGATCGAATGACACGCAGGGAAGATCACGAAGCTCCTCTAGCGACACCGTTTCTCTACCCGCAAGCTCATGACCCTCCCAAAAGTATGCATAAGCCTCGCGTCTCATCAAAGGAACAAACTCCAGCTGATATTCTTTAAAAAGCTTCTTAAGAAGACCTTCATTAGCTCCGGAATAAGAAGCGATGCCCACTTCGCTCTTCATGCTTCTTACATTCTCTAGCACCTCTTTTGTTTTAGTCTCATGAATTGAGAATAGGAACTTGTCTGGCGCGAACCGCTCAATCACCTTGGTAAACGACTTAATCGCGAAATTATAATGCTGAGTAGAAACGGAGAATCTCTCCTTGTCCTTATTCTGCGACAAGAACTTGTCCTCAAGAATTTCGTACTGCCCGACAGCCTTTTTCGCATACTCGATAAATTCTCTCCCCTCTTCAGTCAGAGAAATACCCTTTGAAGTCCTCTCGAAAATAAGTATCCCCAATTCATCCTCGAGGTCATGCACACTTGCAGAAAGCGCAGGCTGCGACACGAAAAGCTTCGTAGCCGCTTCCCTGATTGAAGACGAGTTGGCAATTGTCAGTACATACTTAATCTGATTTATGTTCATTCCGTAACCTCATGCTTTGAGAATAATTGTATCATTCAAATGTTTTGGAAGAGCAAATAACACTATCTATTTCTTAAGAGGCACGCAAAAACAAATTTAGGTTTCGCATAGCGATTCATTTGGTCCTCCAGGATAGAAGTAATCTCAAAATCAGAGAAGATAGTCT
>JAAYFK010000060.1 GCA_012728275.1 Clostridiaceae bacterium | reverse complement strand
GTGGAATACCATGTGACATATGTTGAATTTAGTGAGGATTCAACTTATATAGAAGCAGAGTTCTACTACGAAGGTACGGATCTTGAATACATCAATGAAGACTTCTGGGGAAATTACGATGCAGCTGGTGAAGCTCATCAGTCAACAACCAGTGATATGCGTCTGGTTGTTGACGGAGTAGAGTATGAACCAATTGAGCTTGGAGGCGTATATGGCGACCCTTCAGGCCTTCGTAGAGGTATGGTGAGATTTCCTGCTATAGATATAGAAAATGCTTCATCCATAGCTTTGATTCTTGATGAACAGTTCTACTTAATTCTGGGGGAATTCTAATTTGATGGAGATTTGAATGACTTCACTTAATAGATGTAAGTAATCTCTATAAGCCTTCTTATAGACTTACAAATTTATCTCGATGGAATAGTTGAAAAATACAGATTGAATTTCTTCATTAATTATCTCTCTTATACAAAAAGAGCTTCTTAGAAATAAGAAGCTCTTTTCTATTACTTATTAATTAATGGATGTTATTTAAACATAGCTAAATCACTTTTGGGCGTATCAGCTGTTTAATATAGCACCAGAAGCACCACTTGATACAATTGCTGCATAGCGCTTAAGATAACCAGACAGCTGTTTTTGCTTTGGTTCAAAGTTCTTCATGCGATTTGCTAGTTCTTCATCAGAAACCTTAAGTTCAATGCGATTCTCTGGAATATTAACGTAAATGATGTCTCCGTTCTCAACAACTCCAATTAATCCACCGCTTGCCGCTTCTGGTGAAACGTGACCAATACAAGCACCTCTGGTAGCTCCGCTGAACCTTCCATCTGTAATCAAGACAACACTACTTCCAAGTCCCATGCCCATTATTGCGGAAGTGGGATTAAGCATTTCACGCATACCTGGGCCGCCTTTAGGACCTTCATAACGGATAACGACAACATCTCCTGCTACAATTTTTCCGGAATTGATAGCAAGCTGTGCGTCTTCCTCACAATCGAAGACCTTTGCAGGACCCTCGTGTACAAGCATTTCAGGAAGTACAGCAGAACGTTTTACGACGCTTCCTTCAGGAGCAAGATTACCTTTTAATACTGCTATGCCACCGGTTTCGCTATATGGATTATCAATAGATCTGATGACATCCGTGTTGAGATTTAATGAATTCTTGATGTTCTCTCCCACGGTTTTTCCAGTTACAGTCATGCACTCGGTGTTAAGAAGTCCTTTTTTATTCAATTCATTCATAACAGCGAAAACACCGCCGGCTTCGTCAAGATCTTCCATATATGTTTTTCCAGCAGGAGCGAGATGGCAAAGATTTGGCGTCTTAGCGCTAATTTCGTTTGCTATATCAAGGCTGATTTCTATACCACACTCATTCGCTATTGCTGGCAAATGAAGCATAGAGTTTGTTGAACAACCGAGAGCCATATCAACAGTTAAAGCGTTCATAAAAGCTTCTTTTGTCATTATGTCGCGAGGGCGGATGTTGTTTTTCAACATTTCCATTACCGCTGCGCCTGCGTGCTTCGCAAGCTCAATACGTGCAGAATAAACCGCTGGAATTGTTCCATTTCCTTTTAGTCCCATACCGAGAGCTTCCGTAAGACAGTTCATGGAATTAGCCGTATACATGCCCGAGCAGGAACCACAGGAAGGGCAAGCCTTGCACTCGTATTTTTTTAGCTCGTCCTCCGTGATATTACCTGCATTGAATTTTCCAACTGCTTCAAATAACGAAGAAAGACTCGTTTTTTCTCCGTTGACTCTTCCTGCAAGCATAGGTCCTCCGCTTACAAAAACGGTGGGAACGTTAACCCTTGCTGCTGCCATTAGAAGTCCAGGAACGTTCTTATCACAGTTTGGAACCATAACAAGAGCGTCAAATCCATGAGCTAGAGCCATTGCCTCAGTTGAGTCTGCAATAAGATCGCGGGTTACAAGGGAATATCTCATCCCCTCGTGACCCATGGCAATACCATCACAAACAGCAATAGCAGGGAATACAACTGGAGTTCCACCCGCCATGGCAACGCCTAGTTTTACTGCATCAACGATCTTGTCTAGGTTTATGTGCCCCGGAACAATTTCATTATATGAACTTACTATTCCAACCATAGGTCGTTTTAGTTCTTCATCAGTTAATCCAATGGCGTGATATAAAGCACGGTGTGGTGCATTATGAGCTCCGAAAATAAGTGAATCGCTGTTCATGCTATCTCTCCTTAATTTTTAGAATAATCGAACGGTTTTCTAATTAGTTATTGATGAGTTTATCCTCGTCGCTCCAGCTATATAACTTGCGGATATCAGCACCAACGATCTCACTTGGGTGCTCACTAGCAATCTTTCTCATAGCATTGAAATGAACCTGTGAGCCGGATTCGGACATATCAAGTAGGAAATCCTTTGCGAAAGTACCATCCTGAATATCCTTAAGAACCTTCTTCATTGCTTTCTTTGTATCGTCAGTGATAATTTTAGGACCAGTAATATAATCACCGTATTCTGCAGTATTTGATACAGAATATCTCATTCCTGCAAATCCACTCTGATAAATAAGATCAACAATAAGCTTCATCTCATGAATACACTCAAAATATGCATTTCTTGGATCGTATCCAGCTTCAACAAGGGTTTCATATCCAGCCTGCATAAGAGCACATACACCGCCACAAAGAACAGCCTGCTCACCGAAAAGGTCTGTTTCAGTTTCTGTACGGAAATTTGTTTCGAGAACGCCGGCTCTTGCACCACCAATACCTAGAGCATATGCAAGTCCAATCTCTAAAGCATCTCCTGTAGCGTCTTGTTCTATTGCAATAAGACATGGAACACCCTTGCCTGCCTGGTATTCGCTTCTTACAGTATGTCCAGGACCCTTAGGAGCAACCATGATAACGTTAATGCTCTTTGCTGGCTTGATACATCCGTAGTGGATATTAAAGCCGTGAGCAAATGCAAGAGTTTTGCCTTCTGTAAGATTAGGCTCGATGCTTTCCTTATAAATCTTTGCCTGCTTCTCATCATTTGTAAGAATCATGATGATATCAGCTGCTTTGGTTGCTTCTGCTACAGTCATAACAGACAATCCCTGTTCTTCTGCCTTTGCCCAGCTCTTGCTTCCCGCATAAAGACCGATGATTACTTTAACTCCACTGTCTTTTAGGTTAAGAGCGTGTGCGTGTCCCTGAGAGCCGTAGCCGATAATAGCTACTGTCTTACCCTCTAATTTTTGTAGATTGCAGTCTTCCTGATAGTAAATCTTTGACATAATGTTACCTCTTTCTTTTTAGTTATATTTTTACTTGTCTTATTGTTGTGTTTCCGCGTTCCAATGAAGCAACGCCTGTTCGGCAGATTTCAAGTATCGAGAAGTCGCGCATAAGGTCAATAAAAGCGCTTATTCTCCGTGTGCTTCCCGTAAGCTTCAAAATTACCGAATCTCTTGTATAATCTACGGTTTCTGCGCCGTAGGAATCTGCAGTATCTCGAACAGCGGGACGATTCTCAGGGTCATTTCTTATCTTAATAAGAAGCAGTTCGAAGCCTACCGAGTCCTTTGCTGTAAGCTCCCTTACAACGCAGACATCTTCAAGCTTGGAAAGTTGATCTGCCAATTGACGCTTCTCCGTGTCATCGCCGAAAGAAGTTACGGTAATTCTCGAAAACTCATCGGTCTCCGTTTCACTTACGCTGAGAGAACGAATGTTGAATCTTCGTCTTCTGAACATACTTGTGACTCGGTTCAGCACCCCGTATTTGTTTTTTACTAGTACTGCCATAGTAAACTCATGCACGTAAATCATCCTCCTTTACAATAATGTCATCTATAGCGCCTCCCGGAGGAAGCATTGGTAGAACAAATTCATCCTTATCAATAACACACTCTATTAGATATGGGCCTTCGTAGGAAAAAGCCTTTTCGAGCGATGTCTTAAGTTCTTCTATGCTTGTCGCCCGAACGCCTTCGCCACCAAAAGCTTTTATCAAAGGTACGAAGTCAGTTTTCCTTTCGAGTATGGTGTTTGAATAATGCTTATCAAAGAACAGTGTCTGCCATTGACGTACCATTCCTAACACACCGTTATTAAGCAACACGATTACGAGAGGAATCTTGTAGGAAACAGCTGTTGAGAGTTCCTGAAGGGTCATTCCGAAGCTGCCGTCACCAGTAACAAGTACTGCATGTTCTCCTGTGCCCATTTGCGCACCTATGGCTGCACCCATACCAAACCCCATTGTGCCAAGACCTCCGCTAGTAATGAACTTTCGGCTACTCTTGAAATTTAGATACTGTGCTGCCCACATCTGATGCTGTCCTACATCTGTAGCTATGGGAGTTTCTGGCTTCAGATAGTCATTTAGCGTCTCTATGATCCTAAAAGGAGTCATGCCTTCGCGCTTATCCGTGTTCTTAGCTTCTTCTTCTCGGAGACTATCAACAGTTTTCCACCACTCTTCATGTTTTATGGGAGAAAGGTTATCAATGAGTTTTCTTAATGAAACCTTTACATCTCCTCGAATAGCATGGGCAGGGGAGATTATTTTCGATAATTCCGAACTGTCAACATCGATATGTATAATCTTTGAGTTCTTCGCGAACTTCTCTCTGTTTCCAGTAACTCGGTCATTAAACCTAACACCGAGTGATATGATACAGTCTGCTCTGTGCATTGCCATTGACGAAGCATAATGGCCATGCATACCCTGCATTCCCAGGAATCGCGGATGATCGGTAGGAATACCTGAGATTCCCATAAGAGAGCAACCGAGAGGAGCATCAATTAAATCCGCAAGTTCCAGAAGTTCATCTTCTGCATTGGAAGAAATAAGTCCGCCACCGAAATAAATAAAAGGTCTTTCGGAGGTGGCAATACATTCCGCAGCTTCTCTTATTCTATTATCATCTGCCTGCCTGCGTTCATCGGGAACAGAAGGCGCTTGAGGCTCATAGTCACATTTTGCCATCTGAATATCCTTAGGTATATCAATTAGGACAGGTCCCGGTCTGCCAGAAGAAGCTATTTTGAAAGCTTCGCGAATTGTATCGGCGAGTTCCTCAACACATCCAACAACATAATTGTGCTTGGTAATCGGAAGCGTTATACCTGTAATATCAATCTCTTGAAAACTGTCCGAACCAAGGTGTGAAGATAAAACATTACCTGTAATAGCAACCATAGGCACCGAATCAAGATAAGCGGTTGCAATTCCTGTTACTAGATTGGTGGCGCCTGGACCTGATGTTGCTATAACAACACCAACCTTTCCAGTGGTTCTCGCATAGCCGTCCGCGGCATGAGAAGCTCCTTGCTCGTGAGCAGTAAGAACATGAGTGAGCTCATCGCGATATTTATACAGGGAATCATAAACATGTATGATTTGTCCTCCTGGATATCCAAAAACAACGTCGCAACCTTGTTCAATCAGGGTTCTTACAACAATATCTGCTCCTGATAATATCATGTTACATTCCTCCTATCTTAAATGATTCATTATTAGCTTTCCGCATTCTTTGCACCCGATTCGTATAAACTTTTCTGATTCGTTCTTATCAGAAGGCATAGTATCTGCCGTACGGTAGCCTTTGTCTAGTACCTCGAAAACAGCATTCTCAATTGACTGTGCCTCAGTAGTCATATCGAAGCTATATCTGAGCATCATTGCGGCGGATAGAATCGTTCCAATTGGGTTTGCGATATCAGTTCCAGCAATATCGGGAGCTGAACCGTGAATAGGCTCGTACAGACCGCAAGTTGTTGCGCCTAGTGAAGAAGAAGGTATCATACCGATTGAACCTGTAATCATAGACGCTTCGTCAGAAAGAATATCCCCGAACATGTTCTCCGTAACTATTACATCAAACTGTGATGGATTTCTTACAATCTGCATAGCACAGTTGTCTACTAGCATGTCGGTAAGCTCCACTTCCGGATATTCATCGGCTATCCTGTGCATAACGCTTCTCCAAAGACGACTCGAATTTAGAACGTTACTCTTTTCCACCGAGCATAGTTTCTTGTTTCGCTTGAGCGCTGTTTCAAAGCCTATTCGGCCGATACGCTCGATTTCCGACTCTGTGTATCTGAGAATATCGGTAGCTGTGTTTTCTCCGTCAATAACTTCAGTCTTATGCTCTCCAAAATATATCCCACCAATAAGTTCCCTTACAATAATAAAATCGATTCCTTTATCCAGAATAGCCTTCTTAAGTGGTGATGAATCCGCAAGTTGCGGCCATATCTTGGTTGGGCGGTTATTGCTATATACTTGCATTCCTGCACGAAGACGGAGAAGCCCTTTTTCTGGGCGCATTTCAGGAGAAACGTTGTTCCATTTATCACCGCCAACTGCTCCAAGCAGTACACTGTCGGATTTAATGCACTTCTCAAGCATATCTTGTGGAAGTGGATCTCCGTACTTATCGATGGCACAGCCGCCCATATCCACATCGGTATATGAAAAAATGTGTCCATAGATTTCCGCGATTTTGTTAAGAACAACCAGAGCCTGTTCTACTATCTCGGGACCTATTCCGTCGCCACGGATAACTGCTATATTCTTATTCATTATCGGCCTCCTTTAATGATGCAAGAAGTCCGCCCTTCTTGATAATATTCTGAATAAACGGAGGGAAAGGCTGTGCAGTATAGATCTTTCCTGTAGTCTTATTATTGATTTCACCAGTATCGAAATTAACAGAGACCTCATCACCAGCGCTGATTTCTTCTGCTGCTTCCTCACACTCGAGAATAGGTAAGCCGATATTAATTGCATTTCGATAGAAAATTCTTGCAAAGCTTTTTGCGATTACACAGCTTACTCCACAGGTCTTAATGACAAGAGGTGCATGTTCTCTTGACGAACCGCATCCAAAATTCCAGCCAGCAACTATAAGGTCGCCTTCTTTCACATTCTTTACAAAATCCTTATCAATATCCTCCATGCAGTGAAGGGCAAGTTCAGCAGCTACCGGAGTATTAAGATAGCGTGCAGGAATAATGACATCGGTATCAACATTGTCCTTGTATTTAAATACTTTACCTTGTGTATTCATTATTACTGAACCTCCTTGTATTCCGTTATGAAGCCTGTAAGCGCGCTAGCAGCCGCTGTAAAAGGTGAAGACAGATAGACTTCACTTTCTGTATGGCCCATTCTTCCAACAAAATTTCGGTTTGTTGTAGAAACACAGCGTTCTCCAGCTGCAAGAATACCCATATAGCCTCCAAGACATGGTCCGCAGGTAGGGGTAGACACTACTGCACCTGCATCGATAAATGCGGTAACATATCCTCGCTCTATGCAGTCGCGGTAGATCTGCATTGTCGCAGGGATTATGATGCAACGTGTGTTTTGAGCTACCGTTTTACCATTTAGTATTTTGTATGCAGCCTCCATATCTTCCATTCTTCCGTTTGTGCAGCTTCCGATAACAACCTGGTCAATCGTTATGTCGTGAAGTTCCTCTGCATTTCTTGTGTTTTCCGGAAGGTGAGGGCAACTTACAGTTGGCTTTATCTTCGAAAGGTCAATCTCGTAGACTTTGTCGTATTTTGCGTCCTTGTCGGCTTCGAATACAACAGGCTTTCTCTCGCAGCGGTTTGTCATGTACGCTTGTGTTATTTCGTCTACAGGAAAAATTCCATTTTTCGCACCAGCTTCTATTGCCATGTTACAAATACAGAGACGGTCGTCAATAGAGAGGTTTTGCACACCATCGCCAGAAAATTCCATACTTTTATATAATGCTCCATCAACACCAATATTTCCGATAATTGAAAGGATTACATCTTTGCCACTGCAGTTATAAGGCAACTTTCCAGTCAGATTAAAACGAATAGCGGAAGGGACTTTGAACCAAGCCATACCTGTTGCCATACCTGCCGCCATATCTGTGCTTCCAACTCCTGTTGAGAAAGCACCGAGAGCTCCGTAAGTACAGGTGTGACTATCAGCTCCGATTACGCAGTCGCCAGCTGTCACTACGCCCTGCTCTGGAAGAAGAGCGTGTTCAATTCCCATTTTTCCAACATCATAGAAATGACTAATGCATTGACAGTTTGCAAATTGTCTACAGGTTTTCGATTGTTCTGCCGCCTTAATATCCTTATTAGGAACAAAGTGGTCAAGAACGATTGCGATACTATCCTTGTTAAAAACTTTATCGAAGCCCGCTTTTTCAAACTCATTCACGGCAACGGGTGTTGTAATATCATTTCCAAGAACAAGATCAAGCTTTGCGCTGATGAGCTGTCCTTCGCTCACATAATCAAGCCCTGCGTGTGCGGCAAGAATCTTTTGAGTCATTGTCATTCCCATTAGTCATTTCCTCCTTTTGTCATATTGTTATAAGCACTAAGAAGTGCGTTTGTACTTGCCTTGATAATATCAGTATCGGTACCTGCACCCCAGAACATTTCGCCTTTATCATTTTCGATTCCAATATATGAAGCGGCTACACTCTGAGAATCCTCACCCTGCATACTATGCTGAGTAAATACCTGAAGCAGGTAATTGTCGCCTGTGTATGCTTTTAGTGCATTGCTCACGGCACTTAATGAACCGTTACCTTCTCCCTCAAGTTCTGTTTCGATACCATTTTGCATAAAAGAGATATTAATCTTTACGGAATTATTCTCACGCATGAAATCGAAGTCTGTTACTGAGATGTTTCCATCAACGTTGAGATAATTATCTGTGAAGATTTTGAGTACTTCTTCTGGCTTCAATTCCTTGTGCTCACGGTCGGAGATACCCTTGCACAGATAGCTAAGATGTTCACGCATTTTCGGTGGAAGTATGTATCCGTACGTGTATTCAAGCAAATAGCCTATTCCGCCCTTGCCTGATTGAGAATTAACGCGTATCACATCTGAATCATATGTGCGTCCGATATCCTTTGGATCAATTGGGATATACGGTACGGACCACTCGTTCAGTTTATTCTTGCTTCTGTATTTCATTCCTTTTGCAATAGCATCCTGATGGCTTCCAGAAAAAGCCGCAAACACAAGGGATCCTGCGTATGGTGCTCTAGCATAAACATTCATGCGCGTGCACTTTTCGTATTTATCCACTAAGTATGGAATATCGGAAAAATCAAGCTTAGGGTCGACACCGTGCGCATACATATTCATAGCAAGAGTGATAATGTCCACATTTCCAGTTCTCTCTCCGTTTCCGAAAAGAGTACCCTCTACGCGGTCAGCCCCCGCTAATAGTGCAAGTTCTGTATCCGCTACGCTTGTGCCTCTGTCATTATGAGGGTGAAGAGAAAGCGTTACAAACTCTCTGTATTTTAGGTTTCGACTCATATATTCCACCTGGCTTGCATAAATGTGAGGCAAACTCATCTCAACTGTTGCAGGTAAATTAATGATAACATTATTCGTTGCCGAAGGCTCAAGAATATCTAGAACAGCATTGCATACCTCAAGAGCGTATTCAGGCTCGGTTCCAGTGAAACTCTCAGGAGAATACTCAAAGCGGAAATTTCCTTCGTATTCTGTGGACAGTTTCTTGACGAGTTTAGCTCCATCTATTGCTATCTGCTTGATTTCGTCCTTTGATTTCTTAAAAACCTGATTACGCTGTGCAACACTTACGGAATTATAGAAATGGATAATTGCACTAGGAGCACCCTTGCAGGCTTCGAAGGTCTTGCGGATTATATGTTCGCGGCACTGTGTAAGAACCTGAACTGAAACATCAGAAGGAATCATATTCTTATCTATAAGTGTACGCAAAAACTCGTATTCCGTATCGCTAGCAGCAGGGAATCCAACCTCTATTTCCTTGAATCCTACATCAAGTAAAACCTTGTAGTATTCGATTTTCTCCTCAAGACTCATAGGAATGATGAGGCTTTGATTTCCGTCTCTCATATCCACACTGCACCACACAGGTGGCTTCTCTATGTGATCGCGTTCTACCCACTTATTACTTTTTTCGGGAGAAGGGAAGTATCCTATCTTGTATTTACTTGCATTCATCATGTTAAATATTGCCCCTTTCCGCTATTACATCAATCTCAACTAAAACATCTTTTGGGAGTCTAGAAGCCTCCACGCAGGAGCGAGCCGGCTTTCCAGTGAAATATTCTCCGTATACTTCATTAAATCTCGAAAAATCACTCATATCACTCAGATAGCAAGTGGTCTTTACAACAGTTTCAAGGCTTCCGCCAGCTGCAGAAAGAACGGCTTTAATATTCTTGCAAACCCTATGAGCCTGCTCGTCGATAGTTTCTCCGACGACTGCTCCTGTATCAGGGTCAAGCGCGATCTGGCCTGAAGTAAAAATCAGACTACCCATGCAAACTGCCTGTGAATATGGACCGATGGCCTTAGGAGCTTTATCTGTAGAAATTCTCTCAATCATGTCATTATCCTCACTTACTTAAAATATTTTGAATCCTTCATTACGAAGGGCATCTGTTATTGTTTGAATATGCTCGTAATCTCTTGTTTCTATCTCTATTCTAAGGAAACATCCGTTTACGCTCTCTGTATTACCTTTCTCGTAATGCACGCCGGTTACATTTGCACCGTTGTCAGCAATGATTTTGGATATATCCTTCAGCTGACCGGGCTTATCGATAAGTTCAATCAAAAGGCTTGATGAACGTCCCGATTTAAACAAGCCACGTTCTATTACTCTTGAGAGACTAGTTACGTCGATATTTCCGCCTGAAACTATGCAGACAACACGTTTTCCTTTCAGAGGGAACTTATCAAACATAACTGCCGCAACGGAAGCAGCACCTGCGCCTTCAGCAATCATTTTTTGCTTTTCGATAAGTCCGAGTATTGCTGATGATACCTCGTCATCTGTAACTAATGCTAATTCGTCAACATATTCGTTCACATATTTGAACGTGTTCTCTCCAGGCTTCTTCACGGCAATACCATCAGCTATCGTATGAACGTGTTGGAGACACTCGATTTTGCAGTCTCTAACCGAATTGAACATGCTAGCGGCACCAGCAACTTGAACTCCATAGATTTTCACAGAAGGCTTTATCTGTTTTGCGGCAAATGCTATACCTGATATTAGTCCGCCGCCACCTACAGGAACCACGATAGCGTCAATGTTTTCCAATTCATTGAGAACCTCAAGAGCTATCGTCCCTTGCCCGGCAATCACATCCTCATCGTCAAACGGATGAATAAAAGTATAGCCTTCGCTTTCTTTTAGCTGTAAAGCTTTCTGATGTGCGTCATCGTAGCATCCCTTTACAAGGCATACGTCCGCACCAAAGCTCTTTGTCGCCTCTATTTTCGAAATAGGAGCTGTGTCGGGCAGACAGATAAGAGACTTTATTCCACTCTTTGTCGCTGCAAGGGCAACTCCCTGGGCGTGATTTCCCGCCGAACAAGCTACCACACCTTTCGCTTTTTCTTCATCAGACAACAACGAAATTTTATATGCGGAACCTCTGATTTTAAAAGATCCCGTGATTTGTAAGTTTTCCGGTTTTAGGTACAACTCGCATTCGGGTGCTATACCGTATGCGCGAACAAGTGAAGTCTCGCGGATGATGTTCTTCAGGACAGATTGTGCATCAAAAACCTTGTCAAGAGTTAACATAATTATTTCACCTTTCTTTTTTCTGTCTGCTTCAGAAGGGGTAAAAACAAAACACCCGTCTCAAAGCTTTTACTTTGAGACGGGTGTAACAATTTCTAATACACTCGCGGTACCACTCAAATTGCGAAAAATAAAATTCGCCACTCTTCGAAGTCTATCAACTTCTATGCACTAACGCAGCATACGCGAGAAACGCCTACTCTGGTAAAACCATTTTGAGTCTCCGGCTCAGAAGGGATAAGTCATTAAGGATAAGTCATACCGATTCGCACCAACCATCGGTTCTCTGAAAAGCTTTAACCTTGACCGTCTTCGTCATCGCCTTTATATTCGAAGTCAATCAACCTCTATGCACTAACGTAACATTCACGGGATTCCCTACTTAGCATAAGCTATTCAAGTCACCAACTCAGAGGTGAGAGGTCTTAAAAGTATTACATACCGATTCACATCAAACATCGGCTTTCTGAAATGCGTTAACCTTGACCATTCCTCGTCACAGTTTTTATAGATTTTTGATATTAAGTTTTGCTCATTCTGTCACGTGCATATTGATTTGTCAACCATTATTCTTAGAAATATGCAAAATCATTAATTTTAGTAATAGTATTTTGAATCTTTTATCTTAAAACTAAAACAACTAGGGGTATGTCGATCTTTGAGCTTTGATTTTCGAGCACTAATCGAAAAGGAAGATTAATAGCGTAATATCCTGGTGATGATGCAACATCTAT
>JAAYFK010000059.1 GCA_012728275.1 Clostridiaceae bacterium | reverse complement strand
TTCCATACTGCATAAAGGCTCCTGTTCAATCTATAGTGTATTTGCGTTCAGTATCTTCTGCAGACTAATTATAGAAAGCAGATTTACTTATGCAAAAACCTCTATTTCTTATATTACTTAAGTTATTCTAGCGATATCCACATAAGTGGCCTAACGCCGCCGGCACAAAATCCATCAGCAACGTTTCCTTTCTTAATATTGTTGCCGTGAATGCCAATATTGCCATCAGGAAAAACGTATACCGCTTTCACGCTGAATCGGCCAGGCGTGCGAATCCAATACCACCAGAAATTCTTATCTTCATCAAACGCAATTCGCTTAGAGTTGTTCTTATCTTTTCGCTCATACCAATACCTTTGGTTCTTTCTCGGGTTATATAACAAAGCACTGCTATCTCCAAAATACTTGCACGCAAGCTCTTCAAGACTAGGAATAAAGACCTTGTCTTCCGTATCGCGTCCGCCAAGAGTACCAAACCAAGGGTTATCAGGATTCTTATTGACTACAGGGATAATTCTATCTTTCTCTTTTTTCGAAAAACTGTTATAGAACTCAGTGTTGAGGTATTCACGAAGAGAGCTATCCGCCCAAGTAATATCGACATACTTGTTATGATAGGGACGCTGCTCAATAATTTTATCTGTAATAATCAGAGCCCTGTCATCTTCAATTGCAAGCACACGCCAGACGTATTTGCCAAATTGAATCTTATCCTCTATCTTCATTCATATACCCCATGTATTACCATCTCTATGCAATACCAAAATCAAGATCAACTGTACGAATGTCTCCAAGCTATGTGCTAGTTCTTTCACTTAGTACTCCATCAACTATTACATATACTTTATCGCAAAACTCTAGCATTCTTTCATCGTGAGTTACCATTATGGTTGCTTTCTTTTGCTCTTTGGTTTCTCTTGCTAAAAGCTTAACGACCTCGAATGCCCTATTTGTGTCCAGGCTTGCTGTTGGTTCATCAGCAAAAATAACGGAAGGCTGGTGATACAATGCCTTAGCAATCGCTGATCTCTGTCTTTCACCACCTGATAATTCATTAGGGTATTTATTCTTAATCTTTTCAACGTCGAGCTTCAAGAAAAGTTCATTCATCCATGTCTGATTGACTTTTGTCTTGGTTATTTTGTTGTATAGAATCATCTGCTCCTTAATAGTTAAGAATGGGATTAAGTTAGAAGCTTGTAGTATGAAGCCAATATTTTCTAGACGAATCTTAGACTTCTCATTTATATCAAGCTCGCTAAATGGCTTACCATTTAACAGGACTCTTCCTGTTGTCGGTTTTTGCAATCCACCTAAAATAGTCAAAAATGTAGACTTACCGGATCCAGACGGGCCAACAATTCCAATAAGCTCACCTTCATAAGCAGTGAAATTTGTTTCCTTCAGTGCTCTAATGACATTATCGCCTTGCAAAAAATCTTTGGTCACACCAGTCATTTCTATTAATAGTTTCATATTAACCTCCGATGGCCTTTAGTGGGTCTATCTTCAACACAGCACTTACTGAGAATAATCCTCCAAAAAGCGCAAACAAGAAAAACGCAGCTGTGATCAATGAATAAAACATGAGGTTAACCGCAAAAGGAATCACATCTGATAGAAAAATCCCCGTCAATGTTGTCAAGACTAAGCCAATTACTACTCCAAAAGATACTAGTAGAAATGTTTGAACGATAACGGACAAACTAATGTAACCGTTCGAAATGCCCTGCGCTTTCATTACACCAAACATACTTGTTTTTTGAATAGTAAGAACGTAGATAAAGATTCCTAATACAAATGCTGTGATAATAATTAGGAAAACAATCATAACTGAAAACGTTAATACTTGAGCAGTATATCCTGGCAAGGTTGCAATAAAATCCTTTGTTGTATAACTCAATAAATTACTCGGTAAATCACTAGTCTCACCCTTAACTACGACGCCACTAAATAGATTCGGCGTGTTGAATGAGCCATAACGATATTCCTGCCACGTATCCAAACTCATAAACACGACAGGTGCCGTTTGATATGTAGTATTTGAAGAGAACCCTATAATTTCATATTGCATGGTGCTTCCAGTGACACCAAAAACATCTCCTACTTCATACCCTTCATTTCTCAGTTCTTCGTCGACAATAACTTGGTTGCCTGTTAGAGTAAGATCTTCAAGTTCAGAAGGTTTAATGAAACTATCATCATCAATACCTAAGAAATACACATCAAGTCTTGAATCCAGAACGTTGTCTGCCAAAGGGTCATTAATAACCGCAGGAAACAAACCTATTCTTGCCTTTGACCCATTTGCGTCAACCGCATCAAAATCCTCCTGTCCCATAAAGGACATCATCAAATTATCATTCGCATCAACCGTTAATACAACCTGATCTGCGTGCCACTTTTCAACTGCATTAGTATAGGATGAAGCAAGCCCATTAGCTAAAGAAGTTAAACAATATACTAAATAGCTAATAAGAGAGACAACTGCAATGATTAGTGCAAATTTCGTCTTAGAATGTTTCAATTCCTTAATTGCTAAAAACATATAGTATCTCCTTTAGTACTTCCTATTGGTTGTTTGCTTGTAATAGCTTCTCTATATCTTGAGCAAGCTTAGTTGGCTTAACACGAGGTGAATATCGTCTGATTACTCGTCCTTCTTGGTCAACTAAAAACTTAGTAAAATTCCACTTAATCGATTGATTAAACAAACCTTTCTCGTGTCGTTTTAGATAAGTGTATAGAATTGACTCATCTTTTCCATTTACATTTATTTTCTGAAATCGAGGGAATGTTGTCTTGAATTTTTCAACACAGAACTTATTAATATCTTCAACCGATCCCGGTGCCTGTTTAGCAAATTGATTACACGGGAAATCCAACACTTCAAAACCGCGCTCGTGAAACTTATCGTGAAGCGCCTGGAGCTCCTCGTACTGTGGGGTAAAAAAACATTCTGTGGCTGTATTTACAATCAGCAGAACTTTTCCTTTATATTCCTCGAAAAAATGAACTCTATTATTCATATCTTCAACTCTGATCTGATATAAACTCATACTTACCTCCATTTACCACTAAATGAACTTTTACTTGAATTAAAATAACTTGCTAACTTTCTAAAATAATTATAACAAATTCTTATAGATTAATATCTAGTAATACTTATATAATCCTCGAAAAAAAGAAAGCCGAGTTCAAATCAAAGCGACGAATCTTCTTGGACGGTATTCCAAAGACGAAGTTTCCCGAAGTGAGCGCGAAAAGCAGATGTCCGTCTGGCTAGATGCGCAGGGATTCTAAAAATTGGATCCAGATAAGTGTTCGACTCTACCTGTTTGCCAACCATTGTTCCTTAGTCATATAGTT
>JAAYFK010000058.1 GCA_012728275.1 Clostridiaceae bacterium | reverse complement strand
TATACAATGAACAATATGAGATTTTTGCTTAGTGTTCCTGATTCAAACAGCTTTTGTAGAAGTGAACCATTTCCTCATGATGACGCATTTTCTATACGTGGGTGGTATAGTCTAGGGATAATGTTCGAATTGGAGAAGAGAATAAAACATGATCTCGAATTGTAAGATCAGTCAATCTTTGTAAGACCGAAATGTAGATGTGGGAGCCCGATGAATCGCAATGTTTATCGGGCTTTCCCACATTTATTTGAATGCCATATAGACATATGATGATATAATATATTTGTTCAAGGGAATCCCTTCACAACTTCTTTCGCACGGTCATGAAGGGACGGAAAGAGGTGTCGGCATGGCGATTTCTGTTGATAAGCAGGGCTTAAAGAAATTTATTGAGAAATGGGATGGTCGCGGTAAGGAAGATGAAGATGATCGTTCCTATTGGATAGACCTGTTTCAGAATGTGTTCGGACAATCCGATGTTACCGATCGAATTGACTTCCAGAAGAAAGTCATCGGTCCCGATGGTAACACCAAGAGGATTGACGCTTATATCCCAGAAACCAACATCATAATTGAACAAAAAAGCTTAGGCATTGCGTTGGATAAACCTCAAGCCGGGCATAACGGCATGACTCCATATGAACAAGCTAAGATGTACGACAATGGTCTTCCCCGTAGCGAGAAAGCCAGATGGATCGTTACATCCAACTTCGAAGAAATATGGGTCTTTGATATGGAGAAGCGCAAACCGGAAGAAGATGTAATCAAGATATGTCTTAAGAATCTTGATAAGGATTATCCGATGCTTCAGTTCCTCTTTGACCCTCAAGTTGAGCAGATACGTCGTGAACTGAAGGTATCACAGGAAGCCGGAGATCGTATCGGCAAAGTTTATGATGCCCTATTATCACTTTATCCCGGAGAACCGACAGAGGAAGAATACAGAAGTCTTAATCTTTTTTGCGTACGACTTGTATTTTGCTATTATGCAGAAGATGCAGAATTGTTCGGGAAATATCAGTTCCGTGATTATGTATCATCTTTTAATCCCAAGCACCTACGTAATGGTCTTAAAGACCTTTTCCGTATCCTTGACACCAAGGAAGAAGAACGTGATCGTACTGATGAGCCTGAATTGCTAGCATTTCCTTACGTTAATGGCGGCTTATTTGCAGATCGCAATATAATCATTCCTCAGATAGATGAAAAGACACAGAAGTTGATGGCAGAAACATCAGACTTTAATTGGTCTGAGATATCTCCTACTATCTTCGGTGCTGTATTTGAGAGTACCCTTAATCAAGAGACACGACGTAAAGGTGGCATGCACTATACGTCAATCGAGAACATTCACAAGGTGATTGATCCACTGTTTCTTGATGATCTTAAGGAAGAATACAAGACTATCAGTGATTCAAAGCAACCCAATGTTAAGCGCCAGAAACTTCAAGAATATCAAAATAAACTTGGCTCGCTTAAATTCCTTGATCCTGCTTGCGGTTCAGGAAACTTTCTTACTGAAACTTACTTATCTCTTCGAAAGATTGAGAACGAAGTAATAAAGGATATTACAGAACTTGATAGATCAATTAATCCTAATCAGATTCTTTTGGGTGATTTTGGAACTGAAAACAGTATTATTAAAGTCAATCTTTCTCAGTTCTTCGGGATTGAAATCAACGACTTCGCGGTTTCTGTTGCTAAGACGGCTCTCTGGATTGCTGAAAGTCAGATGTTAGAGGAAACAAAGTCTATTGTTTACCATGACTTGAGTTTTCTCCCACTGAAATCTTATGTGAATATTGTGGAAGGTAACGCACTTCGTGTCAATTGGAAAGATATTTTAGGACCGTCAGAGTGTTCATATATTATGGGAAACCCACCATTTATTGGTGCACGAGTTATGTCCCAAAGTCAAAAGGATGATGTTATTTCGATCTTTGGAAATGACTGGAAAAATGTCGGCAACCTTGATTATGTAACATGCTGGTACAAGAAAGCCGTTGAATATATGCAGGGTACTAATGTACGCACAGCTCTTGTATCAACTAACTCGGTTTCACAGGGCGAGACTGTTGCCAATCTTTGGAAGCCATTGTTTGCTCAAGGTTGTCATATAGATTTTGCTTACAGAACGTTCATTTGGGATAGTGAGGCGGCAATTAAAGCTCATGTCCATTGTGTTATTATTGGATTCAGTATTGCGCCCAGTAACAAACCAAAGATTATATATGATGATAATCCTCACATTGTTAAAAACATTAACGGATATTTAATTGATGCGGAAGATATTTTCGTCGAAAGCAGAAGTAAGCCTTTGTGTAAAATACCGGAGATTGGTATAGGAAATAAACCAATTGATAATGGTAATTACCTGTTTACCAAAGAGGAAATGGAGGTATTTATTAAATCTGAACCTGCTTCGTCCCCGTATTTTAGACAATGGTATGGATCACAGGAATTTATTAGCAGGAGCCCTCGATATTGCTTATGGCTTGGCGAATGTTCTCCTTCAGAGCTTCGCAAGATGCCCAACTGCATGAAAAGAGTTGATGCAGTAAGACAATACCGCCTTGGAAGCCCAAGTGCTGGAACAGTAAAACTTGCGGATAAACCAACTCGTTTTCATGTTGAGAATATGCCGAAATCAACATATATAGTAGTCCCAGAGGTTTCTTCTGAGCGAAGAGAATATATCCCGATGGGATTTATGACACCTGATATTCTTTGCAGTAATCTCGTAAAACTTATCCCCAATGCATGCATTTATCACTTTGGAATACTGGAATCTAGTGTTCATATGGCATGGATGAGAGTGGTTGCGGGCAGACTCAAAAGTGATTACCGATATTCCAAAGATATTGTTTACAACAATTTCCCGTGGCCTGAACCTACTGAAAAACAAAAAGAGATTATAGAGAAGGCTGCACAATCGATACTTGATGCAAGAGAACTTTATCCTGATTGTAGTCTTGCGGATCTCTATGATCCTACCGCAATGCCATTTGAACTCAGAAAGGCGCATGACGCCAATAACAAAGCTGTCATAAATGCATACGGTTTTTCCACTGAAATGGAAGAGCCGGAGATTGTTGCTGAGCTAATGAAGATGTATCAAGCTCTTACGGAAGGAAAGAAAGTATGACAAACCGTAGGAACAAATCCAACAAAACAAAAGCACAGGCAAAATCTAAGCCGAATGCAAATACAAGCGGTAATCAAGTGACTGACGATGAACTCGAGTTGTATAGATATGTTTTGGATTTGGCTACTGAAAAATATGACTTTGAGAATCATAGAGAACAAGACTTAGTTCAGCAATCTGGTCAAATGCAAGCCGCATTCTCCTTTATGACGGCTGCACTTTTCATGGCTTTACCTATAGTGATAGATCACAGAGGACAAATACCTGAATCATTTTTCTTTGTAGTAAGTAGCATTATATGTTTCTTTTTGATGGTCAGTCTTGTGCTGGCTTCCATTGCCACATGGAGATGGAAGAAAGTTGCGCTTGGAAACATTACTGCTGTCAAGCAAGCAGTTCTTAATTCGAAAAATCGAGAATACTATTTGAAAGAAAAGAATCGTATTAGTGCTCAAATAGATGCGCTGGAAAAATTTCAGGTTCATAAAGAAGAACTTAACAATCGTAGAGCCTTTCTAATTCATTTATCATTGATATTTTTCTTTTTTGCTATTGGAAGTGTTGTGATAAGTTTTACTGCATCGATAATAATGTATATGCTTTAAGGAGGATGCACGAATGAGCAATAATCAAGGTTCAAATCAACCCAAACAGCCACCGGCACAAGGCAATAACACTCCCTCTTTGCCGGTTCAAAATCAGCGGTCTCGTGATCCGGTTAACACGAAGAACAGAAAAAGCTGTTTGTAAAGGACTGCATATTGATCAAAGACACTATGTAATTGAGAAGCGGGACTAAATTGCTTTCTGGGTACATTCTGGGTACACCAGAAAACGAACTACAAATATGAGGTGTAAAAACGCGTATCAAATGATACGCTTTATAGCCAAAACGGATGGTAAAAATGCCCTGAATCAAAAAGGCGCTCGAAAGCAAATGGGCGATACTTTTCAGCATCGCCCATCACATTTGGTGGTCAAAAATGAATTACAACAAAGATTTTATCTCCATCCGAGAGTCATACTTACTATCTGATTATTCTCAATTACAACTGGCTCCAGGATTCCAT
>JAAYFK010000057.1 GCA_012728275.1 Clostridiaceae bacterium | reverse complement strand
TTTTTCTGAACAGAAGTCTGTCTCTAAATACGTTACCTCTGATGCTTGTTCTGGCAGTCGTCGCCCTTTCCGCGTCGAGCTTGGGGTGTATCATCGGAGTAATTTCAAAAGACATGAAGTCGGTTACCACCCTGACCCAGAGCTTGATGCTTCTGATGTATGCACCCGCCATCCTAAATTTCTTCCCGTCGATTCCAGATTGGATTCAGAAGTTGTTCCCGACTTACTATTTCTTCTCTCCGCTTCTTAAATTATCCGACGGAAGCTTTTCTGACGCGGACGTATGGGAGCTTGTCGCGCTGTTCGGCGTTCTTCTAATATTAGTTGCGGCGCTTCTTACCGTGATTCGAAAAAAATGGCACTTGAAACGTACCGGAGCAATTAATGTGGCTACTAAGTGTTAAAAGTCGACAAAAAGCCTTGAAATCAAGATCATTAGGCGGCGGGAGTCCAAAATAAGAACGCTAATCCCGATACGAGTTGTATCGAAGATTAGCGTTCTTATATGAATGTTGAATAAAAATGCAGCCAGATAATAAATCTGACTGCATTGTTGGCGGAGAGCTAGGGATTCGAACCCTAGGCACATTGCTGTGCACGACTTTTCGAGAGTCGCACCTTCGACCACTCGGACAGCTCTCCGGACACTAGAAATATAAAGACAGTGAAGGCAAAAGTCAAGCTTTCACAATTAAAAACCAATTGAAGTAATAATGTCTTGAGTTAATGGACAAAATGCATTAAAATTTTGCATAAGAGCTAAGAAGAGGTGTAAGGATGAACGATGAGCTGAAGGACATAGTATATAGCGATTTGTTTAGATATACGGGTAATAATCGTAGATTTAAGCGTATTTATACTACATATCTTCAGGAGAGGGCGACGAGTCCTGAGTTTTCTTATATTAGTGTATTCAGAAGGACACAATATTATTATAGACAGATTCCTAAGTATGATGGATTCTTAAAGTATTTTACTATTGCTAAGTTCAGGGTTAATTCTTTTCGCTTAGACAGACTATCGCGTAAGTACGGATTCCAGATTCCATACGACACTCAGATCGGTAAGGGCTTTTACCTTGCACATTTTGGTCGAGTAATAATTCATCCTAAGGCAGTTCTTGGCCACAATGTTAATGTATCGACGGGAGTAGTTATTGGAACGCAGTTCCGAGGCAAGCGTAAGGGTGCTCCTGATATCGGTAATTATGTTTGGATTGGTGCGAATGCTGTAATTGTTGGTAAGATTCGCGTTGGTAATAATGTTTTGATTGCTCCTGGCGCATACGTAAACTTCGATGTGCCGGATGGATCAATTGTAATTGGTAATCCAGGATTAATTAGGAAGTCCCCAGGTGCGACTTTGGGATACATCAACAATACGATTTTGTTTGATGAATACAATGTTCGATCTGGAGCAGGTAATTAATTTTGGAGAGACAGTTTTTTGTAGATAACCGGAAGAAGCTGATGAGTAAGGTGCCGGATAATGTTGCGGTATTCTTGTTTGCTGGTAAGAATAGGCAAATGTCAGCTGATACGGACTTCAAGTTCCTTCCCGATAGAAATTTTTATTATTTGACTGGCATTGATGAGCCGGGCGCTATTCTTGTGTTAATAAAAAGGAACAACGACGACTATGAGGAGACTCTTTATATTGCAAGTCATACTGCACTTGAAGACAGATGGCGTGGCAAGGTGATTAGTGCGTCTCAGGCAGCTGAGATTAGTGGCGTTGATGAGATTAGGGATATTAAGCTTTTCGAGAGCGAGGCATATGCAATAATCCAAGACAACACGTTTAGGATCGCAAGCGACGGATCTTCGATTATGGAGACTCCTAGGCTTTTCGCGCAGAATGTAGGAGCGGTAAGGGGAGATGAGTGCCTCGTTGATATAAAGAACGAGCTTATTTCCATGCGCATGATTAAGATGCCTTGCGAGATTGAGGCAATTAGGAAGGCCGCAAGAATTACAGAGGAAGCGTTTAGGGCGACGAAGCAATTGATAAAGCCTGGGGTTAGTGAGCTTGAGCTTTATAGTCGCATTGAATATGAGATGAGTATTCGTGGTAGTTTGATTCCAGCTTTTGAGACGATTGTTGCTAATGAGGGCAACTCTTTTTGTTTGCATCATCCAAAGCCTGATTTGTCAAAGGCGGGTATAGTTCGAGATAATGGATATGTTCAATTTGATGTGGGCGCGAGATTTGATGGATATTGTGCTGATATTTCCAGAGTTTGCTTTGTTGAGGAATTAACTCCGGCGCAAGAGAAGGTTCTCGAGCTGGTTCAGGATTTGCGAAAAAGAGCGTTCGGATTTATCCGCCCAGGCGTTACCTTTGACGAGCTTAATAAAGAGCTTTCAGATGCGGTTACGAGTTGGTTATTGAATCAGGACTTGGGCAGGAACGAAGGTAAGAGCAACAGTAGTAATATTAATTGCAATAGCAAGAGCAAGAGTTCGCCGATTGAAGCGTCTAGTTATGTTTGGCATGGAGCTTCACATCACTTGGGTCTGGATGTTCATGATGTGGGTCCAAGGACAAGTCCTTTTGAGGCAGGTAATTGTTTGGCGGTGGAGCCAGGAGTATATATACCTGAGTGGGGCGTAGGATTTAGAATAGAAGATGATGTAGTTGTTACGGAGACTGGCGTTGAATTGTTAAGTAGTGGAGAGGATAGCAAGCTGTCGTGTATTTGTTGAAGATAGATTTAGAATCATTACTTCCAGTGTTTATTAGCGTTGGCGTTGTTATTTTACTTGCGCTGCTGTTCTTAGGATACGTTTATTTGTCAACGAAGATGTTTAAGAAGGCTTTCTTAAGGCCAAAACCTCTTCCAGCGGTTGACAGATCACCTTTGAATATCGACCAAAGCACGATTAATGGCAAGGGACGCAATTGGTTCTACGCTAATAGAATTGAATTCATGAATGTGCGAGTTGAAGCTTTTGATAAGGTTAAGCTTGCAGGATACTATAGACCTTCTTTCGATAAGACGACCAAGAATGTTGTTATTCTTTTGCACGGGCGCGACGAGCATCCTTCAGAGATGGGTAGTTATGCGAAGCTACTAATGAAGGTTTTCCAATGTCATGTCTTGATAGCGCATCAAAGAGCGCACGGAATGAGCGAAGGCAAATATTGCACGTATGGACTATTTGAGAGCGTCGATTTGCTTAGCTGGATAGATTTTGTAAAAAGACAAGTTGGGCCTGATTGTCGAATTTATATTTTGGGCAGATGCATGGGCTCTACCGCCGCTCTTCTTGCAGCACAGCAAAATGATATGCCTTCTAATGTCGCTGGTATTATTGCAGATTGTCCTTACGATAGTGCCGAGAATGCGCTTTATCACTATGGCAAGCGAAAATTCGGCGTGCTTATTGCTCCTATCATGCTGTGGCTAAGGCTTTGCGCGAAAAAGACAATTGGAATGGATATGAGTTTGTGCGATTGTGCGCCTAGAGCAGGGAGAATTAAGGTTCCTGTATTAATATTCCAAGGCACCGAGGATATCATCGCTATTCCGGAGTTTTCGAGAAGAATATACGACAACATAAGATCTCCAAAGCGTATGATTACAATTCCGGGTGCCAGACACTTGATGTGCTACGATACGGCGACGGAACTATATGAGAAAGAAGTAACGAAGTTTATCGAACAATGCGTTATTCTTCTTGCAAAACAAGGTCGATTGTAGTAGTATCGGGGCGAGCTTAAAAGAGCTCTAATAACAAACAAACGGGGAGCTGGGGTAACCGGCTGAGAGGGCGCGAAGGCGTCGACCCGTAGAACCTGAACGGATAATGCCGGCGGAGGGATTTTACATATTGTCCTTATTGGACATGACATCTCCTAGGTCTTTCTTACCGTCAGGCGACATGAGACTTTAAGGAGGTTTTTTTATGTCAAAATCATCACCAAGAATGTCGTCGTCGAACAAAGAGAGGATTCTTTGCATTGTAACAGGCGGAATTTGCCTGGCTCTGAGCTTTGTTCTGTCGCAGATCAAAATCTTTGAAATGCCGATGGGTGGAACGATTACACCTGCAGCGACATTGCCACTAATTCTTTTCTGCCTATGCTTTGGCCCGATTTGGGGCTTCGTAGTTTGCTTTGTATTTAGCTTGCTGCAGCTTATTGGCGGATATTTGCTTTTCCCGATGCAAGTAGTGCTTGACTACATTCTCGCTTACACTTGTGTGGGTATAGCTGGTTTCGCGGCTCCTGCGCTTGATATTCGCCAAGCGATATCTTCCCCTATTAAGCGCTTGCACAAGGTTAACCTCATAAAGGCGTCTTTACTAGTGTTAGCTGGCTTTGTTTTGAGGTTTGCTTGTTCTGTAATTTCAGGCGTCATCTTCTACGCTGAGTATGCCGGTGAAATGAATGTTTGGGTTTACTCAATTACTTATAACGGCTCTTTCATGTTGCCTGAAGCAGTAATTACTATTGCAGTTCTATGTATATTCTCAGGTGCTATTGGCCTGTTCTCGAAAAATAAGAGTATCACAAGCAAATAATAGTCTCTATTTCGACCAAAAGAAGTGGGCTGAACCACGCAAAATGCGACAAAATTCATATGGATTATAGACCTCCTCTTATGATAATATGATATGCATATTATTAATTTGAGGGGGTTTCTTATGGCAACTATCTTCTCTGAAGAATCGCGTACATTTAGTGAATATTTATTAGTTCCTAATCTAACTACTGAAGCTAATACACCTGATATGGTTGACTTGTCTGCACCTATATGTAAATACATGAAGGGTAAGGAGGAGCCAAAGCTACACATCAATATTCCTATGGTGTCAGCTGTAATGCAATCAGTATCTGATTCTGGAATGGCTATCGCGTTAGCTAGAAGCGGCGGTATTTCCTTTATTTTCCAATCTCAGCCAATAGCTGAACAGTGCGAGATGATCAAGAAGGTTAAGAAGCATAAGGCAGGAATCGTTGTATCTGATTACAATGTAACTCCAGAATCAACGTTAGCGAGAGTAGTTGAATTACGCGCGGAGAAGGGACATGGCACAGCTGCTGTAACTTCCGATGGAACAGCAAATGGCAAGCTTTTAGGTCTTGTAACAACAAGAGACTATCGTGTAACTAGAATGAGTCCTGACACTAAGGTTAAGGAATTCATGACCCCTATTGAGAAATTAATTACAGCTCCTGAGGGAACAACTCTTAAGGAAGCAAATGATATTATTTGGGATAGTAAGGTCAACCAGCTCCCTATCGTTGATGACGATGGATGCTTGGTTGGTCTTGTTTTCCGAAAAGACTATGAGACACATAAGGCTAACCCACTAGAGCTTCTCGACGACGAGAAGAAGATGATGGTTGGTGCCGGAATCAATACACGTGACTATCAAGAAAGAGTTCCAGCTTTGATTGAGGCAGGCGCTGACGTTCTTTGCCTTGACTCTTCTGATGGATTCTCAGTTTGGCAGGAGAAGGCACTAAAGTGGATTAAGGCTAATTATCCTGATACCCCAGTTGGTGCTGGTAACGTTGTAGATAAAGAGGGTTTTGATTACCTAGTGGCTGCTGGTGCCGACTTCATTAAGATTGGTATCGGTGGCGGTTCAATTTGTATCACTAGAGAGCAAAAGGGTATCGGCTGTGGCCAGGCTTCTGCAGTTCTAGCAGTAGCAAAGGCAAGAGACGAATACTTCGAGAAGACTGGAATGTATGTTCCTCTATGCTCCGACGGTGGTATCGTTCACGACTATCACATGACATTGGCACTAGCTATGGGAGCTGACTTCCTGATGCTTGGTCGTTATTTTGCAAGATTTGACGAGTCTCCTACACGTAAGCTTATCGTTAATGGCGGCTACGTTAAAGAGTATTGGGGCGAGGGTTCCAACAGAGCTCGTAACTGGCAGCGTTATGATGACGGCGGTGCTGGCGGCAAAATGGCTTTCGAGGAGGGTGTAGATTCCTATGTTCCTTATGCTGGTAAGCTTAAGGATAGCCTAGACACATCCCTTGCTAAGATTAAGGCAACAATGTGCTCATGCGGTTCTTCTAGTATCGAGGAGTTCCAGAATAAGGCTCGTCTTGTTGTTGTATCTTCGACATCTATTGTCGAAGGCGGCGCTCATGACGTTATTCAGAAGGAAAACGACAGAGTAGGAAGATAATCGTCAGATAATCGAAAAGTATGGCTTAAATAACTATTATTTGCGTCTTTAAATAAAAGGCATTACAATATAGTGATTTTGGAAACAATAATGAAGAGGTGTTTAACATGGCTGATGAAGAGAAGAATATATATACCGTCGAAGGCTTGAAGAGATTACAAGACGAACTTGCTGAGAGAAAGACTGTAACTGCAGCTGAGATTTCCGAGAGACTTAACGAAGCACGTGCACAGGGTGACTTGTCAGAGAACTCCGAGTACGATGATGCTAAGGAAGCACAGGCAAAGAACGAAGCTCGTATTCAAGAGCTTGTAGCACTTCTTAAGAATGCAACTGTTCTTGATGAGGATGACCTCTCCACAACGAAGGTTTCTCTAGGTTCAACAATTGTTCTTCGTGACGAAGAGACAAAGGAAGAAATCGAATATTATCTTGTTAATGCTAACGAGGAAGACATCTTCAACCGTCGTCTTTCCATCGATTCGCCTATCGGCCAAAGTGTAATTGGCAAGAAGAAGGGCCAAGTAGTTGACGTTCAGACGCCAATGGGCTCGCTTAAATACAAAATTATCAAGATTGGCAAGTGATTAGCCTCTAGCTAATTTGACCCAGTCTTGCAGAAGAAGCGCGCGAGTTTGAATTCACGCGTTTTTTTTCGAAAAGAGAAGCAAAACCAGGCGACGATTCGCCTTGAGATTTTAGGAGTGCCAACATGGAGAATAACGAAGTAAAGAAGATTAACCCCGAGGAAGAAGTTCAGCTCACCGAATCCGAAATCATCGAGCAAATGCAGGTTCGTATGGACAAGCTTGCTGTCTTGAAGGACAACGGGCAGAACCCTTTTGAGCAATTGACCTACAACGTCACACATCACACGAACGAGATCAGGGACAACTACGCCGAGCTTGAAGGCAAGGTCGTTGCTGTAGCAGGCCGACTCCTTTCCAAGAGAGGCATGGGCAAGGTTAGTTTCTGCGATCTTCATGATAGAACAGGCAAGATTCAGACTTTCACCAAGATCGACGCTTTAGGCGAAGACGCATACAAGGCTTGGCAGAAGCTTGACATCGGAGACATTGTTGGTGTCGAAGGCGAGGTCTTCACAACTCATTCAGGCGAGATTTCCATTCGCACAACATCCTACGTGCTTCTATCCAAGGCTTTGCGCCCATTGCCAAACAAGTTCCACGGCCTCAAGGACATGGAGCTAAAGTACAGACAAAGATACGTTGACCTAATAATTAATCCTTCTGTTAAGGACACTTTCGAAAAGCGCTCCGCAATAATCAAAGAAATACGTCGTTTCATGGACGATCGTAACTACATCGAAGTTGAGACGCCAATTCTTAACACAATACCGGGCGGTGCTACTGCAAGACCTTTCGTGACACACCACAATTCATTGGACATTGACATGTTCATGAGAATCGCTCCGGAGCTCTACCTCAAGAGACTTATCGTTGGCGGCTTCGAGCGCGTGTATGAGATAGGCCGTCTGTTCCGCAACGAGGGCATGGACATTAAGCATAACCCAGAGTTTACGACAATCGAGTGCTATGAGGCTTTCACGGACCTTCGCGGCATGATGGAGCTAACGGAGAACATGATTGCTTCCTGCTGCATGAAGGTAAACGGCACATGCGATATCGAATACCAGGGAAAGCAGTTCTGCCTGAAGCCACCATTTGCCCGCGTCACCATGACAGACGCTGTGAAGCAATATAGCGGTATCGATTTCTCAAACATTAAGACTGACGCTGAGGCTTTTGAGGCGGCAAGGTCCAAGGGATTGGAGCCTGAAGCACACCTACGCCGTGGCGAGATTCTAAATCTCTTTTTCGAAGTATTTGTTGAAGAGAACCTCATTCAGCCAACATTTATTTGTGACTACCCAATCGAGATTTCTCCTCTCACGAAAAAGAAGAACGACGACCCAACTCTCACAGACCGCTTCGAGCTCTTCATCGACGGACGCGAGTACGCGAATGCCTATTCCGAGCTGAACGATCCTATCGATCAGCGCGAGCGTTTTGCAGATCAGCTCAAGAAACGTGAGCAGGGTGATGACGAAGCTAACCTCATAGATGAGGATTTCTGCATGTCCCTTGAGTACGGCATGCCACCAACAGGCGGTATGGGAATGGGAATTGACAGACTTGTAATGCTTCTGACTGACAGCGCTTCGATTAGGGACGTGTTGTTGTTCCCAACGATGAAGAGTTTGGATAAGTAAAAGCCTTATTTTACTAGGGGTTCAAGCTATGAGCTGTGAGAATTGCGACCAGATTGCGACCAATTAAAGAGAACATGCTCAAACGAGGTATTATAAGGAGGATGGAAGGTAGCTTCTATCCTTCTTTTATTATGAAATAGTAACAGAGGTGTCTTGCAATGAGAGAGATGGTATTAAGTTTTAGACCAGATGTTTATGCTAGGATAAAATCTGGAAGTAAAGTTTTTGAATATCGAAGAACTTTTCCGAAGGAAGAAATACTGGCATACATGTATGTTAGTTCTCCAGTAAAATGCATAACGGGAATTATACGATTGGGTAATAGAACTGCATTGACAGAGTGGTATGAAAAATACAAGACTTCTGAGGTGAGAGATAGAATTTCGAAATATATGAAAAACAGTAATTATGTAATGCAAATAAAATCCTTTCAGGATACTTCAAAGATTTCTTTGGAAGAATTAAAAAGCATTGAAGGGTTTTCTGCTCCTCAAATGTATTTTTACCTAGATAATTATCCTAAAGTAAAAAAATATCTTGATGACAACTTAATTAAAAATGAATTGCAATTTGATAATTCTTTTGAATATATTTCGGAAGAAATGGTATGCCAATAGAAAATTCATATAAACATATGAGGTGCTATAAATGAAGTGTAAATTTATTGAGGCTAAGTTTCTTCGAGAATTGAAAGGAAGATTTCTCTGTGAGATTGATATAGATGGAAATATAGAACTTGCACATGTGCCAAATTCTGCAAAATTAAGCAAATATATAGAGATAGAGGACAAGAATGTTTTAGTTGTAAAAAACGAAAATCCAAAAGCAAAAACAAGATATCAATTATGTGCAGTTGAAACAGATGATAATCATTGGATTATGGTTAATCTAAATTTGCTGAATAAGATTATAGCAGAATATTACGAGGATAATGGGTGTAATGTTCAAAAGGAAAGAATTCTATCAGATACGTATAAATCCGATTTGCTTATTAAAGATAAAAACGGAGAACAAATTGTATGTGAAGTAAAAGGGATAATTGCTAATACTAAAGATGTAATATTTCCAATGTACTCTGGAGAAAGAACTGTAAGACAATTGGAATATTTTAGAAGATTATTAAAAACTCAAAGATTCTCTGTAAAATATGTATTTGTATTATTGGATAATAATATTGAGGTAATATATGCAGATAAGTTAAATAAAGAGTTTGTTAAACATATGAGATACTGCATTAAGAAGCAGATGCAGATAGAGTTCTTTGAAGTGGAAATTCAAGATGATAGTATTAGTGCAAAAAAAACAGTTGAGAAAAAGTTCATAATCTAGAAAAACAAAGGGATGACAGGGTGTCATTCCTTTTTTTATACACGAGTGTGACTTATAGTCCGTTGATATATATACATCAAAATGGAAAATATAAATTGGAGGTTTTTATATATGGATATTTGTATAAGATTTGGAAATAAATGTAAATCTTTGCGTGAGGCAATGAATATATCACAAGAAAAATTTGCATTACAGATAGATATGGATAGAACTTACTATTCTTCTATAGAAAATGGAAAAAGAAATGTTTCTATCAGAAATATCGAGAAGATTGAAAAAGGCTTTGGAATAACTACAGAGGAATTAATGAGAGGTGTATAAGGTATGTCTAAGTCAGGACTAAGGACAAAGGCGAATAAATTAATTCGCGAATATGGAAATTTGTGTATAGAGGATTTTAAATTTGTTTTTGGAGTTAGCAAAACAGATAACATTACAACTAAACTGTCAAATGTATGCGGGAAGACGGGACAATATTATGTACCTGGAGAATTGTTTCAAAAAAGAACTGCTAGAAAGAACAGAGCTATTATTATGTGGAAAACAGTTGTTGCA
>JAAYFK010000056.1 GCA_012728275.1 Clostridiaceae bacterium | reverse complement strand
GATGAAGTCTTATTCAAGAAGTATTTTGAGACTCTTATCAGGAGAACATTTGGAACAGCAGATGCAATGAAGCTGTATCAGAAGGTTCCGGAGTAATCGAAAAGAATCGGAGGCCGATGGATATCTTCTAACACAGGACATATATATTGAAATCACTTATTACGATTCTTCAACAAACCAAACGACCAAAATGGAGATAAAAACACGCCCCATACAAATGCACCGATTTTTCTTCCATTTCTTGCCAGTGCTATGGTTCTAAATATCGCTTTTAACACAAGGGTGAAGCAGTAGATACATTCCCAGACAAAATTAAGTTCATCAAACTTCGGATCATAATGACTAGGAGCCACAAAAGAAAAGGCTATATAGCAAGCAAGTGGTGCTATATGAATTAGTGTCCATAGAATCTGAAATACTCTATTGGGAGTATCCTTTCTTGAAATAAGACGGCTTACCATTCCACCTTCGATCCAGCCATGAATATTTGGTATCCAAAGCAGGCCCCACAAACGCACCTTATACTTCGCACATAGGAGAGATAGGGCAATTTTATTTATGACTACACCGATTGCATACACCGTTGCTACGGCAATCAGAATAAGCAGCGAACCAAGAATACCTGGTAAAAGTACTAACATGAAGTTCCCCCGTTAGATGTGTATCATTATCTATATATTAGCATTCTTGAAAAAAACAACAAACCATGGTAATAGGTGAAAAGAATGGGTAAAGAATTATCAGAGATGACTTTGGAAGAACTGTGGGACTTGTTTCCCATCTTTTTGGTACCGCATGATGATAAGTGGGAAGACGATTATAAAGAGATGGAAGTCAGGTTGCATCAAATACTTACAAGTGGCTGTGTAGACCGTATCAGTCACATTGGAAGTACCGCGATAAATGGGATTTGGGCGAAAAACATTGTGGATGTAATGGTTGAAATCCCCCAAAGTACGGATATGGAAAAGGTCTCGTACTTATTGGAACAGAACGGACTAATCCGAATGTCCACAGAAGCAAATAGAATTTCGCTAAATGAAGGCTATAGCAAAGATGGCTTTGTGGATAAGGTTTACCATATTCATCTCAGATATACTGGAGATAATGATGAATTATTTTTTCGAGATTACTTAAATGAACATGCTGAAGTCGCAAGAGAGTATGAATTGCTGAAAATTGATTTATGGAAGAGGGATGAACATAACAGGGATGCCTATACTGATGCTAAGAGCGATTTCGTCCGTAAGTGGACTGCGGAAGCGCGAAAAGAATATGAGGAGAGATACTGAGAGAGTTCAGTTGTAATACGAGCTTGGTTGGTGTGTTTCCACAAATAGAAAAGCCGTCTAAAGGTTCCTGATACCTCACAATTCTGAATATTTATTGCTTTTTCCTTTAGCTTTTTCTACTGGATACTTTTCTTCATTCATTCTTATCTTCTCAGTAACGATTTCATCCAAATCCAAGTTGCAAGCATCAGCCATAAGCACGCAATAATTCACGACATCTGCTAACTCCTCCTTGATTTTCTCCTGCTTTCTCTTATTGGAAGTATCAGTGCCACTCCATTGAAACACTTCTAGAAGTTCAGCTGCTTCTAAGGAAATCGATATGGCTAAATCCTTTGGATTATGAAATTGCTTCCAGTCTCTATCATCTCTAAATTTTAGAATTTTATTAATTGTTTCTTCAGTCATTTATTCACTCTTTCTATTCTAAGCACTTTTTTAAATACTCTGCCAGCTTATTATCAGTGCAATACACATAACACCCCTTCATACCTCTGGTCATTAATGTTCGATATGTATTCTTAATGATCTCATCTGCTTCTGTTAATGCTTTTTCTGGATTTTCATTATAAAGCTTCTTTATTCCCATTAGTGATTGATCCGATTTAGCTCTCTTTGTAAAATCTGTAACAATATGATTATTCTCATATCTCATATCATCACCAATGATCACTCCTACATAATCAAACTCAAGTCCTTGTGACGTATGTATACAACCAATTTCATCAACGGATTTTTCATCTATTGCATATGTTGATGAATTTCCCAAATTCCAACTCATTTCAAAATCATCAATCTTTATATCATGATATTCTGAATTATTTTGCTGTGCCTTTAACCATTCCCAACAATAACCAGCAAGTATTCTGGAATTATTACGAACTTTGTTTCTTTCAATTATTAGATTTCGAACTTCGTTTGGTGAATCGACAATTTTTATATCATAATCTATGTCCTTCATATCGAAATTAGCTGTTTCTCGTATTTCTAACGTCTCATCTATCCAAGCCAAGTATCCATCAGAACCATTACATCTAAATTGTGATAGTAATTCCATCTCTATCACTTGCGAGTCCAATTGATCTGCCCATTTTTTAATTTCATTCACAGTTCCTATATCTTTTAAAGTAACTCTTTGGCTTTCATCTATAAAAAACACACTGCAAAGACTGGAATTGATAATCTCTTTTATCTGATTATCGCCTGCAATTTTAGGTCCCAATTGTGTCTTCGCCGTCAGACGATGTCCTTCGTCACAGATAATAGTATCAACAATACTTGCTTCTGCATCAATATAGGAACCTGCACCTTTAAACATATTACTAATACTACTTTTTTTGTGTCCGGTTAGTTTCTTTGCATATACATTTCTAGGTGCACTATTCTTGGATGTATATTGCACAAATAAGCCTTCGTTTGTAAGCTTAGCAAGCAAATTAATTGCCACAACGGTTTTTCCTGTACCAGGACCACCTTTAACTATGACTGTTCGTTTCTTTTTATCCGCCATACATTCTAATGACTTTGATAAAATCTCTTCATACACCACCTTTTGTTCATCAAGCATGATAAACTCCTGATTTCCTTCTATCATGCTCTTAATAGAATCCTGAAGACTTTTAGATGGCTTTATCTTTCCATTATCAATATCGTATAGTAATTGCTTATCATCACCCGTTTTTACAGATTTCTTAATGAACTCTCTTAGCTTTGAAACTTCACCTCTTCCGAAGATGGGAGCATCATCCACATATTTCTTATATTGGTTTTCTTCTAATTTCTCTGGATTAGTCTTTCTGTAATTGTGCATGTAAGCACATGGATGAAGAACGATGTTTTCTAATTGAACATTTTGGTTGTAATCATAAATCATCGCTGCATATGACCATGCTTGATAAGAGGGATGTACAACTTTTCGAACTGCACCTCCTGTATATGTTTCAACAAGGGCATCTTGTCCATCTATCGTATCTACTTTATCCCATTGCTTAAGTTCTATGATTACAACATTTGGATCTTTGTTTTCACCATAACCAGAAATAATAAAATCGACACGCTTTGACGTCTGTGGAATATTATACTCAATGGCAATTCCTGAATTTAATGGTATTGCTTCATCATTTAATACCTTATACATATACTCCAAAGAGTTTTCCCAAGAACGAAACTCACTTTGTGCACTTCTTCGATGCATTTTATTATAAATATTCGCTTCTATTTCTGCTGCAATCGAATCCTCTACAACAGCAGTCAAAAAATCACTTTTCAAACCTGAGTAAACAATCATATTTTCCTTCCTGTATATGGTGTAAATAACTTCATATGTTATAACTCTATCGGCGAATAATATAGGCCAAATAAATAACAAACCAATACGCTCATATTAAGCCACACTCAACTCATGTTGCACTTCTTGACATTCCCGACTGGGTTTGCTCTGTAGTAGTCAAACACGTATATAAGTGAGTTCTTCAATCTCTTACTTCAATTTTATCATTCTATTTCCAAATATATCATTTGAACGCTTCTTGAAATAATAGATTCAAGATGTTACTTGGCTTTGACGATGATGAGGACGAGAATGGATAAATTTGGAAATATCAGGTCTGTCGTTTGTCCCATGACACTTATCCAACGGAGAAAACAAGCACTTTTTGCCACGTTGAGACGGTAATATTGATGTCATATGATGCGGCATCGAAATCCTGATAAACCCTGATATTCGGGCATCGGGTTTCTCTGTGATTTTGGGTTAGAACTGAAAACATCAATAAGATTCATCAATGAAAACATATCGAGATTGATTTAAAATAATAGTTGAGTGGTCAGATTAGATAACATCGGTTCATAAAAGAGCAGATTAGATGTTTCTTTAAAATCGAGGGTTGAGAGAGCGAATTGGATAAGAGAGATAATATTGAAGCACCAAACCCGACAAACGAATTTCTGGCGTCCTATTTTGGTGTTAGCCTCTTTGCAGAACTGCATATTCACGAGGTATTATTGTAATGGGATGTAGTAGCAAGAACAAGGGATGCAAACATGCAAAAGTAGTTCTTACAATGGGTGGCTGAATGTAATATACTAAATATCTCAAAGGAAACAGATTTATTAACAAACTTAATTCCACTCTTATAGTAGGGTTGTGACTATAGAACTATTACTCATAAGTATAAATAGAAATTAATCCATTCAAAAACTGGTATTATTATTGATGGAGGTAAAGTATGGGAAAATGTTTCGTATGTGGTAAACATGGATTATTCTTAAAAGTGGATGATCAGAGAAGGTGCAAAGAGTGTGCAGAAGATGCGGAAAAAGAAGAGGTTGCTATTTTTGAAACATATTATGCAAATTTATTGCACTATTTGAGAGATCTGCAGATACTTGTTGAAGTTGGAGATGATCCTATCCGGGCTTTGGAATATATTCCGAAGTTCGAAAATAAGATAGAGGAATGCGAGACATTGCGGGCAGAGATTCATAATCCTAAACATGAAGAACGGCTTATGAAGAAGCTTATTAATAGCATCACATATCAAGATGACTTTAGTAAGCGGTATGGTATTGGGAAACTGGAAGAATTGGAAATTAGCGTGATTGCTGATTCTGTAACCAAGAAGTTCTCTACCGAGAAAATCTTTTTAGACCTTTAATTCCGTACTGGGCTAAAACATTGAAGAAGGATAGACTTGTTGCGTACCAGGCTTCAAGTAGAGGGGGGACTTTGTACTGTCG
>JAAYFK010000012.1 GCA_012728275.1 Clostridiaceae bacterium | reverse complement strand
GGAATGTGGGCAGATGGGAAACCAAAGAAGTGGTACTACTCAATTCCAATAATAATTATATGGATAATTCTATTACTGCTTATAGTAAAATGGATTTGGTTCTAAGAGAATTGAAAAGAGTTCTGATTGACATATGCGAGAGGAGATTACAATGGATTTTTACGAAGCAGTAAACAAAAGGCGTACTATTAGAGATTTTGAGAATTATGTAATCGACGATGACACTTTGGAAAGAATCATTAGCGCAGGAATGAGAGCTCCAACTAATGATCACATGAGAGATTGGGCTTTTATTGTAATCGAAGATCAATCAGTCACTACTGAGTTATTACAGCTTATTCCAAAAGAATTCTCTGAAGAGGATATGGAAAACTTAATTAGGGATTGGAATTTATCCGATAAATGCCAGCAAAACTGTTATAGAGATGCGGTACCAAAACAAAATCGTATGCTAGCTGATGCTTCGCTGGTAATTATCCCTCTATTAAAGCAGAAAACGGATATCTTGAATCCGGATTCATTGTCGCATCTTAACGGCTTAGCTTCAATTTGGTGTTGCATCGAGAATATTTTCTTGGCCGCGACAGCGGAGGGATTAGCGTGCAATCTTAGAATTCCATTAGGAATGGAAGGCGAGTGGGCAAGGAAGACACTTGGTTTTCCAAAGGACTATCTCATGCCTTGCTTTATAGGAATAGGAAAGCCAGCAAAGGATGCGAGAATCGTCGAACAGAAAGAATTTGACGTTAAGGAAGTTATTCATAAGAATAAATGGTGAGAATTAATTAAAACCTCACGTCGACTCTAGAGTTCAAGGAATATCGGGAGGCACAAATTGAATTATCTACTTATCAATGGTAGTCCGCATAGGGGAAACACATGGAAAGTGGCGGAGTCTGCTATGGAGAACATTAAGACTTTGGATTCGAGTTGTGCCTTTCAAGAGGTTCACCTTCTGGATGTAAATCTGCCCTTTTGTCTAGGCTGCAGTAATTGTTTTCGAAAAGGAAATGAATTCTGCCCACACAAAGACATAATGACAAGTCTTATCGAGAAAATAAACTGGGCCGATGGAGTAATTGTGGTATCTACAACTTTTAATATGAGAGAGACGGCACTGCTCAAGAATTTCCTCGACCATTTGAATTATCTACTTCATAGACCGTTATGGTTTACAAAGAAAGCTTTAGTTGTAACTACTGTTGGAGCGGTAGGTGGAGACTCCACGATAAAAAGCATTTCAGGAACTTTAACGGGAATGGGATTTAATCGATGTTATGGGATAGCCATTAGTGCTTTTAGTTGGAATGACTACCAAATAAGCCCGAAAACGCAAAAGAAAATAGATAAAAAATCAACCGACTTTTGTCGAGATGTTCAATCTGGACGGATGCACTATCCCAGTACTGATGTATTGATTCCGTATAATCTTTTTCGCGGCATGGCAGGAAATTTTGTAAAAGGATCAAAGTATGAAACCAAGGATGGCGATTACTATACCGATGATTACAGGAAAAAGCATGTATACGAGAGAGGCATCCCGCTACTTCCTCATCAAAGACTATTTGGTACCCTGTTTTATTTAATAGGCAAAGCTAGTTCGAAAAGCATGGAAGTTACATATAAAAAATGATAACGATACTTGCGACATGTTGTTGAAAAGCAAAAAAGCGTACACAGAGAAAAGATATATGTGTATGAATTTTTATAACTCTTCTTGCCGAGAATTTGATTCTCCGTCTCACACCTCTATTATTGAAGTGAAAAATGCTACTGCTTCTTTAATTTCGCTATCTGTCGGATGTCCTTTTGCGATGCCGCCAATCATTTTCAAGGGGCCAAAAGTGTCAAAGCCAAGGCATCCATACTCGCCCAAAATTTTGCATTCCTTATTCATTGCAATATTTCTAGCTTTCTCTGTATAGCCTTTACGCTTCATCCCACAAGTATATAGAAAAAACACGTTCTTATTAGATGGAAGTTTTCCTTCCATAAAACTCAGTAAAGAAGGGTAGAAATCACCGTTTACTATTCCTGAAGCAAAACCGATGCAGTCAAAATTGCTAAGATCTATACTCTCTTCTTTTGCCGCATCAAATACAGCAACTTCGTTAGCCGCAGCTATTGAATCGACCAGTTTCTTTGTATTTTCATGATGAGCTGATATATATACGATTGCTGTCTTCATAGTGAACAACGCCCTCCTATTAAATATGCAAATATGGTTACTTGCTTAATGCGAGTTAAATTATATCAGAAATATTTATTTAATCACTGATAATACGATACAATGAGAGAAGCTGAACGGGATACTATAGCAAAACAGCTGACTTTGACGTGATTTTCGAGAAGATTTCAGAGAATAGCGCGGGCTTACGCGGGCATAAAGGGAGAATACTATTATGGAAGACTACATAAAGGGAAATAAAGAGGCATGGGAAGAGGCTTTTGAGTTGAGGTCAGAAGACTACGGCTCGGACTTGGTTGAGAAAATCAGACGAGAGGATTACGCATTTTTCTACGATGAAATGAAGCAAGTCCTTGAGAGGTACGACTTTAAGGACAAGACGATAGGACAATTCTGTTGCAATAATGGAAGAGAGCTTATGTCGCTTGTAAAGAGTGCGAAGGCTAAGGAAGGTTACGGATTCGACATTGCGGAAAACATGGTTCAATTCGCGAATGAGAAGGCAAGAGAACTCGGTATTAATTGCAAGTATATTGCTACAAGCATTCTTGATATTGACGATACATACAATGATAAGTTTGATGCAATAATTATTACAATTGGTGCGATGTGCTGGTTTAAGGACTTGAAGGATTTTTTCGCGATTGTAGGGAAGTGCTTAAAAGCCGGAGGCAAGATTATCATTCATGACTCACATCCTTTTACAAATATGCTGGCGGCGCCAGGCGATGAGGAGCATGACGAGAAGAATCCGTTTAATTGCGTTTACTCATATTTTGACCACGAATGGATTGGAAATAGCGGCATGGGATATATGGTTGGCAAGTCATATGAGTCAAAGACGTTCACCGATTATACTCACCCTTTGTCTGAGGTAATTGGGGCCATGAGCAATATCGGGATTGTGATAACCAATATGCATGAACTTACATATGATATTTCAGCAAATTTCGAGCATTTGGATAATCAGAACTTCCCGCTTAACTATATTCTTGAAGGTCGAAAGGAATAGAGGCGGTTTTCTGAAATCAGAGAGAAAGGTAAGTCTGTTATGAGAATTGAGCATTTAGCTGTTTATGTGGATGACCTTGAAGGGGCGAAGATTTTTTTCGAGAAGTACTTTGATGGTAAGTCTAATTCCGGATATCATAATGAGAGAAGCGGGTTTCGCTCGTACTTCATTTCGTTTGATTCTGGGGCGAGGCTTGAGCTTATGAATGAGCCAGAAGTAGGCAAGGTAGATGCCTTACCTCGAAAAAAACATGGATACACGCATGTGGCTTTTAGTCTAGGCTCAAAAGAGAAAGTCGAGGAGGCCACGGCGAAGCTTGCAAGCGATGGTTTTGAAGTCTTAAGTGGGCCAAGAACGACTGGCGATGGATATTTTGAGAGCTGTATTGTAGGTTTTGAGGATATTTTGGTAGAAATTACTGTATAATGCTAAGGAAAAAAATTATGGAGAGTACCAATGAATATAGTTTGTCTTGATTTAGAAGGTGTTTTAGTCCCGGAAATATGGATTGCATTCTCTGAGGAAAGTGGAATTCCAGAGCTTAAGCGAACAACAAGAGATGAGCCAGATTACGATAAGCTAATGAGATGGAGATTAGGTATTCTTAAAGAGCACGGACTTGGTCTTAAGGAAATTCAAAACACTATCGCCAAGATAGATCCACTTCCTGGAGCTAAGGAATTCCTTGATAAGCTTCGTGCAATTACTCAAGTTGTAATAATCAGCGATACTTTCTCACAGTTTGCGACTCCTTTGATGGAGAAGCTTGGCTGGCCGACGATTCTTTGCAATTCATTAGAAGTTGCGCCTGATGGGGAGATTGTAGACTTCAAGATGAGAATAGAGAATTCCAAGCTATCTACTGTCAAGGCGCTTCAGTCAATTGGCTATGAGACGATAGCAGCCGGTGATAGCTTCAACGATCTAGGAATGATTCAGGCAAGTAAAGCAGGTTTTCTATTTAGGAGCACCGAACAGATTATTGCGGATTATCCTCAGTATAAGGCGTTTGAGACCTATGAGGATTTCTACAATGGTATTCTTGCTGAATTGGATTGATTTTTTGTGAGGGCGCAAGAATGGACAGAGCGAATTGCGAAGTATTGATTCATAATGCTACAAAAATAGTCGGAGAGAAGACAGTATACGTTGACCCGTATATGCTTTCTTTTTCGAAAAAGGCGTCAAGCATTAAGGCTGATGCTGATGTAGTATTTGTTACTCACGAGCACGGCGATCACTATGATCCTAAAGAGATTAAGGCTGTAAGTAAGCCAACCACCATCTATGTTTTTCCTTTGAGTATGAAGGATAGTGTTTACCCCCCAGACTTTGGTTGTGATGATTCCTCGAGAATAGTTTTTGTTGAACCCGGTCAAGAAAGTATTGCCAATGGCGTTCAGTTCGAGGCGGTTCCCGCATATAATTTGCAGGCTCTTTTCCACGAGAAGAAGAGAAATTGGGTTGGATATGTAATCGCATTAAACGGGATGAGATATTATGTTGCAGGAGACACGGACGATACTCCTGAAGCATATGCAGTTACTTGTGATGTAGCAGTTGTGCCAGTTGGCGGCAAATATACGATGGATGGAAATATGGCGGCACACTTGGTTAATTCAATTAAGCCGAAGTACGTTCTTCCTTCACACTATGGTGCGATAGGTGGAACTGCAATGGATTGCAACGAGTTTGTGGCTAAGGTTGATAGTTCAATCGAAGTTATTTTATAAGGTCGGCACTATCGAGAAGTATCGTAAAAGGGCCATCGTTGACTAGATTTACTTTCATGTCAGCACCAAAGACTCCTGATGCTACCTTGCCTGTTCCTGCAAGTTTGGCTCTGCACTCTTTCAAAATATAGTCATATAGAGAGTTTGCTTTGTCGGGAAGAGCGGCTTCAACAAAGGAAGGGCGATTTCCTTTTTTGCAATTTGCATATAGTGTGAATTGCGAGACAAGAAGAATGGAAGCGTTACAATTCTCCAGCGAGAGGTTTGTTTTGCCTTCGCTATCGGCAAAAATCCTCAAGCCCAGAAGCTTATTTATTAGGATATCGGCGATGTGCTCGTCATCTTCCTGTGCGATGCCGATAAGAACAAGAAAACCATGTTCGATAGAACCGACAACTTTGCTATTTATAGAAACGCTTGCTTCGGTTACTCGTTGAACTAATAGACGCATAGAATACTCCTTGAATAAATTAATAATCATTCCTTCATTTTATACTATTTGCCCTTTTAATTTGTACACCCAATGTGCTATTATTTCAAAGAGCCGTTAAAGCGGGATGAGCTCTCCGAGTGAGAGCTCATTTGTTTTGTAGGAATATTTATATTGTTCAGCGGAAAAAGGAGTGTGAGAGAGAATGTTTACCAAAGGATTTGACAATGACAAGTATGTGCATCTGCAGTCACAGAAGATTCGAGACAGAATATCCCAATTCGGAGGAAAACTGTATTTGGAGTTCGGAGGTAAGCTATTTGATGATTATCACGCTTCAAGAGTTTTGCCAGGCTTCGAACCAGATAGTAAGGTCAAGATGCTTCTTGAACTTAAGGCCGATGCCGAAATTATAATAGTAATAAATGCTGACGCTATAGAGAAGAACAAACGTCGTGGAGACCTTGGAATCACATACGATCAAGACGTTCTGAGACTTATGGACGCCTTTACGGAAATAGGTTTATTTGTAGGAAGCGTTGTAGTTACGTGTTACACGGGCCAACCTTCTGTTATCAAATTCGAAAAAAGATTGAACCAGCTCGGCGTCAAAGTCTATAGACACTATCCAATTGATGGATATCCATTAAATGTACCGCTAATTGTTAGCGAAGAAGGCTACGGAAAGAACGAATATATTGAGACCACTAAGTCACTAGTTGTAGTCACAGCTCCAGGTCCAGGTTCAGGCAAAATGGCAACATGCCTATCTCAGCTCTATCATGAGAATAGAAGAGGCATCAAGGCAGGTTATGCAAAGTTTGAGACATTCCCTATCTGGAGTATCCCTTTGAAGCATCCTGTAAATATTGCATATGAGGCAGCTACAGCAGACCTTAATGATGTCAACATGATTGACCCTTTCCACCTCGAAGCATATGACAAAACTGCAGTTAACTATAATCGTGATGTCGAGATTTTCCCTGTGGTGAATGCCATTTTCGAGAAGATATATGGAAAGTCCCCATATGCAAGTCCAACAGATATGGGCGTTAACATGGCGGGATTCGCGATTGTAAATGATGACGCTTGTTGCGAGGCGTCAAAACAGGAGATTATCAGAAGATATTACCAAGCAAAATGTGGCCTAAGACAAGGTACGACAGAGCCAGCCGAAGTTACAAAGGTAGAGCTTTTGCTCAACAAGAGTGGAATAAATACTTCCGACAGAAGAGTAGTAGGCGCCGCTATGACTAGAGCTGAAGCTACTCACGGACCAGCCGTTGCTCTTGAGCTTCCAAATGGCCAAATCGTTACTGGAAAAACTTCCGACCTTCTTGGAGCATCTGCGGCAGTCTTGCTTAATGCACTGAAGGAGCTTGCCGGAATTCGTCATGACATTCCATTAATCTCGCCAATAGTAATCGAGCCAATTCAGGACTTGAAGGTAAACCACATGGGTAATCACAACCCAAGACTTCATATGGATGAAGTGCTGATTGCATTGGCTATTAGTGCGGCTACAAATCCTATTGCCGAACTTGCTATGCAGAAGATAAGCGAGCTTCGTTACAGTGAGGCTCATGCGACTACAATCCTTTCAAGCGTTGACGACAATGTCTTCAAAAAGCTTGGGATCAACATATCCTGCGAGCCTGAATATCAGACAAAGAGACTCTATCACAAGTAATATATATGTTCTTCTCGAAAAGAACTTATTAGCGTCTCGGCGCTATGATATCGC
>JAAYFK010000055.1 GCA_012728275.1 Clostridiaceae bacterium | reverse complement strand
GCCCAATTTGATATCGGGCTAGCTGAATTATTTGTTATTGTAACTATAACCATTGAAATATCCTGCCCAAGAGTTCTCAATAGCAAACTCTGCTGTTACTCCTTCGGATGCCTCTAGCGATACGCTTCGTGGCAGAGAATCAGCGAATAGTTTAAAAGGAATACATGTAACTAGGATAGATTCAAATACTATCGAAGCTAAAGTCTTAATAGCACGTTTCTTAAGCATTTTGAATTACCTCATAAATAATTATATTTTCTAGTACACTATTACCATGCCTTATACAAGTCAAGTCGAACTATGAAATACATATCATTTATCGAAGCTATATTTCTTGTTCTGATACTTTTTCAACATTATCTTAAAAAAAATACTAATAATTTGCTTAGTATCCACAAAACAAATATCGGTCAGATGCAAAAGTACCCAACCGATATTCGGGGATTACATAGCACTATGACGCCATATAATTAATTTTTAGAACAAAAGTAACCCTTAATTTGATCTCTACTAATCTCGCAATCAAAAAGAAAATGCATTGCTTGTATAGTGTAATCTAACGAATTCTGACCTTCAGACCTGTGACAGTTATCAAAAATCTGTGGCCTTCCACTTAAGGTTGGCGGAATATATAATAGAAAGGCTGTGTAAAGAAATTCAAGCATCATAGTTTCATTGAAATCCGAGTACTCGCGTAAATAAATATGTCTATCACTATCGATATAGTAAATCTGGCTCCATGCGGTTAGTAACGTATAACCAACATCTTCATAGATTTCTTCTCTACTTAATACTTCAGGAATGGCATACGACTCGTATGTTATGGAAGTCTCCGTCTCTGCTTCTGTAGTAGCTGATGAAGAATCTGTGGAGGTCTCAGTTACATCAATTGATGTAGTAGTATCTGCAGGAGTAGAAGATGAGGTGCTTGAATTACTACTTTTCTCTACAGAATTACATCCTGAAAGAATTATTGAAATACATAATAATAGAATTACATAATTTCTATTTCTCATCATTCATACCTCCAAAAACCCATATATTCAATGTAATGAGCATAAGTAGTTGTTACTGATATAACAGGTTCATTTGGATATTCATCACCCCAAGAGTAAACTGAAATAATATGAGTCGTTAACTTGAATAATCTTGGTATTACTGCGCTCGTTCAACTTGAATGTCCGTAATTATGAATCCCAAGTCGTAGGAATCGTCAAAATCAAACGTAACGGTTATCGTTGCAATATCTCTTACTGGAGCAAATTGTCCATTTGGAAGATGTTCACCTGAACTTCCAGGCACCCAATATACATCATATGTACAGGAAGTTTCATCTGAACTTACTATTGAACAATCCGGAACAAAGTCATAATCGTTTTCCTCAACATTTGTGTCTGTGATTTCTACTTCCATATCTATTAGCGAGACGTACCCGCGTCCAAGAGAATTCGTACTCTCATCATAATGAGCAATATACAAATCATCATCTGAAGCAAAAAGTAGTTCCTCAATTTGCTCGCTACTAATCTCACAACCAAAAAGAAAATGCATTGCTTGAACTGTGTAATCTATCGAATTCTGATCTTCATCAATGTGACAGTAATCAAAAATCTGTGATCTTCCGCTCAAGGTTGGCGGAATATATAAATAAGCGCCTAGGTAAAGCACCTCCAGCATCATGGTTTCATTGAAATCCGAGTACTCACGTAGATAAATGTGTCTATCATAATCAAGATAGTAGAATCTGCTCCATGCGGTTAGTAACGTATAACCAACATCCCAATAGATTTCATCTCTACTCAATCCTTCAGGAATATCATATGACTCATACGTTATGGAAGTCTCCGTTGTTGTTTCCATAGTAGATAACGAAGAATCGCTTGGAGTCTCACTTTCTTCATTTGATGTAGTAGTAGTATCTGAAGTAGCAGAAGATGAGGTGCTTAGACTAGTACTTTCCTCTACAGAATTGCACCCAGGAAGCAAAATAAAAACACATAATAATAGAACTACTAAATTTCTTTTTCGCATCGTTCATACCTCCAAAAACCTAGATAATCGTAGTATCGTTCATAAGCATAATTGGAAATTGTTGATGTGGCAGGTAAAACAGGATACACCGCACCCCAAGAGTAAACTGAAATAATATGAGTCGTTAGTTTAAATTTTCTTGATATTACTGTGCTCGTTCAACTTGAATGTCCGTAATTATGAATCCCAAATCGTAGGAATCGTTAAAATCAAACGTAACAGTTATTGTTACGATATCTCGTACAGGAGCAAAGCGTCCATCTGGTAGATGCTCACCTGAACTTATAGGAGTCCAGTAAACATCATAGGTACAAGAAGTATCATCCGAACTTACTATTGAACAATCTGTCGTGAAAGCATAATTATTATCTTCAACATTTGTGTCTGTGATTTCAACTTCTATATCCCTTAGTGAGATGTACCCACAACTAAGCGAACCATTACTATCATAATATTGAGTCCAGAACAAATCATCCTCTGAAACAGAAAGTAGTTCCTCAATTTGCTCTCTACTAATCTCACAATCAAAAAGAAAATGCATTGCTTGTATTGTGTAATCTATCGACGTCTGACCTTCGGCCATGTGACAGTAATCAAAAATCTGTGGTCTTCCGCTCAAGGTTGGCGGAATATATAGAAAAGCGCCAAGGAAAAGAACTTCCAGCATCATAGTTTCGTTGAATTCCGAATACTCACGTAAATAAATATGTCTATCACTATCAATATAGTAAATCTGGCTCCATGCGGTTAGTAACGTATAACCAACATCCCAATAGATTTCATCTCTACTCAATCCTTCAGGAATGGCATATGACTCGTATGTTATGGAAGTCTCCGTTGTTGTTTCCGAAGTAGTTAACGAAGAATCGCTTGGAGTCTCACTTACTTCAATTGATGTAGTAGTTCCTGTAGCAGAAGATGAGGTTCTTAGATTAACACTTTCCTCAACTGAATTGCATCCTGATAGAAAGATAGAAATACATAATATCAGAACTAATAAGTTTCTCTTTCTCATCCTTCATACCTCCAAAAACCTTCGTATTCAATATAGTGAATGGAAATCGTGTCATACCTTGATACGGCTGGCTCAGCAGGATAAGCTCTACCCCAAGAGTAATACTAAAGAAAAGGTATATTATTCTCGTAAAAAACACAATCAAATATCTCAATATGTGAACTGCTTAACATTATATCTCCATTTTGTAAATAATCCTCAAGTTGTTCTTCAGTCATAATACTAAATGCTGCTGTATCTATCGGATGCCAAACAAAGCCAGCAATTTCCATTTCATAAACTACTGAGTCATCCCACGTATCACGTCGGTCATACTCGTAAGAATAAGTCGAGCATGATAATCGAATGGGTTTAAGAAAACCTGCTTGTACAAGTATTGCTGAAACCATTCCGGAGCAATCTGCTCTCACGTAACTTCCATTAATAATTCCAACATCTACATACTGATAATAATCAGGAATACCGTCGTTTTCGGTACAGTAGTAAGCAACATCATTTACATAGAACTGAGCAACCGTATCGCATACCGCCATGTAGTGATTGAACATACTTTCTCTATTTATTATCAAATCGATACCATTTTCTATAACAGCAACAATATTCTCTACTCTATCCGGACATTTGGCTTGAGCAATTCCTAAGTGACGGAGTAGAGTGTGAAAACTATCATTCAAGTAACTCATTCTTAACGCGGTATCTTCTCTACTCATTCCGTTATTTCGAAGATAAGAATAATAAGCTATATAACCTTCAACTATTGATCTATCGTAATTAGTATTAAAAT
>JAAYFK010000054.1 GCA_012728275.1 Clostridiaceae bacterium | reverse complement strand
TCAAACTCTATCGTAGCCGGAGGCTTACCCGTGCAATCATAAAGCACGCGGTTAATTCCCTTAACTTCGTTTACAATACGGCTTGTTACCTTGCCAAGAACCTCCCATGGAAGTTCAGCTGACTCTGCAGTCATAAAATCAGTTGTCGTAACAGCTCGAAGAACAACTGCGTAGTCGTATGTTCTCTCGTCTCCCATGCAACCAACGGAACGCATGTTAGTAAGAGCAGCAAAGTATTGGTTGATTGACTTTTCTACACCAGCTTTAGCGATTTCTTCACGGAAAATGGCATCAGCATCTTGAACGAGGCGAACCTTCTCAGCAGTAATTTCGCCAATTATTCGAACTGCAAGTCCTGGACCTGGGAAAGGCTGACGGAAAACAAGCTTTTCTGGAATACCTAGCTCGAGTCCGGCTTTACGAACTTCGTCCTTAAATAGAAGACGAAGTGGCTCTATTATCTCCTTGAAGTCAACAGCATCAGGAAGTCCGCCAACATTGTGGTGTGACTTAATTACAGCGCTTTTGCCAAGACCGCTCTCAATAACATCAGGATAAATCGTGCCTTGTACAAGGTAGTCGACGGCGCCAATTTTATGCGCTTCCTCCTCGAAAACTCGAATGAACTCTTCGCCGATAATTCTACGTTTCTGCTCAGGCTCGATTGCGCCGGCAAGTTTGGAGTAAAAGCGCTCTTGCGCATTGACTCGGATGAAATTCAAATCATAAGAACCGTTAGGACCGAAAACTTCTTCGACCTCGTCACCCTCGTTTTTGCGAAGAAGACCATGATCTACAAATACACATGTGAGTTGTTTGCCAACGGCTTTCGAAAGAAGAACTGCAGCAACCGAAGAATCGACACCGCCAGAAAGCGCGCACAAAACGCGACCTGTTCCTACCTTGGCACGAATTGCCTCGATGCTAGTCTCAACGAAGGAGGCCATTTGCCAGTCACACTTGCATCCGCAAATCTTCTTCAGGAAATTTTCGAGCATTAGTGTACCCTGCTGTGTATGAACAACCTCAGGGTGAAATTGCACGCAATAAAGCTTCTTTTCGTCATTCTGAGCTGCAGCTACTGGGCAAACGTCCGTATGTGCAGTAATCCTGAAGCCCTCAGCCGCCTTGCTTATGTAGTCCGTGTGACTCATCCAGCAAATCGTCTTGTTAGTTACCCCTTCGAAAAACTCAATCCCGTTATCAACACAAACTTCGGTCTTGCCATACTCTCGAACAGGCGCCGAAGACACCTCGCCGCCAAGCGTAATCATCATCAATTGAGCGCCATAGCAAATACCGAGAACAGGGATTCCCAACTCAAACACCCTTGGATCACACTTTGGAGCATCCTTGCCGTATGCGCTAGATGGGCCACCGGTGAAGATGATTCCTTTTGCGCCATAGGCCTTGATTTCCTCAATGCTCATGTTGTTGGAATGGACCTCACAATAGACATTGCACTCGCGCACTCGGCGTGCAATCAGTTGATTGTATTGTCCGCCAAAATCCATTACCAAAATCTTCTCGTTTTGCATTATCAAAGCCCCCAATCGCTATCCGCGATGAATATTACGCATCAGTAGTACTACTTATGTCTGATTTCACCAGTTAATCATTTCAACTACTTCATCAATCTCATCTTCACTAATCATGCCATTATCTAAAGCATATTGAAGAGCTGAAATAATCTGATCCTCTGTTGGCCGATAATTACTACTATTTAACGGAAGCGCATCACCGAACATTGATGTAATATACTCCCATTCTCCATCTTGTTGATATGCGTAGATTATTGCTTGACGCGTCACATCTTCGGTATTCTGACACCCCGCAATTAACAAGTTAGAAAACACCTCATTTGCCGATGTTGAATCATAGTCATTTACCATGTGAGCAAAACTTGCTGCATAGAAAGGATTTACAACTGAATCATCCGACATCAACGTCTCCAGTGTTGGTGCAAAATCAGGAGAAGAATATGTGATATTAATCATAAACCCTTCACTATATTCTGAGACGCTATCTATCGAATACTCGACATCCTCGAAAACTACTTGGTACATAGTATCGTATAGACCCTGATTTACTAAGTACTCCTCGTAACCATCAGTGTAGCCCATTGCATTCGCAATATCACCAGTCGAGAGATATTCCATGAAAAGCTCAAACGACGATATCGGACTACTAAACACTACATCGGAAATGGCATCTGAGTATAACTGCTTGTAAAGTGCTCCCGTATCAGCCACGAACCACGTGTTGCCGTCTTCAACGAATGACAAAGAAATTGACTTGTTAATTCTATCTTCACTATTCTCTATAGCGTCAATTAGCTCTTCGAATTCATAGCCAATTTCAAGAGAATTAGCAATGGAATCAACATCAACGATAAAATAAGAAACCGTTACTTCGGCTCTACCATTA
>JAAYFK010000053.1 GCA_012728275.1 Clostridiaceae bacterium | reverse complement strand
CTCTTACTATGCTGTTTGTAGAGCATGACAAGAGCTTCGCAGAGGCTGTTGCGGATTATGAGATTATTGTTTGACAAAGCTAATTAATATTCTTATAATCTATCGCATGGGAAAAATTAAGAGATTTATTATAACTACAATTTTATTTATATTTGGCGCGTTATTGATCCTCGGCAGCATTTTTTATAAATCTGGTGATGAAGAAGGCTTGAATGGTTTTGACCTGACAGACAATATGATAGGTAAGACTGTCACTATGGCGGGTACTATTTCTGGGTTCGATTCTCCTAATAAGGATCACGCTTATATCGTGTATCACGATGAAGATACAGGGGATTATTCTCTGATACGTTGTGATCTTCCTGTGGATATACAGGACAGCTTCTATGATGAGATATTGGATGGCAGGACTTATGTGGCTGTTGTTCATAAAGCTGATAGCGGTGTGCAAGAAGATGTCTACGACGTTACGCTTGATTACTACGATTGGATAGAAGAGACAACTGACATCGAGATTTCTGAAGAAGAGAGGGAAGAGACCTGGAATCATATCTCGCCCTACTATCTTGAGGTTATCGAGATGACAAACGAGTCTGACATTCCAAGAGTTGCTTTATGCATTACAGGTGCAGTGTTCGTATTGTTCTCGATTGTTGTTCTGATAGCACTCCTTATGAAGAAGTCACCTCTTAGGGCTATTCTGATTACCACTGTTGTACTGGTGATTGTTGTAGGTGTGGCAGTAGTTATCACATTTAATAAATTAAGATCTTTCCTATCAATAGAGAATGAAGGAGATGGGCTCTATTCTATGACTTACTATGGTGATCTTAAGACAGACGAACTTCTTGAGGCCAATATTACTTCCACTGATGAACTCGTCGAATTCATCAGAAGCGAGGAGTTCTTCAATGCTCCTGTTGAGGTAGATGAGAGCAACTTCGGATGTGCTGCATTTGCTTCGGCAACAGAAGATGGTGATCAGCTTTTCGGACGTAATATGGATTATCCTGATACAGATACACTTGTGATCTACACTGATCCCAGCGACGGATATGCTTCATATGCATGTGCAGACCTTGCTGTCCTCGGTGTAAGCGGTGACTATGGTCTGGATTCTGATTCGACAGTAGGCAGACTCCTCATGCTTGCTGCACCATATGTATGCTGTGATGGAATTAATGAGACAGGATTGGGTATAGCGTTACTTGAGCTTGATATTCCTGAGACGCACCAAGATACCGATAATCCGGATGTAATCTTCTACTCGATGATTAGAGTCATACTCGACAGCTGTGCTTCTGTTGATGAGGCAATTGATCTGCTAGGTCAGTATGACATGAACTCAGCACTTGGTGTTACATACCATCTGTTTATCTGCGACAGCAGCGGAAGATCGGTCGTAGTAGAGTGGATAGAGAATGAGATGTATGTTAACGAGGCAGATACCTGTACGAATTCAGTTCTCACGCCTGGTGAATGGTTTGATATCGGTGCCGATGAAAGGCTTGGAATTCTCGATGACACACTTGAAGATAACAATAATATATTAACCCCCGCACAGGGAAGAGATCTTCTCGAGGCAGTCTCACAGGGAGACTTTACGGAGTGGTCCTGCGTATATAACCTCACAGACTTCGAATTCGATATATATGTTGATGGAGACTACGAAAATGGATACAGCTTCGGACGATAAGAAACCTTATATGTTTAAGCGCGCCTGGAGACAGTGATATTAGCACGACTTTACAGATTTATGCTGATGTTACAAAAGACTTAAATAAACGCGAGTTTGATGCTTTTGATGATTTCATGAAGACAGGATGTTCAGTAGTGTGATATACACCCAAATCTCGAAAATATACGAGAAGTTATGCAAATTTGGTGTAATCAAGAGGTACTGTAAGAAGCGTAAATGACGCCTGTTGAGAAGATATAAGTGAATACGAATAGAGCTAAGATGAGCTCCCAACGATGAAGCCGCTATCTTAGAGGATAATGACGAACGATCATAGACAGCCATAAAGTGTAGAAAATGGCTGTGTCAACTAGAGATGTAAAACTAATTTCGACACCTATGGAAGTCAGTATTTCAAACTGAAAGCAAGTATTTTGCTTTCAAAATGGCAATTTTGCATATACCTTCCTGATGAAACGTTCTAGCTTTCCGGCTCGACAATATGTATGCAGAAATTTATGGTGATTCTTAATACAGGCCGGGCAATTGCCTTTGTTTGGGCATTTTAAATTAACGCACTGACATTTTGGATTCAAATTCGTCTCCATTTCTGTTAGAAGGAATTATTAGGTTCAATCCAACATCTTATTCGCTGATTCCAGCATGTTCTGTATTTTCTCATAGTTTTGATCATCGAATTCATCCAAAAGAAGTCCCCACTTTTTGTTTGATTTTTCATGGTATTCTTTATGATCCAAATAACAGACATGCCCCTTTTCGGTAAGCGTTAATTCAACTTTAGCTTCTGACTCTTTTGATATTGCTTTATTCACTAGGTTTTTTTGCACCAACTTACGGATCATCTGAGAGACAGCTCCATCGGATACTCCTTTGAGTACGGCAAGCTTATT
>JAAYFK010000011.1 GCA_012728275.1 Clostridiaceae bacterium | reverse complement strand
GTAGTTGTCTCTTCTTCAGTTGTTGTCTCTTCCTTCTTGTCAGCGCAAGAAGCTAAAAGCATAGCTGAACCAGAAATAGCAACTAGTACGCATACTAGAAGAGATATTGATTTGATACTAAATTTCTTCATCGAAAATACCTACCTTAATTTATGTGTTCTTAACGAACCTTGAACAATTTATCACTACTTGCTCGCAATTTCTATCAGATTATTGATATTCTACATAACTATGCAATCTTAACAATGATAGCCTCTAAAATTTGTGAATTTGCATAAATGACCGTTTGAAATTTTCTAATTACTAGTATTAGATAGAAATTAATATTGCTTTTTGACCCAAAGAAGAATAGTATTTTAAAGAAATAAATCTTTAAGTTAATCCGTGAGGTTAGCAAGGTTTGTATAAATAGATATTTTCTTAATATACGCTTAGCTTGTCAGCCTTTTGGATTTTATCGGGGCTGTTTTTTTATTGCCTTTTTGCGAATGGAGAGAAATGATGAAAGACTTAATATCTAAAGCCGTAATCATGGATGAAGCATCTATTAACAGAGCAATCGTTCGTATTTCTCATGAGATAATCGAGAAGAATAGTGGGTTGGACAACCTTGCGTTGATTGGAATTCAACGACGCGGTGTTACAATGGCCAGACGAATCAAATCGAATCTCGACAATATAGAAGGTGTTCAAGTTCCTATGGGTATACTTGATATTACTTTTTATAGAGATGACTTATCTAAGTTAGCTGCTCATCCAGTTGTTCATGGAACAGACATTCCTTTTGATGTCAATGACAAGATAATAGTATTGGTTGATGATGTGTTGTTCACTGGACGAACGATTCGATCAGCGATTGATGCGATATTTGATATGGGTAGACCAAGGGCGATTGAACTAGCTATTTTGATTGATAGAGGTCATAGACAGCTTCCTTTTCGCGCAGATTTTGTAGGAAAGAATGTTCCTACATCTCTTAATGAAGAGATTACTGTGGAGTTTTCTGAGATTGATAATAGGAATCAGGTGTTACTGTGTAAGGAGGCTTGCGATGGGACTAAAGAATAAAGACCTTCTTGGGATGAAGCAATTATCGGCTGAGGAGATTATGGAGATTCTGGAGACTGCCAAGACTATGAAGATGGTTTTGACTTCTGGAAATAAGAAAACCAGCCACTTGCAAGGAAAGTCGGTGGTTACTCTATTCTATGAGAATAGTACAAGAACTAGACTTTCTTTTGAGTTAGCATCAAAGTACATGGGCTCAGCTAGTGCGAATATCTCTGCTTCTGGAAGTTCTGTTTCAAAGGGTGAGTCCTTACTTGATACAGTTCGTACGATAGATATGATGGCTACTGACATCGTTGTAATGAGACATCCTCAAAGTGGAGCGCCACATTTTATTGCTCCATATCTAAATGCATCTGTAGTAAATGCTGGCGATGGTATGAACGAGCATCCTACTCAAGCACTACTTGATTTATTCACAATGTATGAGAGGTTTGATTCTTTCGAGGGTAAAAACATAGCGATTTGTGGAGACTTGTATCACAGTAGAGTAGTACGTAGTAACACAATAGGATTGACAAAACTTGGTGCTAAGGTATCCGTATATGGTCCACGCACTATGGTCCCAGTTGGAATAGAGAAGATGGGTGCGAGAGTTGCTTCAAGTGTTGCTGATGCAGTAAAAGATGCTGATGCAGTTATGGGATTAAGAGTTCAACTTGAAAGACAGCATAAGTCGTTATTTCCTTCGGTTGCTGAATATTCATCTTTCTACTCTATTACTTCTGACATTCTAGCTCTTGCAAAGCCCGAAGCTTTTCTTATGCACCCTGGTCCATGTAATCATGGAGTCGAGCTGCCTACTGCGGTCTACAATTGCGATCAATCAGTAATTAATGAGCAAGTAACAAACGGTGTAGCAGTTAGAATGGCTGTTTTGTATATGTTGATGGCTAGGAGGAACAGTCTATGAAAATATTAGTAACTAATTGTAAGGTATTTAACTCAGATAAGACCTCTCTTTACATTGAGGATGATAAGTTTGTTAACCCCTTTGAGATTGATGATACCGTTGTTGTTAAGGACATGAAGGGCAATATGGTTTTCCCTGGTTTTGTCGACTTGCATTGTCATCTAAGAGAGCCAGGTTTTGAGTATAAAGAGACTATAAAAACTGGGACAATGAGTGCTGCAAAGGGTGGTTATACTAGTGTTTGCTCAATGCCAAATACTTTTCCGGTCTGTGATAATGCTTCTGTAGTTCATGGAATTATGAAGAAGGCTAAGGAAGCTGGTTTTTGCCGAGTATATCCAGTTGGCGCTTGTAGTAAGGGTGAAGCTGGCAAGGAATTATCTGAAATGGGACTTATGAAAGAAGCTGGCATAGTTGCTGTTACGGATGATGGAAAGTGCATAGCTACAGCTGAACTTCTTCGAAAAGTTATGGAGTATTCCTCCGACTTTGGTCTACTAGTAATGGATCATTGTGAGGATGCATCTTTAAGCGATGGCTCTATGAATGAGAGCGACACTTCTACTTCAATAGGCTTAAGAGGTATTCCTTCTGTTGCAGAAGACATTATTATCGCTAGAGATATCATTATGTCTGAATATCTTGGAATACCTATTCATATTTGCCATGTTAGCACTAAGAATGGTGTGCGAATGATTAGGGAAGCGAAGAAGCGTGGAGTTAAGGTAACGACAGAGACATGTCCACATTACTTTACGTTAAATGATGAGAATTGCGTTAATTATGATTCTAATTTTAAAATGTACCCTCCTCTTCGTGAGAATGAGGACGTTAATGCAATAATCGAAGGTCTTGCTGATGGAACCATTGATTGTATTGCTACAGATCATGCACCTCATCATGAAGATGAGAAGACTATTGAGTTTGCATTGGCAAATAATGGGATAGTTGGTCTAGAGACTGCTTTTCCTTTAGGATATACTTACTTAGTTAAGACTAACCGAATTACACTAAATCAACTAATAGATGCTATGGTTTATAATCCATCCTCTATCTTAAAGCTAGGTAGGGGTAGCCTTGAAGTAGGAGCTGATGCTGATTTTACTGTTATGGATTTGGATAACGAATTTGTCTTTGATAAGTCCAAGATGTTATGTAAGTCTAAGAATACTCCGTATGATGGATACAAGCTTTTTGGAAAAACTATTTTGACTGTAATGGGAGGACGCATAACATATGAAGAACTTTGCTGACAGATTGACAGATAGAATTAAGCAACTGAATAATCCAACTGTCATGGGACTAGATCCTATGCTTTCTTACATACCAGATTACTTGCTAACAGAGTGGAGAAATGAAGTACCCAATAATATGCAGCAAGCATCAGCTATGGCTATTTTCGATTATAATAGGTTACTAATTGATTCCGTTTGTGATATTGTCCCAGCGATTAAACCTCAGTTTGCTTACTATGAGATGTATGGAATTCACGGAATTATGGCTTTAATTAAGACAATCAAGTATGCGCAAGACAAAGGAATGCTAGTAATAGCCGATGCGAAAAGAAACGACATTGGGTCTACGGCTTCTGCTTATGCTGAGGCTATCCTTGGGCAAACGAAGATTATAGATGACACTACGCCTGCTATGTTTAATGCGGATTGTGTTACTGTAAATGGTTATCTTGGATTAGATGGAATCAAGCCATTTCTTGATGTATCCGAAAGAGTAGGTAAAGGCATTTTTGTTCTCGTTAGGACATCAAATCCTTCGGCGGGAGACATTCAAGATCTCGAGCTTAAGGATGGAAAAACGGTATACCAAACTATGGCTGCGAAAGTGAATACTTGGGGTGAGACTTTAGTTGGTGATAATGGATTCAGTTCTGTTGGAGCCGTAGTGGGTGCTACATGGCCTGAGCAAGCTGTTGAGGCTCGAAAAATCATGCCAAACAATCTAATACTTGTCCCAGGATATGGCGCTCAAGGAGCTGGTGCGGATGCAGCTGTTGCTTCTTTCACAAGTGAAGGTACCGGTTCGATAGTAAACGCTTCCAGAAGCTTAATGTGCGCTTGGAAAAAGAGAACAGACCTTGAGGTTTCAGAATTCCAGAAAGCTACAAGGGATGAAGCTATTGATATGAGAAACAGTTTGAATTCAGCATTGAAAGATAGGAAGTATGTCTAATGACTGTAAGCGAGTTAAATAAGGAATATAGAGCGGTTCTTGTGGAGAAGAAGCAATTGAATGAGGATACATTCTATCTTTCTTTTCGATGCCCTGATATTGCTCAAAAAGCAATTCCGGGACAATTTGTAAATATTTCTTGTTCCAATTTTCTTAAGAGACCATTTGGTGTAGCTTCAACTGATGTAGCGAATGGTTTGTTTTATGTTGGTGTCAAAACCATAGGTAAGGGGACTAATTCTATCGCATCACTTAACGAAGGCGATATGGTAGACGTTCTAGGTCCGCTAGGAAATGGATTTAACTTTGAGGGCTTTGACTCTTTTATTCTTGTTGCTGGTGGAACAGGAGTTTTCCCCATAAATTTTGCATCGGAGTATCTTCAAGCTAAGAATGTCAAACATACTGTAGTTCAAGGCTTTAGGTGTAAGAGCCAGATAGTAATGAATCGTCCTGAGTATGTTTTGTCAACCGATAATGGTGATGTTGGAATTCACGGTAATTGTTGCGATTGCTTGGATACTTTAGACTTATCTTTATATAAGAACTGCGCTGTATGCTGTGTTGGTCCCCTACCAATGATGAAGGCTGTCGGGGCTTGGGCTACGAAAAATAACTTGAAGTGCTTTGTCTCTATGGAGCAAAGAATGGCTTGTGGCATTGGTATTTGTCTAGTATGTGTATGTAAGCTAAATGCTGAGGCTGAAGGTCAAGAGTTTAAGCATGTTCGTTGTTGTAAAGAAGGTCCAGTGTTTCCTTATGAGGAGGTAATATTTTGAGTAGTATTAATGTTAAGGTTGGTGATTTGGCATTAAATAGCCCTCTTATTCTTGCATCGGGAACTTGTAATTTTGGCCATGAATTATCATCATATTATGATCTGTCTATTCTTGGAGGCTTATCATCTAAAGGCCTAACATTATTACCGAGACTTGGTAACGAGGGTTGTCGTGTTGCTGAAACAGAATGTGGAATGCTTAACTCTGTTGGTCTACAAAATCCTGGCGTTGAGTCTTTCATCAAGAATGACCTTGATTATATGAATACTCTTGGAACGAAGGTCATTATTAATGTTGCTGGTCATTCAATAGAAGATTATGTTGGTATGGTTAGTAGACTAGACCAATTTAGTAGCAAAATTGATGCGTTGGAGATAAATTTATCGTGTCCTAATGTAAGAGCTGGTTGCATGAGCATAGGAAGTGAAAGGGATCAAGTTTCTGAGGTTGTTTCAGCTATGCGTAAGCTGACGAAGCTCCCCCTTTGGATTAAATTGACGCCAAACGTTACTGACATTAAATCTATAGCATATGCTGCTCAAGAAGCTGGTGCCGACGCAATTGTATTAATTAATACTCTCTTGGGAATGGTTATTGATATTAAGACTCGACGTCCAGTTCTACATAATAATACTGGTGGTTACTCAGGGCCAGGAATTAAGCCTGTTGCGATTCGAATGGTGGCTGAATGTGCAAGCGTTCTTAGTATCCCGGTCATTGGTTGTGGTGGCGTCATGACATATGAGGATGTTATCGAGTTTATGATAGCTGGAGCTAGTGCAGTTCAGATTGGAACGGGTAGTCTAGTTCATCCAACTTTGCCTGTAAAGATTACTGAGGATTTGATCGATTATGTAAAGAAGAATGATATCGACTTAAGTTCTTTAACAGGAACTTTAAGAATGTGGTAAGAGATAAGGAGAGTTTTTATGTCTAATCAAGTAATTGACGCTTTGTTTAAAACTAATGCTATTCGTGTAGCTCCCCAAGACACGCCATTTTGGTATACCTCAGGTACTTTGGGACCGTTTTATATTAATACTCATTTTCTTATTAAAGATGAGCAGACTGCTTCTGACTTTTTAAAGAGAATCGAGACTTATATTGCTGAAGATCATTTAACTATGCCTAAGCGATTATTCGATGATTTCATGGAAGTTTACGAGTCTTCTGAGACTTTTAAGATGATAACTGACTTACTAACTAGCAAGTTATCTGAGTATGATTTTGATTACATATCTGGTGGTGAGAGAAGGGATTACTTCTTTTCGATGCTTCCAGCACACTTCCTTGGAAAACCTCATCTCTCTATTTTTAAGGATGGTTCATCCGTATACTCTACGAGTGACTTTGAGGATACATGCGACTCTTCTATGGTTGATTTAAAGGGCAAGAAGGCCATTCACGTCGCTGACTTAATCACAGAGGCATCAAGTTATGTAAGGGCTTGGATTCCGGCTATTCGCGGGCTAGGCTCTGACATCAATGTAACTGTTGCAATTATTGACAGACATCAAAATGGAAGAGAGAATCTGATGGCACTCAATTGTGATATGTATACGTTTGCTGGCATTGATAAGGCATTGTTTGACAGAGCGTTCGATTCCAAGGTTATTAATAAGGCACAATACGATTTAGTAATGAGCTTCCTTGAAGATCCATCAAAGTATATGTCAGACTTTCTATCGTCCCATCCAGATTTTATTAGCAATGAGATTAGAAAGGGAGGGAAGAGCAAGGATAGAGCAATGCTTGCTATCGAAAAGGGTCTTATTACTCTTAATAATTAACTTTCTTTGATTAACCGTATGCAAATGTTCTGTATACGGTTATTTTGTCCCCATAAATTTAAAATAATGTCTGAAACTATTGAAAACGAAGCATTATATGTATATAGTGAATTCATTGATTATCAAAGTAATGCACGATTATGTTGGAGGATTTTATGAAGAATTATCCATATTGTAGAGTTCCGGATGTTGCTAACTTAAGAGATGTAATAAAGAACAGAGTGAAAGAGAATCCAGATAATCCTGTTTTCCTTCATAAGATTGTAAAGGGCGGGGAGTACGTTCCTGTAATGCCTGCTCAATTTGATAAAGATATAGATACTCTTGGCACTGCTTTAATGTCGATGCTTCGAAAAAATGCTCGTGTTGCTATTCTTGCTGAGACTAGATATGAATGGTATTGCTCATATCTTGCTTCAACAAATGGCACTGGTTGTGTAGTTCCTATAGATAAAGAGTTATCTCCTGAAGAGATTCAAAACATGCTAGATAGAGCTGAAGTAGATTTGATACTTTTCTCCTCTTCATATACTTCGAAAATTGATGAAATATACGGTAAGAACGAGAACCTAAAATTCTATGTTTGCATGGATGATACAACGGATGATCGATTCATTACTTATTCATCCCTTATGGAAAAGGGTAAGACATTGTTAGCTAATGGCGACAGAACCTTCCTTGATGCGCCTATAGACACTGAAGCAATGACGATTCTTTTGTTTACTTCTGGAACAACTGCTAAGTCTAAGGCAGTTATGTTAAATCAAAGGAATATCTGTTTTGATTTAATGGCGATGTTTAAGATGATGTGCATAGATAAGAATGATACATTTATGTCCGTCCTACCTTTACACCATACTTATGAGTGTACTTGTGGTTTCATTGGACAAGTATTTATTGGTTCTACAGTTGCAATTTGTGAAGGCCTAAGATATATAACGACTAACATTAAGGAATGCAAACCAACAATGATTCTTTTTGTTCCTGCAATGTTAGAAATGTTCTACAAAGCTATTAACAAGAAGATAAATTCTGACCCTAAGATCAAGAGAAAGTTCTCATTTGGTATTAAGCTTTCGAAATTTCTTCTTCATTTAGGCATTGATGTTAGAAAGAAGCTATTTAAAGACATTCATGATACTTTCGGTGGTAGAATGCGACTTTTGATTGTTGGTGGTGCTGCTATTAATCCTAGCATTCTTCAATTCTTTAAAGATATCGGAATTAATGCAATCCAAGGTTACGGATTAACTGAGTGTTCTCCGATTCTTGCTGTTAATAGAGATGTTATTAGTAAGAATGAGTCTGCTGGTCTTCCGGTACCAGGTGTTGAAGTTAAGGTCGCTAATCCTGATGAGGAAGGAATTGGAGAATTCATTGCAAAGGGTCCAAATATCTTTATGGGATACTATCATGATCCTGATGCTACTGCTGCCTCTTTTGATGAGAATGGTTACTATCTAACCGGTGATTTAGGCTATATTGATAAGGACGGATTTGTCATTATTACTGGTCGAAAAAAGAATGTTATAATTACCAAGAACGGAAAAAATGTATTCCCTGAAGAGATTGAATACTTACTTTCTCTTAACCAAATAGTACAAGAAAGTGTTGTTTCTTCTAAGTTTGACGAGAAGAAAGATGATGATGTAATTATCGCTACTATCTTCCCAAATATGGAAGAGATAGAGTCAAGATTAGGAAGCAGTCCGAGTGAAGATAAGATTCAGGAGCTTTTAGAGGAAGCTGTTGAAGAAGTTAACGAGAAGTTGGTTCACTATAAGCGAGTTAAGAGTGTTGTTTATAGACCAACTGAGTTTGAGAAAAATACATCTAGGAAAATCAAGAGATATTAATGAGTTTGATTAAGACTTTATTAAAGCCTCCTTTTCCTAGTAGGAATGGGAGGTTTTATGCTTAGTGATAATGACATAAAACGAATAATTGAAGCTGGCTTAGATAAGAAAGCCGACTATGTTGAAGTATATATTGAAGAGCATAATGCTCGTTCTGTAAGCTTATTAAATAGTAAAGTTATTCGTTCTGGTAGTGTATTTGATTCCGGTATTGGCATTAGGCTCATGTCGGGAGTTAATACTGTGTACGTGTATTCAAATGATTTCAGTATTGAATCATTGATTAGACTTGCATCAGATGCTGCTGACTCTTTGAAAGATAGTAACAGTAGTGTTGATTTTAAGCTAAGTAATTCTGTGAGAACGGAACCGTTTATTGTTGTAAAAGACCCACTACTAGTAGCAAAAAGTACTCAAGTTGATTTCCTTAGAGAAGCAAGTGATTACGCTCTTGGGTATAATCCTTTAATAACGCAAGTATCTTCTTCGCTTGTAAGTGAAGATAGATTGTCGCGCATTATTAATTCTAAAGGAATTAATAAAGAAGAAATGCAAAGTCGCGTAAGACTTACATTCTCGACTATTGCTACTCAAGGCAATGAGAAGCAAACTGGAAGAGTATCTCCTGGTTGGCAACAGGGCTATGAAGTGATTGAGAATTATCCTCTGAAGGAAAAGGCTAAGTCATGCTGTGATCAGGCAATTAGGATGGTTTCTGCGGGCTACGCACCATCTGGAATGATGCCTGTAATTCTGTGTAATGGTTTTGGTGGAGTAATATTCCACGAGGCTTGCGGACATGCTTTGGAAGCAACGTCGGTTGGAATAGGGAATTCGTGTTTCAAGGATAAAATTGGTCATCAAATCGCTTCTTCCTGCGTCTCGGCTCGAGATAATGCTAGGATTAAGGGTGAATGGGGTTCGTACTATACTGATGATGAGGGTAATGATTCATCAGATTTGTTACTAATCGAGAATGGAATATGTAGGAATTATCTTGTTGACGAACTAGGCTCAAGACGAATGGGCATGCCGGTTACTGGCTGTTCGCGAAGACAAGATTATTCTTATGCTCCCACGTCAAGAATGAGTAATACATATATTGAAGCTGGTAATGAGAAACCTGGTGACATTATTAGCGACACTGAGTATGGATTGTATTGTGCTGATATGGGGGGAGGATCTGTTGATACTTCTACTGGTGAATTCAATTTTGCTGTAAATGAAGCTTATATTATTCGTGATGGCAAGATTTGTGAGCCAGTCAGAGGCGCAACACTTATTGGCAAAGGTCAAGAAGTACTAATGAATATAGATAGAGTAGCGGATGATTTAGAATTAGCAGCTGGCGTCTGTGGTTCTTTATCAGGTGGCGTTCCTGTAACTGTAGGACAACCTACAATACGTGTAAGCAAGATTTTAGTTGGTGGCAGGAAGTAAACTTAAGTAGTTGTAGAGGTAATACGATGGATATAAGTGCGGCAAAGCAATTTATGAAGAGATTAATAGATAAGTCTACATCATATGGTTTTGAAGAGGCAGAATGTTGCTTTATGCAAGACTATTCGATGAGTGTCGATATCTTGAATCAAGAAGTTTCTTCTTATGAAAATAGTAATGAGCAAGGCATTTCTTTTCGTGGCAAAGTAAAAGGCCAAATGGGTTATGCATCTACTACAAGCTTTGAGGATAGCGCTATCGACTTTCTCTTGAAGGAAGCCTATGAGAATTGCTTAGTGCTTGACGATGAGGATGAAGAGTTTGTTTACTGTGACGATAATGACAAAGAATTGTTTCACGATCAGACGACGCCAAGTTTTTCAAAGAACACATGTGCTTCGTTCTCTGTGGTTGGTCTCTCTCTTGAAAAGGCGCTGAAGGACATTGATCCGCGTGTAACGGCTGTCGACTATTTAAGTATTTCATGTGGAACAGGACCAGTTATAGTAATGAATTCTAAGGGCCTTTCTTCATATAAAGATAGTGATTATGTTTCTATTTTTGCTGAAGCACGCGCAACTTCGGAAGGTGTTGTTAAGACGGCTGGGAATTACTGGTTTGGAAACGACGTTGATCTATTTGATGAGAAGAAATTCGTCGATGTACTTGGCAAGAAGCTTCTTGGTAAGTTTGGAGCTAGTTCTATCAAGTCAGGAACATATGACATTATTCTTGGAAACGAGGCGTTCATTTCATTGCTTTCCACTTTCTTTGGTAGCTTTTCTTCATTCAATATGCAAAAAGGCTTGTCCTTGCTAGCCGATAAGGAGGGAACAGTCATCGCTTCCGAAGCTTTAACATTAAGTGAAGAACCAATGCTGGACAAAGCCTTGCTTAAAATCCCTTTTGATTCGGAAGGTGTTAGAACGAAGAGTAAGAACATAATTAATAAGGGCAAATTTGAGACTGCTTTATACAATACTAAGACTGCTCGAAAAGCAAATCGTCAATCGACTGGTAACGGTTTTAGGTCAAGCTATGCTAGTTCTGTTGGTATTCTTACAACTAATATAGTTATTAAACCAGATTCATTGGATTTGGAAGGGCTTTGCAAAGAAGTAAACAATGGAATCTATATAACAGATTTGAATGGCCTACATGCTGGTGTTAATGCAATAAGTGGAGATTTCTCCTTGCAAAGTGAAGGATACTTAATTAAAGATGGTTTATTAGTAAGGCCTATTGAGCAAATTACTGTAGCTGACAACTTTTTCGAGATACTAAAGAAGATTCGAGTAGTAGGAAATGATGTAATCAACTATCCTGTCGATATGGGAGAGTTTTTCTCGCCTTCAATAGTGATAGATAGTGTGTCAGTTTCTGGAGATGAGTAGCTATTATTTTTATGTTTTTGATATAATTATTTTTTGGAGGAATTATTAAATGGATAAGAGAATTGAAACAAAATGCGTTCAAGCTGGATGGACACCTAAGAATGGTGAACCACGACAAGTCCCAATTTATCAAAGTACTACTTTTAAGTACGATACTTCTAAGGAGATGGGCGATTTATTTGATCTGAAGTCTTCTGGATATTTTTATACTAGATTACAGAACCCAACTAATGACTATGTGGCTAATCAAATTTGTGAACTTGAAGGCGGATATGCTGCTATGCTTACATCTTCAGGTCAAGCTGCTAATTTCTTTGCTGTATTTAACATTTGTGAGGCTGGAGATCATTTTATAGCTTCTTCAGCTATATATGGTGGCACTTATAATCTATTTAATGTAACAATGAGAAAAATGGGTATTGATTGTACTTTAGTAGATCAAACTTTACCTGAAGAAGAGTTAGCAAAGTTCATAAGACCTAATACAAAGTGCATATTTGGAGAAACAATAACTAATCCTACATGTAATGTATTAGATATTGAGAAGTTTGCTCGTCTTGCTCATTCGCATGGTTTACCTTTGATTATTGATAACACATTTGCGACACCAATTAATTGTCGTCCATTTGAGTTTGGATGTGATATCGTAGTTCATTCAACAACGAAGTACATGGATGGCCATGCTTCAGGTGTTGGTGGTTGTATAGTTGACTCTGGCAAATTCGATTGGATGGCTAACAAGGAGAAATTCCCTGGACTTACAACTCCAGATGATTCATATCATGGTCTTACTTATGCTGAGTCGTTTGGAAAAGGCGCTTACATCACCAAGGCTACTGTTCAACTTATGAGAGATCTTGGTTCAATCCAATCTCCTATGAATGCTTACTATTTACATCTTGGACTTGAGTCTTTACATTTAAGAGTTCAGCGTCATTGTGAGAATGCTCTGCAAGTAGCTAAGTTCTTAGAGAGTAATGATAAAATTGCTTGGGTAAACTATCCGGGTCTAGAATCTTTTAAGGATGCAGATCTTGTTAAGAAGTATTTGCCTAATGGTTCTTGCGGAGTACTGTGCTTTGGTGTGAAGGGAAGTAGAGAGCAAACTGAAGTATTTATGGATAGTCTTAAGCTTGCTACTATTGCAACTCATGTTGCTGATGCTAAGACATGTCTTCTAAATCCAGCAAGCCATACACATCGTCAACTCTCTGAAGAGCAACTTAAGGAAGCTGGTATTGCTCCTGATTTGATTCGTTTTTCTGTAGGAATTGAGAATGCTGATGATATCATTGCTGATATCGAGCAAGCATTAAGTAACATATAATTAGATAATAATACTTTGATAATCAAAGTATATGTATTGAAGTAGAGAAGTATAATTATAAGTAGAGGCGTCCTTGAAGATTCGAGGACGCTTTTTATATGTCAAAGCGAGAATTCAAAAAAAATAGTACATCGATAAATAATCACCACTAAATAAAATACCGAATACTGATAGATAGTACGAAGAAAACTCTGATACACAAAAAATATATCGAAGCTAAAGAATTGACTTTGACAGAATCAAAATATAATCTAATGAAATTCAAAAGTACATTCAATAATACTATAGAACTTGGATCTAACTCGAATTCATATATACTAACTTATACAGTATATAAAGATGTATAATGCCTGAAATCACTATGTTTTAAAGTCTTTATATTGAACATTCTATTATTATAGTATTTCCTACTCTTCTTAATTCACCAAAATTGTAATTATACCGAATAAGTGATATTAGAATTTATGAATTCAGGAGAAATCATAATTAAAAAAGCATAAGAAACTCCCGCAGTCACCCACGGGAGCTTCTGAAAAAATCTTAAAGCAATTCTAACTAATAATTAGATGCAACCCTGAGCAATCATTGCATCAGAAACCTTAAGCAATCCTGCAATGTTAGCACCCATTACATAGTTATCCTCATGACCGATTTGTGTAGCTGTTGAATCAACATTCATGAAGATGTTCTCCATGATACCCTTAAGTTTTGCATCAACCTCTTCAAATGTCCATGATAAACGCTGACTGTTCTGAGCCATCTCAAGGCAAGATGTAGCTACACCGCCAGCGTTTGATGCCTTACCAGGAGCAAACTTGACTCCACTATTCATCAAGAAATCTAGAGCATCTGGAGTTGTTGGCATGTTAGCACCCTCAGCAACAATCTTAACACCGTTAGCTACAAGTGTCTTAGCAGAATCAATATTCAACTCATTCTGTGTTGCACATGGAAGAGCGATATCGCAAGGGATTGTCCAAACACCGCTGCATCCCTCTGTATACTTTGCAGATGTCTCAACAGCAACATATTCCTTAATTCTCTTACGCTCAACTTCCTTAATCTTCTTTACTAGATCAAGATTGATACCCTTCTCATCATAGATGTATCCATTAGAATCACTTAGAGTAACAACTTTTGCACCAAGTTGAGTTGCCTTTTCAGCTGCGTAAATAGCAACATTTCCTGAACCGGAAATTGCAACTGTCTTGCCTTCAAAAGATGTTCCCATCTTCTTCAGCATGCAATTTACAAAGTAGCAAAGACCATATCCTGTAGCCTCAGTACGTGCAAGAGAACCACCAAATGATAGTTTCTTACCTGTAAGAATTCCTGTGCACTCATTGGTAATTTTCTTGTACTGGCCATACATATAACCAATCTCACGAGCACCAGTTCCGATATCACCTGCAGGCACATCGCAATCTGGACCAATGTGTCTATATAACTCTCTCATGAAGCTCTGGCAGAAAGCCATTACTTCGTTATCTGACTTGCCCTTAGGATCAAAGTCGGAACCGCCCTTAGCTCCACCCATTGCAAGACCTGTTAGAGAATTCTTGAAAATCTGCTCAAAACCAAGAAACTTAATGATTCCAAGATTTACAGATGGATGTAAGCGCAAGCCGCCCTTGTATGGTCCAATAGCGCTATTGAATTGAATTCTGTATCCACGATTAACTTGAATTTCTCCCTTGTCATCTACCCAAGCTACACGGAACATTACTTGACGCTCTGGCTCTAAGATTCTCTCGATAACCTTCTTATCGATAAGTTCAGGATGTATATCAAGAATAGCCTCAACTGATAGCATAAACTCATATACAGCCTGATAAAACTCGTTCTGAGAAGGATTCTTCTCAATGGTTTTTTGCATAAGTTCATTTAAATCTGCATTCTTAAGTGTGTAAGTCATAATTGAAATCCGCCTTTCATAATTTGTAGCTCGAATATGCAAGAAGAAGTTATTAATATTGCAAATCGAACGTTTAACATATCATCAATTGTTAAATTACAAAAGAAATAATAATACAACCGCGATATCAAAGCAATAACAATAATTTGAATTCTCGAAAAAACTGAAAAAATATTATCGTTTCTGCACTTTAGCTTATACTATACTAATTTAATGCAAACTAATAAATGCAAGATGCGCACTTGTAAAATTCATGGAAGGGGTTCAATACTAGAATCATCGGGGATAGAAGTCTCAACAATATCAGGTGCAACTTCGCTAGCATTTCCTTCTACATTTGCAAAAGGATCATTCTGAGTCATTTTATCAACTGAATCTATTCCAAACATCTTACTATACTGATCTACATCAACAAATGTGACTATTCGATTTACCGATATCACGAGCAATAATACAAGAATTAATAACAGTAGACCTCTTCTCAAAGTTATCATTAGATGCTCTGCCCTGTATCTTCTATCAGCGTATTGCTTCGTGGTGTATCCAACAAGTACGTAAACACGATTAATGCTATCGCGCTTAGGTTTACGCTTGTAATCGTTGTATTTTCGCTTGAAAAAACTTAGTACAACACTAGGAAGATTCTTAAAATATCTAGCGGTAGCAGTAACACAACACGACAGAATCGAAACTAAAAAGATTCCGAGTGATTTTCCTAAGGAATTGCTATTCGAATTCTTGTCATTGGATACACTATTCATAAATACCTCTATTTTCGAATTATTATATCATATCGGTATTCTTAAGATACACACTATGAGATCATAAAAATGTTGTTGATCTTCATGATTTTGGCTGTATCTAATGAACATTTGATTGACGATACGATTTGCTTTTCAACATCAAAATGAAACAACTCTGGTCTGTAGAAGTACTCATAGACTTTCTTAGCTACTAACTTGCTAATCCCGGTCGTATTTCCTTCTGAGTCTGTAGATGTGATTACCATAGTCCCGGCAATTATGTCGTACAGAATTTCATTTTCGAAAAGGCCACGATTCAAAGGAAGTTTCATTATCTTCCCTTCTTCGTTACAAACGATGTCAGCTCCACAGCAATCACAGCAGGAAGTAATCTCTATATTGCCACCAACTAATTGCTGCAAACTTTTGAGTGATGGATCAATATATGTATAATAGGGTTCCTCTAGATACTCAATTATTAGAACAGGTATTAACTTCTTGTTATCGTTGAATTCAAATTTGCTCTCGGCAATTGCTATTGCTTTCTCTAGGTTGTCCGCTTCAAACCCAAAAATAACATCCTCCTCCCTTATTGATTCCCTACCTGTCAAAGCTGGTCTTCCTGACTTTAGCGAGTTAAAAATAGCATACTTCATCTTAATTCTTCTCCTTTTTATTGCATTAAAAAACGTCCCCGAAAGGACGTTCTTGTTTACTATAGTTCTATCAAAAGATGAAGGTTCATTCAATGTAATTTAGTCTCATTATGCTGTTACTATTTTACTTGCATTTTGAAGTTGATGACGCTCTATTGCTGCTTCTCTCATCTTGTACTTAAGGATTTTTCCAGCGGCATTCATTGGAAATTCGCTAACAAAATCAACATATCTAGGAACTTTGTGTTTAGCCATATGAGAAAGAACAAACTCTTTAATCTCTTCCTCTGAAGAAGATTGATTTGGATGAAGAATGACTTCAGCAAGTATTTCCTCTCCATAATCCTTATCAGGAACTCCAATAACCTGTACGTCCTTGATTTTTGGATGAGTATATAGGAAATCCTCAATCTCCTTTGGATATATGTTCTCGCCTCCGCGAATAATCATATCCTTAATTCTACCTGTAATCTTATAATATCCATCAGGAGCTCTTCTTGCTAGGTCACCTGTATGAAGCCATCCTTCAGAATCAATTGCAGAAGCAGTTGCTTCAGGCATCTTGTAATACCCCTTCATAATATTGTAACCTCTTGCTACAAGCTCACCATCAACGTTGTCTGGTAAATCCTTATATGTCTCAGGGTCAACAATCTTACTTTCAACGCCATAGATAGCTTTACCAACAGTATTAACACGAATATCAATAGAGTCTGTTGTCTTGCTCATCGTTATTGCAGGAGAAGCCTCGGTTTGTCCATATGTAATACAAATCTCAGGCATATGCATCTTCTCAATTACTTCCTGCATAGTCTTAATAGGACAAGGAGATCCTGCCATGATGCCCGTTCTCATGTGCGAAAAGTCCGTTGAGGCAAAGTTCTCATGACTAAGCATAGCAATGAACATAGTTGGAACGCCATGTACGCAAGTTATTTGCTCCTCATTAATGCATTTTAGACCTTTTCGAGGTGAGAATGAAGAAATAGGACACATTGTTACAGCATGTGTTATAGAAGCCGTCATAGCGAGAACCATACCAAAGCAATGAAACATAGGAACTTGTATCATTATCTTGTCTGCTGTAGATAAATCCATGCAGTCACCAATAGACTTTCCATTGTTTACTACATTATAGTGAGTAAGCATTACGCCTTTAGGAAATCCTGTAGTACCAGAAGTATATTGCATATTGCAAATATCATGCTTATCAATTGATCTACGTACTTTCTCAACTTCAGAATAAGATACTGATTCAGCTTTACTAACAGCCTCATCCCACGTGAAACAACCATCCATTTTCGATTCAACAGAGATAATGTTCTTTAAGTATGGAAGTCTTTTTGCATTTAACTGTCCAGGCTTGCAAGTCTTAAGTTCAGGACAAATCTCATTAATTATCTGAACATAGTTACTGTCTTTACAGCCATCAATCATAACAAGAGTATGCGTATCGGATTGACGTAATAAGTATTCAGCTTCATGAATCTTATAAGCAGTGTTAACAGTAACAAGGACTGCACCAATCTTTGTCGTAGCCCAGAAAGTTATAAACCAAGCTGGAACGTTAGTAGCCCAAATAGCAACATGATCACCTTTCTTTACGCCTAAAGCAATTAAAGATCTAGCAAAATTATCAACGTCCTCTCGGAATTGAGTATAAGTACGTGTATAATCCGTTTCCGTAAACTTAAAAGCCAATTGGTCTGGAAACACCTCACAAACCTTGTCCAAAACGTCCGGAAATGTTAAATCAATCAAAGTCTCCTTCGGCCAAATGTATTGTCCCTGACCTCTGTCGTCAGTCTGCAAAGTACTTTGTTGCTTGTTTCTATATTGGGCCATGTAGTCTGCAAAGTGTGGAACAACAATTCCTGCATCACTAAGATCATGAGACCATCTATACACCCATTCTAATGAAACATAACCATCGTAGTTCATTCGATTTAGGCACTCGAAAATATTCGCCAGAGGCATGTCACCATCACCCATAAGACGATATTCAACAGTATCCCCAACCTTCGAGCTATCTTTAACGTGAATGAATTTTATATAGTCACCTAGATTGCTGACGGTTTCATTTGGAGATTCTCCGAAATTTCTATATGGATGATGAATATCCCAAAGTGCAGCTATATGAGAATCGTTTACTGCTTCAAGTACTTTCTTAAGTCTCTTGGTATCACTATATACTCCATTTGTCTCTACAAGCAAAGTAACGTCATACTTTGTTGCTATTGGGATTAAACGGATTAAACTATTGATAACAATAGTATCATCAATCTCCTTTGTTGGAGCAGGTGTCTTGTCTCCAAGAACTCTAATGTACTTAGCGTTGATTTTCGATGCTAAAGAAGCATAAGCAGAAATCTCATTTATTGCAGTATCTGCAAGTTCAGGATCGGAAATTGGCGTATCAGAAGATAGACAAGGAACTTCAAGATTCAAACTTTTTAGTTTAGCAAGAGTCGCAGGCAACTGTGAATCAGTAAAAGGATAGGCGTTTACAGTAAATAATTCGTCACCTATTCCTCTAATTTCTATGCCATCAAAATCAAAATCCTTAGCCATTGAATAAATCTCAGGCCACGTAAAGTCAGGACAAGTAAGTGTCGAAAAACAGATTTTCAAATTAATCCCTCCATCTTATGAATTAGTACCTAGATTTTGTCTATTAAACACAGTTTAGTCAAACACAAATAAGAGCGTTTTATTTGCTTTTTCTTACTAAATAATAAAAATATACGATTCTTACGTTAAAAATCACCATTTGATTGGTTGATCTTCGAATTGTATTCAACAATGTAGTTGTTTAGTCTTTCAAGAAGCTGGGTGAATCCTACCTTGTAGTTTCTGAAGTAAGTTGCTTTACTTAAATAGAGCTTATGCATTACTTCTACATTACTCATTTGCTTGTAGAATCTATAGTATAAAATCTCAGAATAAGGATGAGATAGATTAAGAATCATAAGCAAAAGAATTAGTGCATTTTGATTGCGATACTTGATATGTTGAAGGCTTCTCTTCAGGTCTTTTTTGTAGTTGTCGAAGCCATTAGAGAAGTCAATCATGATGGCTGTGTAATCTGACTTACCTCTTGGGAGATCCTTAATACTAGTTGCTGAACATGGACCATATTCTTGTGTGTAGAGAGACATAAGTACATTATTCTTCTCATCTTCTATACTACTAAGAAGTCGCATTTTCTCGTTGAATTTTGGATCCTTAAAACCTAAATCATCAATTAATGAATCCAAATGGTTTCGTAGTTCTTCTTTAGTTAAGGTTTTCATAATATCCTCCTTATTCGAAAAAAATCATTCATTACACTTGCATTTATCAAACAAGTGTTTGACAAAGTAATCATTATTGATTACCATTAAAGAAATAGAAAATATGTTCGGAGGTTGATATGACAGACAATAATTCTAGTTGTAAAGGTAATCAATCTATTGAGAGAGTCTATAATTATGTAAAGACTTACATTCACAATAATACGATGTCACCTTCAGTTCGCGAGATTTGTATTGGAGCTGGACTCAAGTCAACCTCATCAGTTCATTCGTATCTAAGAAAACTAGATGAAATAGGACGCATTGAGTATAGACCCGGCATGAGACGAGCCATTATCATCAAAGATATGGATGATGTCGGTAATTGGGATAACAATTCGCAAACAGATCAAGATGATTCTGTTTCCTCAGCAGATGTTACTAAATTGTACTGTGTTGGTAAAATAACCGCTGGTGTACCTATTTATGCACACGAGGATTATTCTGAATCGTATTATGTAGATAAGTCGATTATTGGCAATTCCGAGTGCTTTATGCTTAGAGTACAAGGTTCAAGTATGATTAATGCTCATATCCTCGATGGAGATATTCTGATTATTCGTAAGCAGAATTACTGTAATGAGGGTGAGATAGTTGCTGCTCTAGTTGGTGATGAAGCTACCGTAAAACGATTTGGAAGAGTCAATGGAACGCCTTTCTTATTCCCTGAGAACGAATTATTTTCACCTATCCCTTACTATGATGAAAACTGTAAAATTATGGGTAAAGTTATTGGTCTCCATAGATACACAATAAACTAATTTACTATCTTACTTTGCCTCCTTTCATTATTCTGAACTTAGCAAAAATATTGACTAACTGCAATAAGTTTTTGAGATTTGTAATCTAATAAGATGATATTTGAACTATCGTACAAAGAAGGATAAGATATTTTGTTTACATAGCACAAAAGAAATATATTATTTATTTTATCTCTGTCAAAATGCTTTTTACTTGTAATGTCATGTCTTCTTGGCATAATGAAACAATCCCGTTAATATACCTAAACCAGGTTAGCTGACGCTTCGCATAATGGCGAGTATTTAACTTGATTTCGTTAATTGCTTCCTCTAATATCGACTCACCTGCTACATATTTAATCAATTCTTTGTATCCAATTGCTTGCATGCAGGTCGATTTTGGGTCAATTTTTCTGGCATATAGGTCCTTTACTTCATCAATTAGTCCCTCTTCAACCATAATATCAACTCTTTTATTGATTCTGTTGTAGAGTTGATCTCTATCCAAATCTATTTGAAACAACTTAAACGGGAACTTCGCTCCGCTAGTTCTTGATTTACGATTTTTCTCGCTAAAAGTAGTACCGGTAGCTTCATATACCGAGAGTGCTCGTATTACTCTACGAGTGTTATTTGGATGGATCTTTGAAGCGGCTTCCGGATCGGCTATTTCTAACCTGTGAAATATTCCTTCAATTCCATTTGCTTCATATTCACTAGAAATTCTATCTACATACTGGTCAATTTTTGCTGTATCTAAATCAATTTCGTAATCTAATCCATATAATAATGCTGAGATGTACTGCCCAGTGCCGCCACAAATAACTGGGAGCTTACCTTTTTCGAGAATAGTAATAATTTCTTTCTCACATAAACTTATATAGTCGCTAACTGAGAAGTATTCCCCTGGTTCAACGATATCAATTAAATGATGCTTCACCCTAGCTTGCTCATCGGATGTCGCTTTCGCTGTTCCAATATTCATATACTTATATATTTGCATAGAATCAGCTGATATTAATTCAGCACCAATTTCTTCACATAGAGATAAGGCGAGCGAGCTTTTGCCGCTAGCAGTGGGTCCACATATTATTGGAATATAATTGTATCCACTTACGTACTTACTTATTTCAATCATACAATTCTCTTAAACATCTTCTCAAAGTCACTAATGGATTGTCTAATGAAGGTAGGTCTTCCATGAGGACAATGATATGGATCTTTTAGTTTACTTAATTGATTAATTAACGAAATAACTTCTTGTTCATCTATTCTATCGTGTGCCTTAATTGCTGCTTTACATGCAGCTGAAGCAATTGAAGCAAACCATCTATCATTACCCATCGGAAGATCGTTTTTAAACTCGTTGATAATCGTCTCTATTGAGAGTTTTAGATCAATGTTTTGATAAGAATATGGGACTTGTCTAATTGCTACTTCCCTATTCTCTAATAGTTCAATATCGAAACCGTGACTTGAGAAGTCGCTGACTCTATCTTGAATGAACGAATAATCTGATGCACTGAAAGATATAATCTTAGGCACTAGAAGCGCTTGTGATAGATTGTTATCATTTTTAGTCTTAGTAAGTAAGAAAGACTCATAAAGAACTCTCTCATGTGCTGCGTGCTGATCTATGAAAAATACGTAATCCTTAGCTTGCATGATAATAAACGTATTGAATAGCACTCCTATAAACCTTGACTCAAGAAGTAAACCAATATCAGTCTTCTTAAATTCAATTGAATCCTCAATTATTGGGGTAATGGTTGTGCTATCTTCTTTTTTATAGTCATAGTCGCTGGGTTTGTAATCCAGGTTAGAAAGAATCTCTAAAATATTAGTACATGCCTTACTAGCATTATTAGTAGTACTGGTAGTACTTGAATTACCTTCTGATATACTTGCTTGATTATATTTAAGTTGTGTTGGCGCAGGGAGATAGTTTGCCTTGTATTTTATTCCGCTTATATTTGAGGTAGCAGAAATAGAGTCTACAGAAGTAACGGGTATATTACTTCGTAATGAACTCAAAGCATCTTCAACTCCGTGATATACAAGTCTATATATATCTGATTCTGAAGTGAATCTTACTTCGCATTTCTGAGGATGAACATTTACATCTACTTTATTAGGCGAAGTAAAAATACTTAAAAAGCAAATCGAGTATCTATTCTTCATTAAAATATTCCTGTAAGCTTCTTCTAGCGCTTTTGATATTGCTAGATTTCTAATTATTCTTTCATTTACAAAGAAACACTGTAATGCTTTATTTCCTCTAGTATATTCTGGTCTTGAAATATATCCTCGAATTTTGCTGCCTTCGAACTCGTAGTTAACTGGAATTAACTCCTTAGCGATTTCCTTGCCATATACTGAGTAAATCGCATCAAGCAATACTCCATTACCAGGTGTTGAGAGAATGACTTTGCCATCCTTAATTAGCTTGACGCTAACATGAGGATTTACTATCGCAAGTTTCTCAACCATTGAACATATATACATTCCTTCCGTTGAATCTTTCTTCAGAAATTTATATCTTGCAGGAATATTCTCGAAAAGATCAGAAACACTAATCGTTGTACCAACAGTAGCTGAGCACTCTGAAGTGCTGATTAACTTGCCGTCTTGATACTCAACCATAGTTCCATAATTACTATCAGCAGTCTTAGTTACAAGTGTAACCTTGGAGCAAGCAGCAATCGATGAGAGCGCTTCACCACGAAAACCTTGTGTCGTTAAATCATAGATGTCATCTATGCAAGTAATCTTAGAAGTGGCATGAAGGAGAAATGCTTTTCGAGCATCTTCACTATCCATTCCTATTCCGTTATCCGTAACACGAATTAGAGTAATTCCACCATTCTTGAACTCAATTTTGATTTCTGAAGCACCAGCATCAATGCTATTATCAAAAAGTTCCTTTACAACGGAAACGGGTCTCTCGATTACCTCGCCAGCCTTAATCTTATTCGCCGTGACGCTGTCTAGTTGGTTAATTCTGCTCATTATTTTTTTCCTTTTTAACGATGTCAGTTAATCCATATAGAAGATTCATCGCTTCTAACGGCGTAATCTTTGTAATATCAATGTCGTTCAATACTTGCCTGATTTTATCTTCTTTACGATATAGTACATTATCAGGATTGAAAATTGAACCTTGCCCTGGCATTGCCTCAGCTGATGGAAGAATCTCATTGTCTTTTATCTCAATGTTGCTCGTGACTTTGAAATTTCCAATTCTTTCTAGTTCCTTAAGAATAGCTCTACTTCTTCTAAGAACGTCGTTAGGAAGGCCTGCTAACTTGGCTACTTCAATTCCATAACTATCTGACGTGCCACCATCTACAATCTTGTGTAGAAAGACAACACTATCTTCATTCTCTTTCACATCAACATGCATGTTAAATACGCCAGAAGAAAGCTTTGTTAGCTGATTTAGCTCATGATAATGAGTTGCAAATATAGTACGAGCAAAAAGAATATTTGGATCGATAATATACTCAATAACAGCCCATGCAATTGAAAGACCATCGTATGTACTTGTACCTCTCCCTACTTCATCAAAAAGTAAGAGGCTCTTACGAGTAGCATTACGAAGAATAGAAGATACTTCGCTCATCTCCACCATAAAAGTAGACTTTCCCGTTGAGATATCGTCTGATGCACCTATTCTAGTAAAGATTTGGTCTACTAGACCAATATGTGCACTCTTTGCTGGTACAAATGAACCAATCTGAGCTAAAAGCACGATTAAAGCAACTTGCCTCATGTATGTCGATTTACCAGCCATGTTTGGTCCAGTTAAAACCATTAGGCGATTGCTCTTGCCATCGAGAAGAGTACTATTTGGAACGAAATTACTGACTTCACTCATCATTTTTTCGACAACAATGTGTCGTCCATCAACGATGTCAATAACATCTGAATCGTCTACAATTGGGCGAACATAATTCTCGCAAGAAGCCAGTTCAGCTAGCGAAGTAATTACGTCAAGTAAAGCAATAGCCTTGGATACCTTGAATAAAATATCAATCTTCTCAAATACTTTTTCTCTAATTTCTGTAAAGAGTTGATATTCAAGGGAAACTCTTTTTGATTGTGCCCCTAGAATCTTGTCTTCTAGTTCTTTGATCTCTGGAGTTACATACCTCTCAGCATTTGCAAGAGTTTGTTTTCTAATGTATTCATCAGGAAGAGTAAAGGATTGGGACCTTGAAATCTCAATATAATATCCAAAGACCCTGTTATACCCTATTTTTAGCTTGGAAACACCTGTTCTCTGTCTTTCCTTTGTTTCAATTGACATGATGAATTCTTTTGCATTCGTTGCAATATCATATAGTTCATCACATTCCTGTGAGAAACCTCGTTTAATTATGTCGCCGTCCTTTATCGTTATTGGAGGCTCTTCGTTGATTGATGCATCAAGTAATTCATAGATATCCGTAAGTGGATCCAGATTAGCTTTTATCTCTCGAAAACACCCTCTATCAAATGGTTCAACTGATTCTATTATGTAAGGAAGCTTCCCAAGAGAATTCTTAAGTGAGAGCAATTCTCTAGCATTTATGCTACCAAGAGAAATCTTACTAGAAAGTCGTTCTATATCATATAATCCTGAGAGTCCATCAATTAATTCTTGTCTTGCAATATACTTGTCAACAGCTTGTTCAACAGCATCAAGTCTTTGGTTAATTGCGCGCTTGTTAATTAGGGGCTCCTGTACAAATTTTCTGAGTAATCTGCCGCCCATAGCAGTTCGAGTTTTATCTATCGCCCAAAGAAGTGAACCCTTCTTAGATTTTGATCGAATAGTCTCAATAATTTCTAGATTGGTCCTTGTCGCATAATCAAGTTCCATATTCTCTCTAATGCTAAAGACATTTATATTATTCAAATGAGAAACAGCATCTACTTGAGTTTCATTAGCATATGCTAGCAAAGCACCACATGAACAAAGAAGCAATTCAGGATCTGAGAATACTTCCTTATCTACACTTGAAACATAGTTCTTCTCGCGAATTGAGAATGAAGTGAATTCTCTTTCAGGCCTTAGCGTTAACGAACTTTGAAAATACTGTCCCATTACGCTAAACAGTGCAGTCTTTGAAAAAGCTTCGTTATATATAATTTCTGATGGCTCATATTTGGATATTAAGTTTACAACGTGCTCATCATTATTGTCGAAGCACAATTGAGTAGCATCAAATGACCCTGTAGATATATCAGCAACACCAACTCCATATTGAGATCCAACACAATATATTGACATCAAATAGTTGTTCTTCTTCTCATCAAGACCGATAAAATCAGTAATAGTACCAGGCGTCAAAACTTTGACTAATCCCCTTTTTACTAATCCTTTTGCTGTAGCTGGATCTTCTAATTGCTCACATATCGCAACCTTCTGACCTAGCCCTATTAATCGACTTGCATAAGATGAGTAAGCATGAAAAGGCACCCCACACATCGGAGCCCTTAGATTATTCCCACAATCTCTTGCAGTCAAAGTTAACTCCAATGCATTTGAAGCATATATTGCATCATCAAAAAACATTTCATAGAAATCACCTAGCCTGTAGAAAAGCAAAGTGCTACCAAGAGATTTCTTTAAATCAACATACTGTTTCATCATCGGAGACAAGTCTTCATATGAAACATCTTGAATCCTTAAAGGATTATCATTAACCATCAATCAAATTCTCCATTAAACCTTCCACAGAGTAAGGTCTTGCATTAGTTATCTTAACGTTACATAGCTTACCTTCGTATGAGGAAGCATCAAACTCTCCTTCTCCTTCTCCTTTGAGTGAGTCCGGAATAGTGAAATTGACTAAATGATTAGAACGGGTTCTTCCAGTCAGTATATTTGTTGCCGTTGAACTCTCGCCTTCAATTAGTACTTCTTGTAACGAGCCTATTAGTCTTTGGTTAGACTCATAAGTTAATTCGTTCTGTAGCTTGAGCAGTCGACCGAATCTTTCTGTTACTACATCATGAGGAATTTGGTCCTCATATTTGGCAGCCTCAGTTCCTGGTCTTGGAGAATATTGAAATGTAAAAGCAGAGTCATACTTAACTTCATCAACAAGTGATAAAGTATCTTGAAAATCCTCCTCAGTCTCTCCTGGAAAGCCAACGATAATATCCGTAGAAATTGAGCCGTTGGGGACGATACTACGGAAGTATCGAACTATCTCTAGATATTGTTCTCGATTATAGTGTCTGTTCATTCTAGTAAGAATCGCATCTGATCCAGATTGAACAGGTAAATGTAAATGAGTCTCTATATTCTTACATGTAGCCATTATATCAATTACTTCTCTATTGAGGTCTTTAGGATGAGAAGTCATGAAGCGCACACGTGAGAGTCCTTCAATATTAGATATTGCTCTCAGTAAGTCTGGAAAAGTCTCCTTAAATCCAGCATCTTTGCCATAAGAATTAACATTCTGACCAAGAAGCATTACTTCTTTATATCCTTCTCTAGCAAGCGTTGTTATCTCGTTAATAATTGGCTGAAACTCTCTTGATCTTTCTCTACCACGAGCATTTGGAACAACGCAATAAGTACAGAAATTATTGCATCCATACATAATAGGAACTAACGCTCTGAATTTACGAAGTCTATTCGGAGGTACTAGACTGTCATCAGTAATGTAATCTACATCACCAACTTCAATCAGTTGCTTTTTTCTATTAATAGAAGATAACAGTAACAATGGAAATTTATGAAGCTGTTGGGGATCGAAAACTAAATCAACATACGGAAAACTGTTCTTGATTCTGCTTACGTTATCCTCAATTTTCATCATGCAACCGCATACTGCAATTATCATATTACGATTACTAATTTTCTCTGACTTGTAAGCACCAAGGTTGCCAAAAAGCCTATCCTCAGCGTTCTCTCTAATAGCGCACGTGTTGAATAGGACAACATCTGCATGCTCATCTTTCGAATACTCAAGACCCATAGCTAGGCACATAGCATGAAGTTTCTCGCTGTCCGACTCGTTAAGTTGGCAACCATAAGTATGAATATAGAAAGTAATCTTACGATTATTCTTTGCTGATAATTCTCGAAAATATTCGCAAAGACTCAGAATTGCACTACTTACTACCTTCATGTCTTCACTACTTACTTTTACAATAGCCATAACATCACCTTTTCATCTTTCCGAATCATTATACAAGAGATATAATAAATTGTTAAAGACATGGAGGCAAAATGATCAAGAAAATAATTTTCAAAACCTTATGTGCGCTACTTACTATTTCTATTTTATTAAGTATTCCTTTTAGTAATGTACGTGCTGAAGGCGAGGAAACCGCTCCTACGCCTACTCCAACATCTGATTTAATAACTCAAGAAGATATGCAAACAGCTCTTCTATCTGAGCAACCTACCGACAGGCCAGAAGTCAATGGGCAAGCCTTTGCATTGTATGATGCAACATCGAATTCATATATTCTAGGTGAGAATATTGATACTCCAATGGAGCCTGCTTCTACTACCAAGGTCATGACGGTTCTAATGGCTTTTGAGAATCTTCCAATGGATCAAATCATTACAATCACACCAAACATGTATGAGTCCATTCCAGATGACTATGTTAAGCTTGGTTTGGTTGAAGGTGAAGAAATATCTGTTCAAGACTTAATCTACGCTTCCCTACTTGTTTCAGCTAATGATGCTTGTCTCTCTTTGGCAATCGCAATGGGTGGTACAGAAGCTGAGTTCTGCAACATGATGAATAATAAGGCACAAGAGATCGGATGCACCAATACTACGTTTACCACTGCTTATGGGTTTGCTGACCCAAGCAATCTTACTACGGCTCATGATATGGCCTTAATACTTAATTGTGCTATCTCGCTTCAAGGGTTCTCTGATATATCTACAACGCTTCAATATACTATTGGTCCAACAAACAAGTATGACGATTCAAGAACAATTACAAATGCAAATAGATTCGTTAGTACGCAGCAATACTCTTATGAATATTATGTTGGAGGTAAGACAGGCTTTACTGATACGGCTGGTCACACTATTGTTGCAGCAGCTACTAAGAATGGTAGGACATTGATAGGAGTAATACTTGGTTCAAGCGATTCGGAGACGCGTTATGCCAACTTAATCAGCATGTTTGATTATTGCTTTCAGAATTATGTAACTACCCCAATTGATGATAGTGAATTTTCTGGAATATATAGCGATACGATTGCACGAATTCAAGAATTGATTGTAGATTATAATATAGTCGTAACCGAGCAATCGATTGATGTGATTGATTACATTACAACGACGACTGCTAGAAGTTCAATAGGCTCCACTAATAAAGTTGAGCTTTCAAATATCATAATTGATCCAAATTCTGAAGATCAAGAGTTCAATATTCCTTTATATCGTACCTACGCTGATAATCGGTCATATATCATTGGATATATTCATGTACGGATTACTTCTAAGGATAAAGTAATAGAAGTAACCCCAGATAAGAAAACTATCTGGGGAACTTTGAAGGATATTCTTATTACAGTAATTGTTATTGTTGGACTAGGTTTGATTCTTATTGCCGCTCTTCTTTTCTTCCGCAAGAAGAATATGAAGCGACATGAGAATGAATTTCGTAACAGGTCCAAAATGCTGTAGAACGAGTATTAATTAGATGTCTCCTCTTACAATGATATTACTTGATCATACGATTTATTCCACTCACAATAGCTCGTATTGATGACTTAGTAACAGAACTTGAGACACCAGCGCCTAAATAGATATTACCGTCTTCATTGTTGCGTAATTCAACATAAGTAATTGCAGCAGAATCTGTACCGCTATTCATCGAGTGCTCGTTATACATATTGATTGAGAAAGAGATTCCTGTTAACTCAGAGAATGCATTAACGAAAGCGTCAAGTAAACCATTACCTTTACCATGAATCTTGAACACCTGATCGTTTTTTCGAATGGTTGCTTTAACTTCAGAGTTCTTGTCTCCTATGTCAGTTTCGGTGTACTTTTCGAGCATATATGGAGTAAACACATTAATATATGTTTCGTCAAACAAGTCAAATACTTGTTGCGGAAGAAGTTCCATGCCATTCTTCTCAGACTCGCTTTTAATAATACTTATGAAATCTTTCTGAAAACTGCGAGGCAAAACTAGTCCAAAACATTGCTCCATGACGTAAGCAACACCGCCTTTTCCAGACTGGCTGTTGATCCTAATAATTGGTTCGTAGGACCTTCCAATATCCTTTGGATCAATAGGAAGATATGCGACAGACCAAGTTCCAGACGATTTGCTTTGCCTCTCCATGCATTTTTTAATTGCATCCTGGTGTGAGCCCGAGAATGCTGAGAAAACAAGTTTTCCGGAGTACGGATGCCTTTCGCTAACGTGCATTCCAGTGTTATCCTCGTAAACCGCTACTGCTTCATTTATATCTCGAAAATCAAGTCCAGGTTCAACACCTTGCATCATCATATTTAAAGCTAAAGTAATGATATCAGCGTTACCAGTTCTCTCTCCGTTACCAAATAACGTTCCTTCAACTCTTTGCGCACCAGCTAACAAGCCTAGCTCTGATGAAGCTATTCCTGTTCCTCTATCATTATGAGTATGAATAGATAGAATTACTGATTCTCTATACTTCAAGTGTGTATGTACTAATTCGACTTTATCAGCATAAATGTTTGGCGTAGTGACTTCTACTGTTTCTGGTAGATTAATAATTACTTTGTTGTCAGGCGTAGGCTTCCAACAATCAAGAACAGCATTACAGATTTCTATTGCAAAATCGGTTTCGGTTGAAGAGAAGCTTTCCGGAGAATACTCTCGAATGAATTGAGTACCACTTGTATCATTATCAATATACTCTTGAATCATTCTGGCTCCATCAACTGCAAGTTTAATGCACTCTTCTTCTCCAAAGCCAAAGACATACTCTCTTTGAACTTTTGAGGTTGAGTTGTAAAGATGAACAATGGCTTTTTTCGCGCCATGCAAAGATGACATAGTCTTATCGATTATGCTTTGCCTAGACTGAGTTAAGACCTGAATTGCAACATCCTCAGGAATCATATTGTTCTCGATTAAGTATCTTGTAAAATTGTAGTCCGTGTCAGATGCTGCAGGAAATCCTATTTCAATAGTCTTAAAACCAACCTTAACTAAGTAGTTAAAGAAATCGATTTTTTGCTCAAGATTCATAGGAACCTCAAGTGCTTGATTACCGTCTCTTAAGTCGACAGAACACCATTCTGGAGCTTGTGTGATTACTTTTGAAGGCCATGTTCTGTTCTCAATTTGAACTGTTTGCATTGGCTCATACTTGTTAGTGTTCATAATACTTTCCTTTCATACAAATAGACCCTTCATCTCAACATAGAGACGAAGGGTCTTCGCGGTACCACTCTAATTCATCCATCATGGATGCTCTCACCGAATACGAGGTAGTTCTACCTATATTCTGTTCCTATATCGTGGAACTTACGTCCAAATCTAATTACCGTGATAAATCACAAGTGTTCAATCGGAGTGCTCCAAGGCGAGTTCATTACGTATATTCTATCGGTTCGCACCAAACACCGACTCTCTGAAAGAATAGTAGCAACTAATAGTCCTTATCAGCGCACAGTATATTCAATTAACTTAAAAGTATCAAAATACTAAAGAAAAAGCAAGCAAAATTCTTATAGTTTATTAACCATATCCTTGAACAACTTACCTCTCTCTTCGAAATGACGGAATCTATCGTACGAAGTTCCAACAGGGGATAAAATTACTAGCTCGCCAGGATGCGCTAATTCTCTCGCTTTGTTAAGTGCTTCATCGTAGTCGTCAAACTCAAATAAAGAATACTTCTTGTCACCACATTCTTTTGAAAGAATATCTTTAATCTGTGGAGCGTTAGAACCAATTAAAACGATCCTATCACATACATTTAGAATGGCTACACCAAGGCCTTCGTAGTGACACTTCTTGTCAGCACCACCAGCGATAAGAACACCTTTTTCATTACGATCAAACAAGGCATTCATAGTATTAATAGTTCTATTAGGAGATGTATCAATAGAAGAGTTGATATACCTAACTCCATCTAATTCTCTAACTAGTTCAATTCTATGTTCTACGCCTCTAAAGTTTGTAGCTACCTTAACAATATCTTTGACATCAACATAATCAATAACGCAACTAATAGCCGTTAAATAGTTTTCAACATTATGCTTACCTGGAATAATTATGTCTCTCTCGTTTACTATAGGAGTAGTAATACCTTTGTAGCTATAAGTTAGTACTCCGTCCTTAACATATGAAGATGCAATGAGATTTGAATTACCCGTAGCATTCTCCTCCTCAAGAGCAAATAAACACTTTCTGCCTCTCGCGAGCGATAACATAGCTCTAGTTATTTCACATTTTCCATTAAGAATTATCTTGCCAAAAGCAGTTTGATTCTTAAAAATATTCGTCTTACTTTCTTGATACTCCTCATATGATTTATGTACATCTAGATGGTTAGGAGTAATGTTAGTTATTACAGCGACGTCAGCACTCTGACTCATAGTAAGCAATTGGAAAGACGATAACTCTAAAACAACCATGTCAGTCGATACTATCTCATCGATTTTGTCTAGTAAAGGAGTCCCAATATTGCCACCGAGATATACGTTATATCCTCCGGCCTTAAGCATCTCGGATACAAGTGTTGTAGTTGTGGTTTTTCCGTCAGAACCAGTTATCGCAAAAATCTTACAAGGGCATAATGCCATAAAGACTTCCATTTCAGAAGACAGAACAGATCCTTTTTTTACAGCCTCAACAAGTTCGGGAACATCATTTCTCATCTTAGGTGTTCTGAAAATGATATCGAAATCTTTATTTGCAAGACCTTTTAAATAGCCTTCGCCAACACTCCATTCAATATCAATGCCATCAGCTTTCATGTTAGCAATAGTCTTTGAAAGGACGACATCGTCTTCACTTAATGAGTCAAAAGCAGTTATCTTAGCACCTAGCGAGTAAATGTATCGAATAAGAGGTCTATTCGAAATACCTACGCCCATAATTGCAACATTTTTTCCTTGTATATATTTCTTAAATTCTTCAAGTTTTCTGTTCAAAAAATCACCTCGATATTTTATCTTTAGTTATTATAGCACTTATATAATTGGGAGTACTTACCATTTAGTTCAAGTAATTCGCTATGTGTTCCTTGTTCCATTAAACGCCCTTTTTCGAGGACAAGTATGTTGTCACAATCTTCAATAGTAGAAAGACGATGTGCAATTACTATAGAGGTCTTCCCTACCATTACTTTCTTAATTGCATTCTGGACCTTTGTTTCAGAGAGAACATCTATACTTGATGTCGCCTCATCTAGAATTAATGCACTACGTTCGCATACCATAGCTCTTGTTAAAGAAAGAAGTTGCTTCTCTCCTTCAGAAAATACTTGATTAGTATTGAGGTGCCTTTCCTCAAATCCGTTTGGTAGCCTTGAAATAAACCCGTATGAATGACAGGCTTTTGATGCCTCTTCAACTTCTTGGTTTGTTGCATTTGGCTTACCATAAGCTATGTTCTCTCTTACACTCGCGTCATTAAACCAAGTATCTTGAAAAACAACGCCAATCCTGCTTCGAACTTCTTCCCTAGAAAGGGTTGAGATATCTTGTCCATCAATATATATAGTTCCACTATCTGGCTCGTAGAACCTAAGTAATAGGTTAATTAGCGTAGTCTTGCCACAACCTGTAGGACCAACAATTGCCAACCTTGATGCTTTAGGAACGATGAATGATACATCGTTTATTACTGGTCTCCCTTTAGTGTATGAGAATACTACATTCTTAAATTCAATTTGTGGTGCTGATGAAGTCGTTGAGGGGGTGAAATCATTACTCTCATAAGGCATCTCTTCTTCATCAATTAGACTATAAATTCTTGATAGACTTGCCTTGGCATCAGAAATTTCCGTAAATACATTTGCAAGTTCGTTATACGGTTTCATAAATTGTGTTGCGTATGCAAGAAGCGAAGTAAGAGCGCCAATTGTGATTATGCCGCTAACCACTTGATTGGCACCAAAAAATACAACAATTGCAAACACGATAGAATTAATTACTCTCGATGTTGGATTGCCTATAGATGAGTAGAAAACCGCCTTTCTTGACACATCGCGATATTGATTTGAAGCCTTTTCGAAAAGGTCAATGCTCTCCTTAGTGCCATTAAAAGAACGAATCTCTTTGTTACATGAAATGGTCTCACTTATGAAGTTTGACATGTCAGAACGAATTTGTGATTGCTTCTTGAATGAACCAGATGTTTTCTTCTGAATCATGTAGGATACATACAAAGAAACTGGCATAACTAATAATAGAATAGCTGAGATTTTCCAATCAATTGAGAGTAAAAGAATAAAAACAATTACTATTGTTGCTATTCCTGAGAAGAACTGGTTAAGGAAAAGAAGAATACCGTCCGACACTACTTCAGTATCATTAACAATATAGGATTGCATATCTCCTTGGCCTTTAGAATCAACGGTTCTTATAGGTAATCTAGAGACTTTTGAATAACTCATCAGTCTAAGATTATTAGCAAGACTATATGAAATAAGATTATTGACTCTGGCGGATAACAACTTAAGAATAGCAGTTACTATTGAGCACCCCAAAATGATAAGGAGTGTTACCCTCAAGCCAACAAAATTTCTCGAAGAAATATTATCGATTGAAATACCTGCTAGATAAGGTAAGAATGCACTAAATAGAGAAAATAAAGTAGAATATATTATTGCAGGAACAAGAAGATAAGCTATGGACTTATTATCTCGGATTAAACGAAGAAATACTCTCATTGCATTTCCTCCTTGTTTCCTTGAAGCTTCCACAAACTCTTGTATTGATCACTAGTTTTAACTAATTCGTCATGAGGACCAAAGGCTTGAAGCTTCCCTTCGTCGATTAGCAAAATTTTATCGCACTGACGTAGAGTTCTTAATTTTTGAGATACTATAACAACTGTTGGTTTATATTCTAAAGTACTAATATTATTAAGAACTTTGCTTTCTGTTATCGCATCAAGTGAAGCCATTGAATCATCCAGAATCAGTAGTTTAGGACAGTTTGCTAATGCCCTGGCTATTCCCAGTCGCTGTCTTTGCCCGCCTGAGAGTCCTGCCCCACTTGCATATAGATTAGTTTCGTATTTCTTGCTCTTATGCTCTATAAAATCTTTGCAACAAGAAACTCTTGAAGCCTCTTCAACTTGATCCATAGTAATGCTGTCTCTAAAAAACTTAATGTTAGATTCAATTGTATTAGTAATCAATTTGGTCTTTTGATAACACAAACTAACCAAATTATGCAAACTCTCAGAATTAATAAAATTAATATCTTTAGCACTTATTCTTATTTCTCCACTAGAGCAAGGATATAGGCCAGCAAGTAGATACGCGATAGTAGATTTACCAGATCCGGTCATACCTGTTATACCTATAGTCTCACCTGCTTTTATCTCGAAAGATAAGTTCTCAATAGTCGGCGAGCTGCTTCCTTCATACTTAAAAGAAACATCATCGAAAACAACTGAAGCGGTTTCATTGGATAGCGACAAAGTTTTTATATTTGAATCATCAACATCGGTTTGAATTATAGATTGGACTCTGTTTGCGCATGCAAGCGCCCTGCTAACTGATACAATTAAATTCGCTAACTTGATTAACTCTACTAGAATTTGAGATAGAAGATTATACAAAGCAACTACTGAACCTAAGGATAAATAACTATCTTCAACTCTAATAGCTCCAAACATAATTAAAGCAATTATTGATAGATTAACAGCTAAAAATGTAAGCGGGTTGATAAGTGCAGATGCATTCGATGCAAGAATAGACTTTTTCTTCATTTGGTTTGATAAATCGTTGAATCTATCGAATTCATCTTTCGTACGGTTGTAGCTTCTAATTACTCTTACACCAGAAAGAAATGTAATTGTCTTTGTTACAAGTAAATCCAATGCTTTTCGAGAGGACTCAAAGAAAGGGACGGAATGTCTCATTACGAAGAAAACAATTGAAATAAGAACAATAGTTAAAAGTATAAAAATCCAGGAAAGCGATGGATCAATGATTATTGCCATTATTGTCGCGCCAAAGACAATCATAGGTGATCTAAGTAGTAAACGGAGAGTTAAATTGACACCAGTAGAAATTTGATTAATATCTCCGGTTAGAGCTGTCGTAATAGCGGAAGTACCTATTTTCTCTATTTGACTTGCTGAAAGCCTTGATACTTTTAAATAAAGGTCTTGACGAATTGAGCTCGCTACAAGACTAGCGCAATCAGAGGCGTAATACTGTGCAAAAAGAGCAACAACATAACCTGTTAGTGCAAAAACAACTAACAAAACGATAGTTCTATTTAGAATGCCGTTATCTAAACCATTTAATCCATTTAATCCCTTATCTATTAGATACGAAATTACTAGAGGCACTAATAACTCAAATGCTGCCTCTATCAATTTTAAGAAAGGACTAAGAAACGCCTGCTTCTTGTACTTCAGAATATACGAGAGTAGAAAACGCATTATAGCTCCTAGAGACTATATAACCTCTTACAAATACTATTTGATTCTTTGAGAACATAGTCATAATCAATCGTAGTAAACTTGCCATCTTCAAATAATATTTTACCATTAACGATTGTCATTTTGACATTACTAGGATTGGCACTATACACAATATTTGCTATAGGATTAAGCATGGGTTGCATATTGGGTTTAGTCATATCAATTACTGTAATATCCGCTAGTGAGCCTACGTCTAAAGTTCCGCAATTATTGATTCGCATGCATTGGCATCCGCCTAATGTTGCTGACTTCAAAACATCTATAGGATTGACCTTTGATGCATCACTTGATGTAACCTTATTCAGAACAGAAGTTAGGTACATCTCTCGAAAAATATCATTTCCATTATTTGAGCTTTGCCCATCAGTTCCAATTGCTGTTTTGATTCCTTCATCCACAAAACGATAGTATGGTGCTATTCCACTAGCTAGTTTCAAGTTTGAACATGGATTCATTACTGCAACCATGTCATGCTTTTTGAAAATTTCAAAATCAATATCACTGAAATGCACACAATGGTATCCACATCCACCATAATCGAAAAGACCCAAACTATCCATAATCTCAGTAGGTGTAGCATTATATCTAGATAAGCAATCTTCAACCTCTTTACTAGTCTCGGAATTATGTACATAAATAGGCTCTTCATACTTATGAGCAATGTCTGAAATCCTTTGCATTAATTGCTTTGAAGTAGTGTACTCAGCATGAAAACCTAATTTATAAGATACTAGTTCATCAAATGAATTGAGAATAGAATAATTATCTTCAATTCTATCTACACCACCAAAATCATTTGTAGAATCAGTTAGAGCTATTCTTATTCCAATTTCTGACGCAGCTTTTGCCCTTTGAATCTCGTGATTATACATGTCACAAATTCCTGTAACGCCACATCCTATATTCTCAGCCATGCCAAGAAGCGACAGAACATAAGCATCATCACCAGTAATCTTTGCTTCAGTTGGCCAAATTACCTCACTAAGCCATCTGTCTAGAGGTAGATTATCAGACTTGGATCGGCCAAATGAAGCGAAAATGTGCGTATGAGAATTCTTGAGTCCTGGAATTAGTAGATCCCCATGACAATCAATTTGTCTATCATAATCATTGCTTTCTACAGATAAAAGCTTATCTCCTATGTAGGAAATAAGCTTATCATCAATATGTAATTCGCCATCTATGATCGACTCGAAATTTGGACTTAGAATCTTAGCGTTATATAATCTGTATCTCATTAAATTCTGGCATCCTCTTCATCAGAAATTTTATTCTTCTCATAGTAACAAAGAGAAGCGGGACTGCCGTTGATTATAGCAGAGTTCTCTTGGAAATCATATAATTCCATACCCACAGAATTATATAACGACTTGGCGCACTCGTTTGTATCGATTACGGCAACGCTAATTCTATCTGCAAGTAAAACTTCAAAAGCAAAATCCAAAGCAGCAGAAATCAATTTCTTGCTTAATCCCTGCCCTCTCATACTGTCATCAAGAAGCACATGACCAAAGCGAACATCACACATATTTCCACCTAGATGCATCATTGAAAGAAATCCAACCGGAATTGTATCATCTTCAAGAACTGTATAAGCGAAAAAACCACCTTCATCAATCTTCTTGTCGAAAAAGTCCTGAATGTCACTTACAGATATAGGATACTTGTTAATCTCATCTCTACTCCAATTGAAGAATGTTGATTCACTGTCTAACCACTTAACAATCAGTTCAGCATCTTCACTTTTATACTCTCTAAGAAAAAACATAGCAAATCTCCTTATTAGTTTTCTTTTAGTATATCACAATAAAATTTAAACAAAATAAGAGCCTCAGAGAAAATCTGAGGCTCTTAGAGAATTTGAAAATAATAATAATTACTTGCTTAAGCTACCAGCAACAGCAACTGCAACAGCTACTGTAGCACCAACCATAGGATTGTTACCCATTCCTAGGAAGCCCATCATCTCAACGTGAGCTGGAACTGAACTAGAACCAGCAAACTGAGCATCAGAGTGCATACGACCCATTGTATCAGTCATACCATATGAAGCAGGACCTGCACCCATATTATCTGGATGTAGTGTACGACCTGTACCACCACCAGAAGCAACAGAGAAGTACTTCTTGCCTTGCTCCATACACTCCTTCTTGTAAGTGCCTGCAACAGGATGCTGGAAACGAGTTGGATTTGTTGAGTTACCAGTGATAGATACGTCAACACCCTCATGATGCATGATAGCAACGCCCTCACGAACATCGTCTGCACCAAAGCAACGTACTGCTGCTCTCTCTCCATTACTATATGGGATTTCCTTTACAATTGTAAGCTCGCCTGTAAAGTAATCAAACTTTGTTTGAACATATGTGAAACCATTAATTCTTGAAATGATTTGCGCTGCATCTTTTCCAAGACCATTAAGAATAACACGTAGTGGTTCCTTACGAGCCTTATTTGCATTCTTAACAATACCGATAGCACCCTCAGCAGCAGCAAAGCTCTCATGACCAGCTAAGAAAGCGAAACACTTAGTCTCGTCGCGAAGAAGCATAGCACCAAGATTACCATGGCCTATACCTACCTTGCGGTCTTCAGCAACGGAACCAGGTATACAGAAGCTCTGAAGTCCTACTCCGATAAGTTCAGCAGCCTCAGCAGCCGAAGCAGCATTCTTCTTAATTGCAATTGCAGCGCCAATCTCATAAGCCCATGCAGCATTCTCAAATGCGATAGGCTGAATTGACTTAACAATCTCATAAGGGTTAATTCCGGCATTGTCACAGATTTCCTTAGCCTCATCAATTGATGAAATTCCATACTGTGCTAGTACGCCATTGATTTTATCTATGCGGCGCTCATAACTTTCAAATGTAATCATTCTGCTCCTCCTTATTCTTGACGTGGGTCAATGTACTTAGCGGCATCTGCAAAACGACCATAGGAGCTTGTTGCTTTCTCCAAAGCCTTGTTAGCATCTTCGCCCTTCTTAATGAAATCCATCATCTTACCAAGACTGATGAACTCATAACCAATAATCTGATTATCCTCATCAAGAGCAATTCGGTTAACGTATCCCTCGGTAAGCTCAAGATAACGAGCTCCCTTAGCCTTAGTACCAAACATTGTACCAACTTGACTACGAAGACCTTTACCTAGATCCTCTAAGCTAGCACCTACAGGAAGTCCACCTTCAGAGAAAGCTGTCTGTGTACGTCCATAAACGATCTGCAGGAACAACTCACGCATTGCAACGTTAATAGCATCGCAAACGAGGTCTGTATTTAATGCTTCAAGTAATGTCTTACCAGGAAGAATCTCAGAAGCCATAGCAGCTGAATGAGTCATACCAGAACAACCTAGAGTCTCAATAAGAGCCTCTTCAATGATTCCATCCTTAACATTCAATGTTAGCTTACAAGCGCCCTGCTGAGGTGCACACCAGCCTACACCGTGTGTAAGACCAGATATATCAGTAATTTCTTTTGCCTGCACCCACTTGCCTTCTTCAGGGATTGGTGCTGGACCGTGATAAGCGCCCTTAGTAATTGGGCACATGTTTTCTACTTCTTTTGAATAGATCATGTTTTCACTCCTTGCAAAATTATAGCTTGTGGCAAGTAAATGCCAACTGCTTGAAAGTATTCCATAAGCTATTTCATTATATACGAAAATATAGCGAATAATACCTACGGTTTATTTTCTTTTTTCGCGAAATTATAGCACTGCTGCCATTAGCATGCAATGTATCGAATTATGAAAATCAAAAGGAAATATTTGGTGCGGACAACAGGACTTGAACCTGCACAACCTTTCGATTACTAGCACCTGAAGCTAGCGCGTCTGCCATTTCGCCATGTCCGCAATTGCGTATTTGATAATACAATATCAATATCATTTATTCAATGTTAAGTTATAATATTAATATGAATATAAATCGTATCAATATATCAGTAACATCGCTAGCTGAGTACTATTCGAGGTCTGGAGACTTGTCGTCATTGTCTTTTGGATCTGTTAGTGCTATTGAAGGAACTAGACTGCATACGAAGATTTTTAAGGACTTATCTTCTGAGTATGGTGATGATTTTTCGAGCGAGTATTATTTCAAGATTGATTATCCTGGAAATGGCATTATTTTAAATGTTTCTGGGCGTGCTGACGTACTGCTAAAGAGCAAGATTGATGGATCTTTACGTATAATTGAGATTAAATCATTTAATAGTTCGAAAAATAGCTTTGAGAAGCTTGTAAGAGATGAGCATTTGTCGCAGCTTAAGCTTTATGGTGCGATGTACCTTCTCCTGAACGATAACATTGACTCAATTAAGATGAGTCTAAGATATGTTTCAACGGTTACTCTTGAATACTACGAGAATGACTTGTTAATGACTCGCGATGAAGCTGAAGTGTTTTTTTCGAGCATTTGTGATAGTTACATCTCATTCGCTTTGAAGTTATTCAATTATGAGAAAACAAGTCTAAAGTCAATTAAAGAAACCATGTTTCCGTATGATGTAGTAAGACCAGGGCAAAAAGAGTTCATGAAGCATGTTTTACGTTCGCTAACTTGCAAAGAGGCCTTATTTGTTGAGGCTCCAACTGGAACTGGAAAGACTATATCCACCCTATATCCTGCAATCAAAGGACTATTGAAGCATTCATACTCAAAGGTATTCTATTTAACAGCTAAAACTGCAACAAGAATAGTAGCACACAAAGCAATAAATGATATGCGAAGCAAGGGTCTTATTATTCGCTCGATTCTTCTTGAGTCTAAACAGAAGATGTGTCCACTTCTTAAAAAATGCGACGCTAAATACTGTGAGTTTTCAAAGGGTTACTATTCTAGACTTAAACCAGCTCTAGATGAAGTTCTGATGAATGATGACATCACTCCGGATCTAATTGCAAGGATAGCAATGAAACATAAGATATGTCCGCACGAGCTATCATTGGATGCATTGAATTATAGCCAAGTAGTCATTGGAGACTACAATCATGCATTCGATCCTCGTGTAAGTCTATGTCGCTGTTTTGAGGACAGTATTAACGAGAATGCAATTCTTGTGGACGAGGCACACAATCTTGTCGACAGAGCTAGAAGCATGTATAGTGCTTCATTCTCGACTAAACTATTAGACAATGTTTTAAGTGAGTTCAAAGATGTAGATAAAACGATAAACAAGTATTTAATGCAGGCCCGTCAATACTTCACGGTCGCGCAAAGATGCTTACTTGCTAACCAATCTGCTTTTTTCTCGACAGAGGGTGTTGATGAAAAAAAGGTATTAAAGTCGGACCTTTGGGAAGGTACAAGGCAGACTCCAAAGAATTTGTATGGAATTCTGTGGAAGGCATGTCGCTTTCTTTCCCCTGTACTTGATTCTATGCCAGACGGAAAGATGCGCGAAGTGGCTTTAGAGTTCTTTTTCGAGACAAGATTCTTTCTGACTGTTCTGGAGCAGTACTTCGATGACTCATATATTTCTTCATTCTCGAAGAAGGAGGATGAGATAATCATTTCTTTAACATGCTTGGATTCATCTTCTAAGCTCAATTCTCTTATTGAGAATCAGATGGGGGTTGTATTCTTCTCGGCTACTCTTTCCCCTTATGAGTACTATAAGTGCGTACTTGTTGGAAAAAACGCTGATTATTGTCGTTCATTGAATTTACCCTACCCATTTCCTCGCGAGAACCTTGATGTCATAATCGATTCCTCAATAAGCACCGTATATAAAGATAGAGCAATAACAGCGCAAACAGTTGCTGACAGAATATATGATGAACTTGAGAACCGAAAAGGAAACTACATCATATACTTCTCTTCATTCGAGTATGAGAACAAGATAGTAAATCTACTTAATGAATCTCTCGACATCGATGAAGTATCGATTTCACTTATTAGGCAAAAGACGAATATGACCATTCAAGAGAAGGCTAAGTATCTACAGGCCTTCCAGAAGCCTTCAGATGGGCTTCTAATAGGCACCGCGGTCTTGGGTGGAATGTTTGGCGAAGGAATTGACCTGGTCGGAGAAAAGCTATCTGGGGTCATAATAGTGGGAGTCGGAATACCAAAGATTACACCTGAGCGACAGTTATTATCCAATTACTATTCAGAGAAGTTTGGAGATGGATTCTCTTTTGCTTATAGATATCCAGGATGGGAGAAAGTATTGCAAGCCGTAGGAAGAGTAATCAGAACCGAGAATGATACAGGTTTTGCCCTATTAATTGACGATCGATTGGAGAAACCAGAATATATCAGTTTGTATCCTGAGCACTGGAATACAAATTGAGTTTATTAAGTTCGACCAATACTTCTATATCAATCTCAAGCTGCCTTTCAAGATACTTTGTAGTGAAAAAGGCAAGAATCTCACTTGCACTCTGATTTGAGCTAAGCGCAAAGACTTTACTTAGATTTCCGTACGCGATAAAGTTCAAACTCTTTACTATTGAAAAACTTACCTTAACATAAGAAGATTTATTTGTTGTTTTCGAAAAACATGACTCGCATATACTTCTACCTTCTAGAATCGACAAGTAGATACTGCTATCGTCATCAATGATATCTTCATCACATACTGAACATGATTTATACTCGATTGTTTGTCCTAGAATAGCCAGAAATCTCCAATTAAAGATGGAGTATATTAGTAGATACTTGTTGGTGTTTCTCGCTAAGGTGAAATACGCATAGGCGGCAAGCTCATATACTTCCCTCGAGTTCTCGGATTGAAAAACAAATCGTTGAATAACAGAAGAAATGTGCGAAGCAACAATCATTGCTTCAAGAGAGTTGATTATCTCACTATTGCCTTCTAGTATGCTGTAGTCCGAGAGATAGTAGAAGTTACCAGTCTTTTTAACAGTAATATCACATGTAGAAAAAGGAATAGTAAATCCAGAGAATTTACTGTTTCTTGATAACGCGCCTTTAACACAAACGCTAATCAGTCCAAGATTTGATGACAAGAAATCAACAAGCTTATCCTTATCGCCATAATCACGAGATGCGATTACTATTCCACGTAAATTAGAAGCTTGTGAGGCCATACTAGTCTTCCTCTACAAAGTATCCAAACTGCTTAAGCAATGAATTATCGTTGCGCCAATCTTCGCGAACCTTCACGAAAAGGTCCAAATACACCTTGCATCCACATAGTCGCTCGATACTCTGTCGCGCTTTCGTACCAATACGCTTAATCATTTGTCCATCTTTACCTAGAATGATTCCCTTATGCGACTTTCTCTCACAAATAATATCGGCACTAATTACGATTAAGTCACGATCATACTCGCTAGTTGCTCCCTCACTAGTCTTCTCATCAAACTTCGTAATTGAAACGCTTACGCCGTGAGGAATCTCTTGGTTTGTATAATGAAGTATCTGCTCTCTTATTAATTCGCTTGATATCTCACGCTCGTTTTGATTAGTCATTTCTTCGCTATCAAAAAGCCTTGGTCCAGCAGGAAGTCTCTTTATGATGTTCTCAAGCAAGACATCTATGTTGTCGCCATCTTTTGCGCTTATCGGAATGATCTCTTCATAATCGAACAATTGCGAGTACTCAAGAATACAAGGAAGTAAAGACTCCTTAGTAATGTCATCGCTCTTATTAACCGCAAGAATTACCTTCTTCTTATTTTCTTTACATAAACGAAGAAGTTCCTTCTCTATATGTGCAGGCTTATCAAATCTACCATCAACCATAAGTAACACAATATCAGCATGCTTTGCACTATTGAATGAGTTCTCTACCATGATTTCTGATAGCCTTGAATTTGGTTTATGAACTCCAGGAGAATCAACAAATACAACTTGAGCATTCTCAGTATTATATATTGAACGAATGTTAGTTCTAGTAGTCTGTGGCTTATGCGAAACGATTGCAAGCTTCATTCCAGTAACGAAATTAAGAAAGGTAGATTTACCTACGTTAGGTCTACCAAGTATCGCAACATATCCACAATGATCGCATTTCGTTCCTGCAGGAAAAGAAATGTCCTTAATTTTCTTCTCTTTAGTAATTGAATCAACTTCATTGTGATTAACAAATTCTATCTCTTCGTCAAATGCAAGACCAATATCAGTCATTAGCTTTCTTTGCCAGAAAATCATGGTTTTATCATCATTCGATTCAATGTGATCGAACCCGAACAAATGTAACATTGAATGAGCTATAAGAAAAGCTGTCTCTCTTTCAAAAGTATGGCCATACTCAAATGCATTTTTTTGACATACTTCAAGACAAATCAAAATATCTCCAAGATTCAAGCACTTATTTCCATCTTCGTCAAACTCAAGATCTACATCGCTTATATCATTAGTTAATTGACCATTCTTCATATCTAACATAGGAAAAGAAAGAACATCCGTAACCTTATCTACGCCTCTAGTAGAGGAATTATGGGAACGTATCTTATTCTGACTTACAAAGGATATGCAAAAATAGGAGGACTCTAAGTAAGGTAACAACTTGCTATCAATAAAGTCTTCAGTTACAAAATACTTACAAAGCTGCGACGCGTAATCTTTAATAGTATCCAATAAGTCATTTCCGAACTTCTTCTGATTATTCTCATAAACAATTCTCATTCTGGGTACTTAATCCTTTCATGGTAAAGGCCATAGTAAACTTGTCTAAATGCTAGAATGATTAATTCGATATCACCAAAAGACAAATCTGTTTTTACTAATTGGTCTAATTCAACCTTGTGCTTTACTACTTTTCTAATCATAGCCTCAACTTCATCAAGGTTCGTAGTGTTGAGCGACTTAACCGCTGCCTCGCAAGTATCAGCTAGCATAACAATAGCTGACTCCTTCGATTGAGGAATTCTTCCTGGATACTTAAAATCATCTAATATAGGTTCAGGCGTGCCATCCTTAATTGCTTGTTCTTTAGCTTTATGGAAAAAATACATCGGAGCTGTAGTTCCATGATGTTCAATTATTATGTCAAGAATAGGAGTTGGAATTCCATATTTTCGAGCAAGCTTAACGCCTTCTGGGACATGAGAAGTGATGATACGTACACTCTCGGCTATAGGAAGCTTATCATGTGGATTCTCGTCGGTAATGTTCTCAGTAAAATAATAAGGATTCTTAAGTTTACCCACATCGTGATAGTAAGCCGAAACCTTACAAAGCAAAGCATCAGCTCCAACTGCTTCAGCAGCAGTATCAGCTAGATTAGACACCATGATTGAGTGTTGAGAAGTACCTGGAGCCTCTAAGAATAATCGCTTCAGTAGTGGGTGTCCGGGCTGAGAAAGCTCAATTAATCGAACAGGAGATACTGCATCGGAAATTAGTTCGAATATTGGCATTAAGCCTATTGCGGATACAACTGAGATGATTGCCGCTAGGAAAGGCCATACAATAGAATTAATGTAGTCATGTGTAGCGGTACTAACTAAGAAGTTGTAAGCAAGGGAGCATACAGCGACACTAGCACCTGTTATCAATATAACCGCAGCACTGTTACTTTTCTTTCCACTGTTAGACGATAGAGCCGCACATACAAATATCGCTACTGAGTTAATCAAAAGAACTTCCGCATTGAAATTATAAACTGGCCATAGTAACAAGAGATTTGCTAAAGAGAATACAATACCTGCGCTTACACCATAATATGTGGAAAATAGAACCGTAAAAAACAGAACAAAAACTGCTAGAACGGACAGATTCGAAACATATATTGAAGCAAATATAGGAAGAATAAAGGCTATCGAAAAAGCTATAGTAAGTCTCAAATTAGCAAGGAACTTCTTAGATGAGAAATGAATGTAGAAAGCAAGCATACCAATAATTACAGCAACATATGATACTACTCTAGCTAGAATAAAGTAATCAAATGAATCGGACCTTACTAATTCCAAATCGACAAGTAAACGAAATGAATGCTCATCAACAATTTGTCCTTCTCCAATTATTCTAGTTCCTCTTTCAATAACTAGAGGATTATTCATAGAATTGATGTAAGCGTTATCTGCAGCTTCTATTGTAGCCTCTGAATCATAAACAGAGTTAGGGATAACTAGCATCTCTATAATGTCTTCAGCAAATTCTCTATAATCTGGATAAGATTCAAAGTCATCAGATACGACTAAGAACGCATTATCTATAGCATCAGGCATAGTATAAGGAGTTTGCATCTCAAGCATTATCACTTCAACAATTGCCTGAACTTCGTCCTCCATATATAGGAATGTTGAAGAAGGCATACTTAATAAAGTAATAGCTTGAGTTCTTCTAAGACTGACATTGTATTTCGTCGTTGCAAGATTAACAAGGCTATCAATAATGGGATCCGTGTTCTCAACTGCAAATCCAAATTCGTCCACCATTGCATTTCTTGAGTCACGTACATCATCAAAAAACGAAGCGATCTTCGAATTGTTCTCATCAGATAAATCATCAGAACGTACAAATATGGCATCTACAGAGTTTCTTGCAACAGTAGCATCATACTCAGTTTGATAGTTATCAACAAAGCTTCTTGAAGCATAAATATTGTCAATGGATACTGACCCTACACTTAAGTCGTACTTCTTAGGTAAAAAACCATAAAAAACGCATAGGACAATAAGTACTACAGTCACAGATAGAATAATGACAGTCTTGATTCTTTTCGAAACAACTTCCTTCACTACTTTCTTTCCTTTCCACATCTTTTTACATCTGCTTCAGCATATGCGCTTACAATTCTTTGCACAAGGGGGTTTCTAACAATATCTGACTCCGACAGAGAAACTATACTAATTCCTTCTATTCCTTCAAGAACTCCAATCGAATCACGAAGACCATTGGTAGAGCCATAAGGTAAATCAATTTGAGTAAAATCGCCACAAACACAAGCCTTGCAATTCATTCCTATTCTTGTTAGAAACATCTTCATTTGGTCATTTGTTGTGTTCTGAGCCTCATCAAGAAGTACAAATGCATCGTCTAGATTACGACCTCTCATAAATGCCAAAGGTGATACTTCAATAAGCCCCTTCTCTAAGTACTTCGCGAATAACTCTTGTCCAAGCAAAGTCTCAAGTGCGTCATATATTGGTCTCATATATGGATTAATCTTCTCTTCTATATCGCCTGGAAGAAATCCAAGTCTCTCGCCAGCTTCGATAGCAGGACGACACAAAATAATCTTAGATACCTCCTTGGACTTGAAAGCCTTTACAGCCATCGCAACACCAAGAAAAGTTTTACCAGAACCAGCAGGACCACTGCAAATAACTAATTCACTTCGCTTGATAGCATCAATGTAGAATCTTTGACCTAGTGTCTTTGACTTTATTGGTCTTCCAGTTGGAGTGGTAATAATTACTTCGTCACCCTTTGTGATAAATTCTTCTAAACTTCCGTTCTTTGACAAGAAAATTAAGTAATCAACTAATCTGTCGTCGATATCGTCCTTTTTCGAAAGGCTCACCATTGCTTCTACTACCTTCGAAGCGTGATGAACATTTAGGCTATTCTCATCATCAATTACTACGCTATCGCCATCCACCTCGACGCTTACACCGAAAGATTCAGATATCTTTCTTAGAAAACGTGAGATACAAATCTTTGCAATATCTTCGTCAGTAATTCTATGATTCATAAATTACACCCTTCATATCAACATTATCAAGCTAAATTGCATAATCGTCAAATCTCTATTCGCGAAAAAGAGCTCAATAAATCACTATAGTATTGTGGCACGCTAGTAGTGAATTCTAATAGTTTTCCAGTGTTAGGTTGAGTAAATGATATTGATTCACTATGTAAGGCCTGACCGACAAGCCCAAAACTCTTTCTCTTTGAAGCATATACAGGATCACCCACAACTGGATGGCCTATATATGACATGTGAACGCGAATTTGATGAGTTCTACCGGTCTCTAATAATAATCTCATATCGGTAGCCTCGGTATATCTATTAATGACTTCAAAATGTGTAATCGAAGGCTTTCCGTCATCAGTTACACACATCTTTCTTCTGTCTGAACTGCTTCTTCCAATCGGAGCATCAATGGTCCCCTTATTTGGTTGCACAATCCCATAAACTAAAGCTCTGTATTGTCTTCTAATTTCATGCTTAGAAAGCATATCAGCCATCTTTAAATGGGTCTCATTATTCTTAACAGCTACCATAAGTCCTGAAGTGTCTTTATCAATCCTGTGCACAATTCCAGGTCTGATTACTCCGTTAATATCGGAAAGATTACCTTCACAATGGCTTAAAAGAGCATTTACTAGCGTATCTTCATGATGTCCACATGCTGGATGTACTACCATACCTTGAGGCTTATTAATAATAAGAAGATCACTATCCTCATATACAATATCCAAAGGAATATCCTGCGGTGTAGTCTCATCCATCACTGGCTCAGGAATTGATATCTCAATAACATCTCCTACGCTGGGTTTGTAGCTTGCTTTCGATGGAGCTCCATTAACAAGAACTTTACCCTGGCTTATTAAACTCGATAAAAATGATCTTGAGTATCCTTCTACCTTGCTAACAATGTAGGCGTCAAGTCTACCCTCTTGCTTAGTTACCTTAATTCTCACTATCTATACCTCTCTTATTAGCATCGCTACGCTTAAATTGTGCAAGTAATTCATCAATATCCTTCATTTTAAACAGAATGCAAAACAACAGAAGGAATGTCCCTACAACTGCACAACTATCAGCAATATTAAATATTGGAAAAGTGTAGCTTCCAAAATCAAATCTCAAAAAATCCACAACATGATGAAGACGAATTCTGTCAATTAGATTGCCTACAGCACCTGCAAAAATAAGTGAGAAAGCAATACTGAGGAGCATCTTTTCTTTTCGAAAAGAAAGAAATACAAAATATAAAACAACAATAGAAGCTATCGACGAGAATATTGATAAGAAGATTATGCTCCAAGAGTATCCACCTAAGAAACTAAAAGCGCTGCCGGTATTAGTACAACGATAAATCGAGAAAAATCCCTTAATAACACTGATATTCTCGAACATCTTCATGTTACTTGAAACAAGAAACTTACTAACTTGATCTATCAAAATCATCGCTACGATAATTAATAAACTTACAACTAAAATTTGCTTACTTTTCTTACTCATATTCACATACCCTATCTATTCTTTTACACTTACCAAAATCGTCTAATTCAATAGTAACTCCACACATGAATGCATCACCTTCAGCGGGCTTATACTTTACAGGAATCTTCGAAGTAAATCTAGACAAAGAAGTCTCAATATCCATCCCAAGAATTGAATCAACACATCCCGTCATACCTGCATCTGTAATATAGCCTGTTCCATTAGCTAATACTCGCTGGTCTGCGGTCTGAACATGAGTATGAGTCCCTACAATAGCACTTACTTTGCCATCTAGAAAAAAGCCCATAGCTTCTTTCTCGCTAGTAGCTTCAGCATGAAAATCAAGTATGACATTTCTTATGGCATTTTGCTCGAAATAATCTAGACACCTATCACAATAATCAAAAGGACTATCTGTAGGCGGATTCATATTCACTTGACCTTGAAGATTCATTATGCCTAGACTCAAATTTCCTTTTTTAATTATAGCTACGCCCTTACCAGGCCAAGCTGAAGATACATTATCTGGTCGAATAACATTACTATGTTTCTTAATCGATGATAGAAAATCATAATTTGAAAAAGAGTGATTCCCTAAGGTAAAACCATCAACTCCAAGTGAAGTTAATTCATCAATGACCTTAGATGATACTCCAAGACCATGCGTAGAGTTCTCAACATTTGCTATACAAATATCTATGGAATTGCTTCTCAAGTAAGAAGGAAGAATGCTAGATAATGCCCTTCTTCCAGGCGAAGCAACTACATCACCAATAAATAATACCTTCAAATTATATCTCCCAAACAAATATCTTCGATTTTACCACAAATAGCTACTTAAGTCTTAATTTCAACTGACTAAAAGGAATAATCGTACTAGGCGCTGATTCACAACTGTTAATGCATTTCTCGAACCATTGAACGCTTCTCCATCCACCACACTTATAACCTGCATAAATCATTCGTACGCCTTGAATCTTTAGTATCTCAATAACTTCAGAATACAGCTCTCTTCCTATCCCTTGATGTAAATAGTTTTCATCAACATATATGGAGAGTGTAGCACTCCATTCATACGCTGCTCTATCACTAAATCGATGAGCATATGAGAACCATAGAATCTTACCATCCACCTCGAAAACCAAGTAAGGATACACATCTTGTATCGTCCTTATTCGATTCTCAAATTCTTCAATAGTTGGAAGCTCTTCCTCAAAAGTAGTAGGAGTATCAATATATTGACTGTATATATTCAATAATGAATTGGCATCATCTGTGCTTGCTCTTCTTATCATTTAAAAACTTCTCCTAAAAAAGACCTTGTAGGTTATCTACAAGGTCATAATATACTATGAAGCATTAAAGATAAATATCATCATGGTTCCATCGTGATAATAGAACCATCTTCACGATAGTTTAGTTCCATATACTTAACACATCTTCTGTGGTTAATACCATTTGACTCAGTACAATCGTGATAGAACAAATACCACTTACCCTTGTATTCAACGATGGAATGATGTGTTGTCCATCCAACTACAGGCTCAAGAATTCTTCCTTGGTATGTGAAAGGTCCTTGCGGATTCTTTGATGTAGCATATACGAGATAATGGGTATCGCCAGTTGAATATGAAAGATAATAAGTGCCGTTATACTTATGCATCCAAGGTCCTTCAAAATATCTTCTGTCAGTATCCCCAGCAGTAAGAGGTTTGCCATCCTTATCTACTATAGAAATCTCCTTAGGCTCGCTCTTAAAAGAAAGCAAATCATCCGTAAGCTCAGCAACTCTAGGACCAATAGCAGGCATATCCAAAGCTGGACCAACACCATTCTCATCAAAAGAGCCTGTCTGCCACTTCTCTAATTGACCTCCCCAAAGTCCTCCAAAATAAACATAAGCCTTCTTATCATCATCCTCAAAAACTGCAGGGTCGATACTATAGCTTCCTTGAATGTAATTTGCTTCTGCTTTAAAAGGTCCAACTGGGCTACTACTAGTAGCTACACCAATACGGAAAATACCATCCATGTCTCTTGCTGGGAAAAACAGGTAATAAGTTCCGTTTCTCTCAATAGCATCTGGTGCCCACAATTGCTTGCTAGCCCAAGGAATATCTTTCAAATGTAAAGCTTCACCATTATCTACACACGGAGCTGTAATGTCATCTAGAGAAAGAATATGATAGTCTTCCATTCTATATTCGTCACCATTATCGTTATCCTCACCATCATGAGGAATATCATGTGAAGGATAGATATAAATCTTTCCGTCAAATACATGTGCTGATGGATCAGCAGTAAAAATATTAGTCACAAGGGGCGTCTTAGGTTGAGAATTATTACTCATAGTAACTCCTCCAAAATTAATAATAGAATAATCGTAACAGAAGTAATCTTCGAAAGCTTTACATATCTTGCTTAAATATTTTATCACAATAAAAGTCATTACTCGTTATCATCTCTTCGATTGAATTAATGTTAGGATCAAAGAGTTTTCTACACAGAAGCAAAACTTCGTCGTTTTCAAAATCTATAACTTCATAACGTCTGAAGTCATTTTCGAGCTTAAAAAGAAAAACAATCTTATCCTTGGAAATATACTCATTCCAGAACCCAACCTTTAGCTGGTCCTTGATAAATTGCTCCCAAATTTGCACTTGATTAACCGAAAAAATAACTCATAATCATCACCGATTCTCTCTACAATAAATCCATGATTCTTAAGCTCAATAATGGATTCGGTGACTCCCACCACATATGAGTAAAACATCTTACACTCCTTAATTACTATAGTTACATAATATCTCATAAAAACGGCATGAAAAAGGCCTTGTAGCATCTCTACTACAAGGTCCTTAAATAATCAATTACTTAGCAATATCAGACGCTCTAGTCTCGCGAATGACATTAACTTTAATCTGTCCAGGATAGTCAAGTTCATCCTCGATCTTCTTACAGATTTGTCTTGCTTTTAAAATCATCTCGTCATCACTTACCTTATCAGGACAAACAACAACGCGGATTTCTCTACCAGCCTGAATTGCATAACTCTTCTCGACACCATCAAAACTTGTAGCAATATCTTCTAGTTTCTGAATACGCTTGATATAAGTCTCGATGTTCTCTCTTCTTGCTCCAGGTCTTGCTGCGGAAATAGCATCAGCTGCCGCTACAAGAACTGCAATAGCAGTCTGAGGTTCTACGTCACCATGGTGTGCTTCAATAGCGTTAACTACATCAGAAGATTCTTTATACTTTCTTGCAATGTCTGCACCTAAAGTAACATGGGAACCTTCCATCTCAAAATCAGCCGACTTACCAATGTCGTGTAATAAACCTGCTCTCTTTGCAAGAGTCTCATCAAGTCCTAACTCTGCCGCCATCATACCAGCTAACCAGCACACTTCAATTGAATGTTGAAGTACGTTCTGACCATAACTTGTACGGTATTTTAAACGTCCTAGATACTTAATTATCTCAGGATGTAGATTCATCACTCCTGTGTCGTAAGCTACACGCTCACCTTCTTGTTTGATTGTTTGGCTAATTTCTTTTCTAGCCTTATTTGTCATCTCTTCAATTCTAGCAGGATGGATTCTACCATCTGTAACAAGCTTCTCAATTGTAAGTCTTGCTATCTCTCTGCGAATTGGATCAAAGGAAGAAATGATAACTGCTTCCGGTGTATCATCAATAATTAAATCTACGCCGGTAATCGTCTCAATAGCTCGAATATTACGACCCTCACGGCCGATAATTCTACCCTTCATCTCATCATTAGGTAGGGTAACTACTGAAACTGTAACTTCAGATACATAATCCGAAGCATAACGTTGAATGGAATTAACTATTATGTCCTTAGCTGTCTTGTCAGCCTCTTGCTTAGTCTTCTCTTCCATCTGCTTCAATAAAGTAGCCATTTCATGACTATATTCACGTTCAGCAGCTTCAAGGACCAAAGACTTAGCATCTGCAATTGACAAACCAGAAATCTTCTCAAGTTCACTAGCTTTCTTAGCTTCAAGTTCCTTTGTGTGTTCCTCAAGCAATGCTATCTCATGTTGCTTTTGCTCTAATTGAGTTTGCTTATTCTCAGCATTAGATAGCATTCTGTCAATTGTTTCTTCTTTCTGATCTAATCTGTTACGTTCTTTTGCAAGTTCTTGTTTTCTCTCACGGACATCACGCTCTAATTCTAGTCGTGCATTAGTGATTTCCTCTTTTGCTTGCAAAAGCAGATCTCTTTTACGGCCTTCAGCATCCTTTTGTGCACTCTCTTTTAATAAAGCATTCTCTGCTTCATACTTGAGAGCATCTTCCTGCAATTGTTTCTGTTGCGCAGATAAACCACGCCTATAGTAAAACATCACACTTAATGAGCCCAAAAGAATACCAACAACCGCACTTATTGCAATTTCTAACCAAGGCATGTTGGTACTCACCTCCAAATATTAAGTTGTCAAAGTTCAAATTTAACAGGCAAAAATCATTGCCCTTATTGATTGTAGAAATAAAAAGACATAAAGTCAATGAAAAGTAAAAAAAAACAATATAAAAGCGGCATTGCTAATATAACAACGCCGCCTTCTTTGTAATTTTATAACAATTAATCTTCTAATACTGAATCAGGATAGATCTCACGCTTACTATATGAAGTATGTAATAGCTCATGAGACAAGTGACCATTTGGCTCGCCAAGGAATTCTTCATAAAGCTTATTAATCTGAGAATTCTTGTGAGACTTTCTCTCAGGAAGAATCTTATCTTCTTCATAAAGTGCCTTAGCTCTCTCAGCTCTAATGTCGATAGACATAAGTGTTTGTGCGTCAATAATTGGTTGACCACCACCACATACGCATCCACCAGAACAACCCATAACTTCAATAAATGCATAATCGTTATTTGTGCCATCTTTAATACTGTCAAGAAGTTTACGAGCAGCTGCAGTACTATGAGCAACAGCAACTTTGATATCTTTTCCAGCAAGATTAACGGTAGCTTCCTTAACGTCAGCTTCAACTCCTCTTACTTGAGTGTACTCAAAGTCTGGTAGATCCTTATTTTCAAGAATATCTGCAACAGTACGTAAAGCAGCTTCCATAACTCCACCAGTAGCTCCAAAGATTACACCAGCACCTGTGTATTCTCCAAGAAGATCAGAATCAGGACCATCATCAGGAAGTGATTTGAAGTCGATTCCGGCTTCTCTAATCATACGAGCAAGCTCACGTGTAGTGATGACGCAGTCAACATCCTTAAGACCGTCTTTGTTAACAAGTTGCTCTCTTTCAGCTTCAGTCTTCTTAGAAGTACAAGGCATTACAGAAACAACAAAGATATCCTTAGGATCTATGCCATTCTTCTGAGCGTAGAAAGTCTTAATAATAGCACCTTCCATCTCATGAGGGGACTTACATGTTGATAGATTAGGTATGAACTCAGGGAAATAGAATTCACAGAAACGTACCCATCCTGGAGAACATGAAGTAATCATTGGAAGCACGCCACCATTTTTGATCCTATTAATAAGCTCTGTGCCTTCTTCCATAATTGTAAGATCAGCACCGAAGTTCGTATCATATACCTTATCAGCACCTAGACGCTTGATAGCGGCAAACATCTTGCCAGTAGCTCTTGTTCCAATAGGTAGACCAAACTCTTCACCAATAGCAGCACGTACAGCAGGTGCAACTTGCATTACGACATGCTTTGAAGGATCGTTAATTGCATTCCAAACTTGCTCCGTCTCCTCTTTCTCATACAAAGCTCCAACAGGGCAAGCTACAATACACTGACCACAGTAAATACAAGGAGCGTCAGCCATGGAAATATCGAAAGCAGGACCAACAGTAGTTTCAAATCCTCTATTGAGGAAGCTTAACAAACCAATGCTCTGCTTTTGACAGGCTGCTACACAACGACCGCACTTAACGCACTTAGAAGAATCACGAACAATTGAGAAAGACTTTGTATCCATAACAGATGAAGACTTTACTCCACTGAAAGTAACCTTTCGAATACCATACTCCTGAGAAAGAGTCTGAAGCTCACAATTCTGATTTCTTATACATGATAAGCAATCAACGTTGTGATCGGAAAGAATCATCTCTAAGGTATTCTTTCTAGTATCTCTAACTTTAGGACTATTTGTATGTACAACCATTCCTTCTGATACAGGCATAACACATGCAGCAGCTAAAGCACGTGCCTTCTCTATTTCAACAAGACAAATACGACAAGCGCCGGCTTGGTTGACATCTTTTAAATAACAAAGTGTAGGAATCTTAATGCCTGCCTCTTTTGCAGCTTCAAGAACTGTATATGAAGAAGGTACAGAAACCGAAACACCATCAATGGTAAGATTAACCATATTCATTTCTAATTATCTCCTTTCCTGATCACTTCTTTACGATAGCCTTGAATTTACATGTTTCCATGCAAGCACCACACTTAACGCACTTAGAAGGATCAATCTCGAATGCAGCTAACTTCTTACCAGGAGCAATATAATCAGTTCTAGTAATAGCGTCAGCAGGACAAACCTTTGAACACATTCCGCATCCAATACAAGAATCCTTAATAATTGAGTACTGTAATAGATCCTTACATACACCACATCTACACTTCTTGTCCACAACATGCTCAACATACTCATCACGGAAATGCTTCATTGTAGATAGAATTGGGTTTGCAGCCGTTTGTCCAAGAGCACACAAAGAACCATTCTTTAAAGATACCGCAACATCTTCAAGTGCCTGCAAATCGTCAAGTGTACCGGTTCCATCTGTGATTCTTGTAAGAATTTCATACATTCTCTTAGTACCAATACGACAAGGAGCACATTTTCCACAAGACTCATCAACAGTGAACTCAAGGAAGAACTTTGCTATATCAACCATGCACGTATCTTCATCCATTACAATCATTCCGCCAGAACCCATCATTGAGCCAACGGCAACAAGGTTATCATAATCGATTGCAGTATCAAGTAAGGAAGCAGGGATACATCCACCGGAAGGTCCACCTGTCTGAACAGCCTTGAACTTCTTTCCATCAGGAATTCCACCACCGATATCAAATACGATTTCTCTAACTGTTGTACCCATAGGAATCTCAAGAAGACCAACGTTATTTACCTTACCACCTAAAGCAAATACCTTAGTTCCCTTGGACTTCTCAGTACCAACAGATGCAAACCACTTAGCGCCCTTGTTTAGGATTACTGGAATATTTGCATATGTCTCAACATTATTTAGAATAGTAGGCTTACCAAACAAACCCTTTACAGCTGGGAATGGTGGACGCGGTGTCGGATTACCTCTCTTACCTTCGATTGAACGCATAAGAGCAGTCTCTTCACCACATACGAAAGCTCCGGCTCCCAAACGAATATCAAGATCAAAATCAAAACCAGAATTGAAGATATTCTGGCCTATGAAGCCATGCTCTCTTGCTTGATCAATAGCAGCAGATAAACGCTCAACAGCAATTGGATACTCAGCACGCACGTATACATATCCCTGATGTGCTCCAATACAATAACCAGCGATTGTCATTGCTTCGATTATTGTATGTGGATCTCCTTCAAGAATAGAACGGTCCATGAATGCGCCAGGGTCACCCTCATCGGCATTACAACATACATACTTAGTATCATTTTGAACCTTAGCAGCAAAATCCCACTTCATTCCAGTAGGGAATCCTCCGCCTCCACGGCCACGAAGACCAGACTCTTTGATCTCGGAAATAATCTCAGCAGGATCTCTCTTAGTAGAAAAAATTTTGCAGAGTGCCTGATATCCATCATGAGCAATATATTCTTCAATCTTATCTGGATTAATACGACCACAATTTCTCAATGCAATACGCATCTGCTTTGAGTAGAAGTCAGTAGGGTTGGAATCAGGATTTCCAGTCTTAAGAAGTCTTTCAACCTTTCTTCCCTTAACGAGGTGCTCGTTAACGATTTCCTCAACATCCTCAGGTGTGCAACGATAATACATCGTTCCCTCAGGATAAATTACAACGATAGGTCCTTCGGCACATAGACCAAAGCAACCAGTCTTTACTACATCAATTTCCTTCTCTAGTCCCTTCTCAGCAACGAACTTCGAAAAATTCTCCATAATAATATGAGAATTTGAAGAAGTACAGCCTGTGCCGCAACAAACAAGGACGTGCGCACGATAATTAGACATTCGCTTCCTCCTTATACTTCGCAATAATTGCAGGAATTTCATCAGGAGTTAATCTTCCGTAAACATCATCGTTTACAAGAAGAACTGGTGCGAGACCGCAAGCACCAACACAACGGCAAGAAGAAATAGAGAACTTGGTATCCTCCGTAACGTCTCCAGACTTAATTCCTAGAGACTCTTCTATCTTGTCAAGTAATGCCTGTGAACCCTTAACATAACAAGCAGTACCTAAACAAACGTTAAACGCATACTCTCCCTTTGGTTTGAGGGAAAAGAATGAATAGAAGGAAATAACACCATAGACATTAGCCACGGATACATCGAGTGCATCAGCAACTTTACGCTGAACAGGCAAAGGAAGATATCCGTAGATTTCTTGCGCCTGTTGCAGAGTACTCATCAAAGCCTTCTGACCCTGACCTTTGTACTTTGAAAGAACAGCTTCTAGTTTTGTTGCTTGCTCTTCCGGAGTCAATTTAATAATAGACACATGACTCACCTCCCGACGAAAATGGTAACATAAAACCAATTTTCTAACAATAAAAAGAATGGTAATTTCACATTATATTTACTTGCTATTGCTACACGTACGATGTATTGTCGTTATATTGAATTAGAAGGGTTGATAATACTTGATTTTTGCGTTGGTCATGTACTAATAATGCAGATTTCTTTCAAAAGAATTAGTGAATGAAAATCAATTATGTTGTTGAAGATAAATATGATGGCTATACACTTCGTCAATTACTTCAAGAGAAGTTCAGAATGAGTAGTGTTTGCATTAAGAAAATTAAGCTCTATGGCCAGCTTGATGTTAACGGTGTGCATACTCGCGTCATTGACAGATGCAAAGCACAAGATTTTGTGTATATTTCTTATGGAGATAGTGATTATAATCTAAATTCAAATTCAAGTATTCCAATATTATATGAAGATGAATGGTTCGCTGTCTGTGTCAAACCTGCAAACATGGTTACACATCCTACTCATGGTCATCTTGATGATTCTCTATTAACACAGTTGTCTTCGCGAAGTCTGCATCCAGTCATGAGACTAGATCGAGAAACATCTGGTCTTATTGTAGTAGCAAAAAACGGTTTTGCTCATAACACTATCACTCAAAGTGGTATTGATAAAAAGTATCTTGCCGTAGTTTATGGAAAATATGAAGAGGATGCAGGCACGATTAATCGACCTATTCAAAGACGAGCAGGATCGATTATGATAAGAGAGATTGCTAACGATGGAGATGGACATCCTTCAATAACCCATTATAAATCTTTATACTACGATGAGACTAGGAATATCTCGTTGGTCCTTTTCAAGCTCGAAACTGGAAGATGTCATCAAATCAGAGTTCATTCAAATTTTATGGGACACCCGTTGGTTGGTGACGGGCTCTACGGTCCTAACTCAATTGATAATCCTCGTAGCGACTTCCCAAACTCAAAGAAACTCGACAGCATCATTGGAAGACAAGCTTTGCATTGCTCGTATTTATCTTTCTTTCACCCAATGACGAATGAAAGAATGACCTTCAAAAGTATGCTCCCTAATGATATGCGGGACATGTTTAATGATTTATCTGACGAATCTATCAATCAATTGCTTAGCCAAATCGATAGATTCTAATATGTTGGATCCAGAAAGTAATCTTGATACTTCTTCAACCTTCTTATTTCCGCTAATAGAAATTAAACTAGTGTTTGTATTATCATCTTCAACATTCTTAGTTATTACATAATTGCTTGAAGCTGCTGCTGCAATTTGAGCTGTGTGAGTTACACATAATACTTGATGATACTTGCCAATCTCGACAAGCTTTGATGCAATACTTGTCGCTGCTTGCCCCGATATTCCAGTATCAATTTCATCAAAAATCAAAGTCGATACACTATCTACTCTAGATAGAATTGATTTTATTGCGAGCATGACACGAGATGCTTCGCCTCCCGATATTATTGAAGATAAAGGCTTAAGATCTTGACCAGGATTGGCACTAAACATAAAAGCAATATCATCAATTCCCGTGCTCGAAAAGAATTTATCCTTAGCTCTTCTCACGAACATAACCTCGAATCTCGCATTTGGCATGCAAAGATCATTAAGTTCCTTCATAATAAGACTTGAAAGTTTAATAGAAGTAGACTTACGTTCGCTGGAAAGCTTCTCAGCAACATCAACAAGGTTCTTCTCTACTTCAACTCTCTTACTTCTTAATACTACTAATCTTGACTCACTGGAACTTAATGAGTCCAATTCTTCTCTAGCTCTTGCTAGATGCTCATTTATCTCGGATATCGACTTCCCATATTTACTCTTTAAGTCTAGTAGTAATTGAATTCTACTATCGATTCGATTTAACTCCACTTCGTCAAAATCTATACTTGATGCTAATCTATCAATATCCGAGGTAATACCTTCAGCCTCATAGAAAAATTTGTCCATTTTCTTAGATAACGAATCATACTCAGGGTCCAGAATGGCAACTTTAGCAAAAGTGGATTTCGCGTTCTCGATATGAGAAAGTATCGTACTACCATTATCATCCTCAAGATTCAGTTCATCATTAACAGAATATATCATCTCCGCTATCTTTAGCTTAGAGGAGAATACACTCTTCTTCTCTCTCAACGACTCTTCCTCACCGTCAATGAAAGCAGCAGAACTAATCTCTTCAATGCAAGCGCTTAATGCACTCTTGCGAAGATTGATAGAATCGGGAGAACTACCGAGTGACTTTATCTCAACAATGATATTCTTATACTCATTCAGCAATAACTTGTATTTGCATTGTAAATCGTAAACAGATTCTCCCGCATAAGAGTCAAGCATAGATGTATGAAACTTCTCATCAAAGATTCGTTGAGTATCATGTTGACCATGAATATCTATTAGAAAGGAAGATACTCTCTTAATTAATGAAAGGACAACGGTCTTACCATTAATTCTCGATATTGACTTGCCATCAATGGATATTTTCCTCTCAATTATTAGTGTATCGTCTTCTATTTCTATTCCATTCTCAGATAAGAGAGTATTAAATTCTTCAACATCGTCTTTATTGTCGCTCATCTCAAAATCACTAACATCAAAAACAGCTTCGACGCTAGCACAATCACAATTTGATCGAATTAGTGACTTACTAGCTTTAATCCCCATTATTAGAGAAATAGCATCGATAATTAGTGATTTACCTGCACCTGTCTCTCCAGATAAAACATTGAAATGGTTCTCTGGCTCAAAGACAGCATGAGAAATTACAGCAAAATTATTGATCTCTAACCTACTTAGCATTATTCTTCCTCATGAGAAACCATCTTCATCAGAGCCAGTGTTACTCATCATATTACTAATTGTAATTACTAAAGCATTAGCTTCATCTATTCCCGAAGCAGCGGCAAATACAGTATCATCACCAGCAATGCTACCAACCAAATTAGTTAAATGCATAGAATCAAGTGCAGAGGCGGCTGCAGCAGCCATGCCTGGCAGAGTTCTAATGATAACCAAATTCATAGCGCTTTGACATGAAATCAGGGAATTTGAAAAAACTGATAGTAATCTTCCAGGAGCAACGTCTCCAGTTCGCTCAAGAATAGCATACTTAGTACTTTGATTAGGCATAGTTACCTTGATAATTCCTAGTTCCTTGATATCTCGAGAACAAGTTGCCTGAGTTACTTTATATCCGACACTCTCCATGAGCTTCGTGAGTTCATCTTGTGTGGAAATATCATGCTCTTTGACGAGTCTTATTATCATCTCTTGTCTATCATTCTTTGCGACTTTCATAAAAGCTACCTCGTGCTATTATTTTCTTTCGAATAGTATTGTAAAAGCTCGAATATCCTAGAACTATTGTCTTTACATTTCTGTTACACATTGAGATGCAGACTCTATCAAAAGGCTCTATATTAATGGCTTGTCTGCCATCAGCGCAAAATATGGCATCCGTCTCCGAACCCATCATCTCTATCTCAATAATACTGTCATAATCGGTTACATAACTTGAATTATTCAAAGTGTGTGAACATAATGGTGTTACTATCATGTTCCTCATACTTGGCATAAGTATAGGTCCTCCAGCAGCAAGACAATAAGCCGTAGAACCAGTCGGAGTTGACACGATTAAGCCATCTCCAAAGAACTTCTCAACAAGAGCCCCATCTATCGTTAAATCCATGTTAATAACGTGTAGTTTTGATCCTCTAGTTACTACTGCATCGTTCAAACATATTTCTGTAGTCTTAAGGTTACCATTCTTATCATAGACCTTAGCTTCTAACTGTGCTCTCTCTAATATCTGATAATCTTTTGTTATTAATTTATCTATACCTTCATCCAAAACGTCGCAAGATATCTCCGAGAGGAAACCAATACTTCCTTTGTTGACACCAACAAACGGAATGTCCAGTTCATTAAACCTAGATATAACTGACAGAAGGGTTCCATCTCCACCAATCGAGATAATTAATGAACAGCCTTTGAAGTCGTCATAAACAACGCCATTAATATCGTCTAGAAGACTACACTTTTGCTCGTTGAGAAATACTGGAGCTACATTCTTGGATAACAAGCGATTTGCAATCTTGATAGCAACTTCATATCCAATATCTCTATTACTATTCGAAAATATACCGAAGCGCATACAAATCCCCTCTCGATTACTTGGAATGTTGTATATATTTAATCATTAATGAAAGAAAAAAGACAGTAACAAAAGTCTCATTATTTAATTGAAACTATTTGCTTATATATTGATAATGAGTCTAAAGATGCTTCCTTGAGTTGATTTTGGATTGAATCTGCACGAACAATTCCTTTGTCAATAGCAAGAATATGAGTTTTTCCAGAAAAGCCACTTTCATGTAAGTCAATTGCAATGCTTTGTGAGATGCTTCCTGACTTAACACCTTCTTCAACTATGAATACATCCCTGACTTTATTGATTAGATTAAGAATTGAGCTAATTTCAATAGGTTTAACTACTGAAAGATTTATACATATACCAAATACTCCATCAGCTCTTGCCCTATCTACTGCTTCATCAACACTAAATGAAACTCTGCCATAAGAAATAATGGCATAATCGTCTCCGTCGTTTGAAATAACATGAGGTCTTATGCAATCTAAGTAATCATCATAGCATGATGAAACTCTAGCTATGTCTCTAGAATACCTAATCGCGCAAGGACCTTCAACATTGTTAATAGCATACTTAAGGCATGAGTTTAAGTCCTTAGCATCACGAGGAGACATTATTGTCATGTTAGGCATCAAATTGAAATAAGCTAAATCATATAGGCCGTTGTGCGTATGCCCATCGTTTCCAACAAAACCTGCCCTGTCAACAGCAAATACGACGTGGTTATTCATAAAGCAAACGTCATGGATAATCTCATCAAATCCTCTCTGAAGGAATGATGAATATATTGCAACAACAGGAATAAAACCCTTTGTTGACAATCCAGAAGCAAAAGTAACGCAATGACCTTCCGCAATTCCGCAATCGAAAAATCTGTCGGGATATAGATTAGCAAACTCACGAGTGCCTGTTCCTTGAGCCATAGCAGCCGATATAGCAACAACCTTAGCGTTGCTTTTCGCAACCTCAAGAAGACTTTCCGAGAAAGCTTTAGTAAATGTGAGATCATTTGAAGGTCGAACACCGACTTTCAAGTCAAATGGGGATACACTATGATACTCGGAGGGGTTATTCTCGGCGTCTTCATACCCTTTGCCCTTTTTTGTACAAACATGAACTAATACAGGGGCATCAATTACTTTTATCGCCTCGAAAGCATTAATCATGCTTTTAATATTTGATCCATCAATTGGTCCATAGTAAACAATGCCTAGATCGTCCATAAAGGAAGGCTTTCTACGATAAGAAAGAAATCGGAAGAAATCTTTAATGGCCATGATGAACTTAACTAAAGGCTTTCCGAATACTGGTAGATTCTTTTTAATGAAAGACTCTGTACTTCTTTTGGCACAAATATAACCACGTGAGATTCTTATCTTAGACAGATACTTAGAAATAGCACTTACATTCTTATCAATACTCATCTCATTGTCATTGAGGATGATAATCATCTTGGTTCCACTGTGTCCGAGATCGTTTAGAGCTTCAAAAGCAAGGCCTCCTGCAAAAGAACCATCTCCAATAACAGCAATAACGTAATCATTAATATTTAATAATCTATTAGCTCTTGCTATTCCAAGAGCTGCCGAGATAGAAGTAGAACTGTGCCCCGTATCAAAAGCATCATACTTGCTCTCACTAATTCGAGGGAAACCCGAAATGCCATCCCTTTGACGAAGAGAATCAAATTGATCTAGTCTCTCAGTCAATAGCTTATAAGAATAACACTGATGTCCAACGTCAAATACAATCTTGTCCTTTGAATAATCGAACGCACTAAGTAAGGCAACTGTAAGCTCAACAACTCCAAGATTTGACGCCAAATGGCCTCCATTCTTAGAGACTGTATTAAGAATTTTATCTCTGAGTTCGCTACACAAACGAACACGCTCATCGTTAGACATATGAGCGAGCTTATCAGGAGTAATATCATTTGTTAAATATAAATAATCCAAACTTCTATAGCAATCCTACTATCTTAACTATTTCTTCGTTCCAAGAAATGTACTATAGTTTTCAACATCGTAATATCATAGCCTTTAGTTGAGAAAGTTTCAAGAATTTCCTCACAATCTCCAATATGTCTTGCAAGTTTACTACATGCTTCATCGTAACTTAACTCAGTAACAAAAGTTGGCTTGTTATCTCTTGAATCTTTACCAATTGATTTCCCCAAAGTTGCTGAATCCGACACTAAATCAAGAATATCATCCCTAATTTGAAAAGACAAACCAATATGCATGGATAGACGCTTCAAAAGGACAAGTACAGAATCAGTTGTCACATGATGAATATCTTTATCAGAGTTTAATACAAAGAATGGAGTACATACAGCAGCCTCCATCAAAGCTCCCGTCTTTAGAGAATGCAACTTATACAAATCGTTTAAATCAATCTTCTTATCAATACTACACAAATCAAGACTTTGACCACCAATCATGCCACAAATTCCGGCAAGCTTTGCAATTTTGTAGGATGCATATGCATACTTGTGGTCTATAGAAGATGCTTTTAAAAGGATCTCGTAAGCTCTATTCAACAAGCAATCACCAGCAAGTAAAGCAATTCCCTCTCCGTACTTAATGTGACAGGTCATTTTCCCTCTTCTTAAATCATCATTATCCATACAAGGCAAATCATCATGAATCAATGAATATGTGTGGATCATCTCAAGAGCAGCAGCAAACTCCAAAATCTCATTGCAATCGAGACCCAGCATTTGGGCACTTGCGTACATAATGCATGGACGAATTCTCTTGCCGCCAGCGAAAAAACTATATTCAGCAGCTTCAACAGTCTTATCTTTTTTCTCTTCAGCAGAAAAGACAGTTTGAAGTCTTGGCATTAACCAGTAAGATACTTCAGAGGAAAGCTCGTTAAATGAATACTCTACATCATTCATATATCTCCTCCTCTAAGAAAGGCTCTTCTAGATTGGTCTCTTTATTTAGTATGGAAATCTTTTGCTCGACTTCCTTAAGTTTCTTTTCGCACAACTTAGTTAACTCAACACCTCTCGAATACAACTGAAGAGATTTATCCAAGGGTACGTTACCCTCACTTAACTGATTTACAATAGCTTCTAACTCAGCAATTGCATCCTCGTACTTAATATCTTCTTTTGAAGTAGACTTACTCGCCATAATTCTCATTAACTCCAATCACTTGTGCAGATGCAGTTCCGTTAGATAAAGTAATGTCGATATTATCTCCTATTGAGATAGAATTAATATCTGATACGGCTTTGCCCTGATTATCGGTAACAAAGGAATATCCTCTTGCAAGAACTTTTAGAGGACTCATTGATTCAATTCTATCAATTTTTGAGTAAAATTCAAATTTTTTTGCGTTCAAAACATCAAAAAACGAAACATTAAGATAATTTTTTAAAGATTCTAAAGAAACGATATGAGCATTATAGAAGTTATTCTCGAACGAAAGCAACTGCCTCTTAAGTCCTCTCAACTTCTCCAATTGAATAGTAACGTTAAACATTGGCGAGTACAAAGCCTTGTGATTTCGTAGCATATTTAATCTTTTCATCTCTGACTCTAATTTACGTGTAGCTGCCTGGTCGAGAGAATACGACAAATTATACAGACCTGTCTCTAAGTCGCTAAGCCTAGGAAGAACAAGCTCTGCAGCGGCAGTTGGTGTGGCTGCACGAAGATCTGATACATAATCGCATATAGTATGATCAACCTCATGACCTATTGCAGAAATTATCGGAATCTTACATGAGTATATAGCTCGTGCGAGTTTCTCGTCATTAAACCCAAACAAGTCCTCAAATGAACCGCCACCTCTAGCAATTATTATGACGTCAATATCGTTCCTTTTCGAAAAATAATCAATTCCTGCGCGCACTTGAATGGGGCAGTCATCACCTTGAACAGCGCAAGGATACAAAATTATGCTGAAATGAGGATTTCGACGCTTCAAAGTCAACACAATGTCGTGAATGACAGCACCTTCACTTGAAGAAATAATACCAATTTGCTTTGGAAGAAGTGGAAGTTTAACTTTATGCGAGTAGTCAAAAAGCCCTTCAACAGTTAGCTTCTTGAACAACATCTCATATTGCTCATGCAGATTTCCTTTGCCCTTAACGGACATGGAACTTATATATAGCTGGTACTTACCAGTCTTGCTGTAGATACCTGCTTTTCCTGATACGTTAACTAACATACCATCAGTTGGAACAAAATCGAGTCTATAGGCATTTGTGCTAAACATAACACAAGATACTACAGACTCATCATCTTTGATAGAAAAATAGCAATGCCCACTTGGATACTTTTTAAAACCAGAAATCTCTCCACTTACGCTTAAAGAAGACAATTCATTGTCATCTGAGAGCAAATCGTTTACATAGTTATTAAGCTCTGTAACTGTCTCAAAGAGAAACATATCATAAACTCTTCTCAAAGGAAGATAGTAGACCGTTAATGAAAGCGCTGGAATCTTCAGTACCATACTTCTTCGAGAGCTTAACAGCCTCATTAATTGTTACAGAAGTTGGAATGTCTTCATAGAACTGAATCTCATAGACAGATGCTTCAAGGATAGCCAAATCAATTCTTGGTAGACGCTTAAGAGTCCACTTCTTAAGAAACTTAGAAATGGTCTCATCCAGTTCTTCTTTTCTGGCAAAAACTCCAAGGCATACTCGATCAAAATACTCTGCATCCTCAACTACGGATGGGAAATTCTCCTTATATATCGCTAGTTGCTCCTCTACTGGTTCTTTTCGAAAACCAGCTTGATATATAAAAATTACTACATTTTCTCTAGTTTCAATTCTGCTCATCTAACTCTCCCTGGAGGCAATAGTTTATCAAGGAACTTCTTAATTTTGGACGAATCGCTAAATGCTATGGATCCTATGAAAAAACCTGCCAAAGTAAAAATTACTATAAATAATGTCTTAAGAATTCCGAAAATGCAAAGAAGCAACGCTATAACAAAAAAACAAAAGGCTAAAATTGCCCCTGCTTTCTTGTTAGCAATTAAATCAAGTATTTTAGAAATCAATCTTTCCATATTACTTGTCTACCTTTGCTACAATTGGCTCGACCCTACTTACCTTAATGACCACGCTCTCAACAGCTAAGCCAGTGTATCTCTCAATGTCCTTTTTAACCTTTTCTTGAACCCTAGACATAGAAGAAGGAATCTCAACGTTTGAATATAAAGCAGCATAAATATAGACTTTTATCGAACCTGACTTACCAAGTGAAACACGTACTCTAGCATTCTTAATACCAACTTGCGCAGTCTTAGCTGAGTTCAAGGCAATGCTCTCAAGCGCGTCAGCACCAATGTCTACGGTACCAATCTCAGATTGTCTAACGCGTGTCTTCGTAAGGTTTCCAGAAGTAATACAGTATGTAATTGACCATATTGATGCTGTAAGTAGTAGCAAAAGGATAATTAAGTAATAATATTTTGTAGATGGGTTAGTTACTATTGAAGAAAGAGGTGAAAGCAAATCTGCAAAAATTCCATCATCAATGAATGCATATACGAGAATAATTGATAGCAAAGCAATCAAAACCGAATATATAAACATCAATACTTTCATGAAACCATTCATTTGCATAGAAATACACCTCCAAGAAAGGCTTAATTATCAGACACTGATGGCCTCTCAACTACACCACAAACATGAACATCAACTGTATTTACATCAAGACCGGTAAAACGCTCAACGTCAGCTTTTACTCGCTCTTGAATAGACCAAGCTACTTCAGGAATAATCATACCATAAAAAACAACGGGATATATCGTGATGGATACATAACCTTCATCATTGTCATTGAAGACAACTCGAACGCCTTTACCTTCATGAACAACTCCCGCTGATTCTTTTAATGATACTGCAAAAGATGGCACCAAATAGGCAACGCCTTCAATGTGAAGCGCAGCCTCAGCCGCATATTGAGCAACAAAACCTTGGGTCATCGAACGATCGCCCTTAATTGATTCAGTTACCGAATTATCAGCCATTGATAACCTATCCTTTCAAAGCGAAAAACGCGTATCAGTTAGCGCGCTCTAAATACTCGCCAGTTCTTGTATCAACACGAACAATCTCATTTTGATTAACAAATAGAGGAACTTTAACAACAGCGCCTGTCTCCAAAGTAGCGTACTTAGAAGCATTGTTAGTAGTATCACCTCTTACACCTGGCTCACACTCAGTAATCTCCAAATCTACAGTAATAGGAAGCTCAACTGAGAAAACCTCACCCTTATATGAAAGAACTTTACATATCATTTCTTCCTTAAGGAACTTAATTGCATCACCAACTGAATCCTTATGAATTGGTTTCTGATCAAATGTCTCTTGATCCATAAAGTAGTACAAATCTCCATCAGCGTAGATGTATTGCATATCATTACGGTTCAACTGAGCAGACTCAAACTTCTCATTTGGATTGAAGGTACGCTCAACAACAGAACCTGTCTTTACGTTCTTGTACTTAGTTCTAACAAAAGCAGAACCCTTACCTGGCTTTACATGCTGGAACTCAACAACTGTGAACACTTGTCCATCCATTTCAAAGCAAACACCATTTCTAAAATCACCTGCACTGATCATATGTATACTCCTTAATAATAATATAAACATTATAATGCGAAAACATTGCAACAATTTGTAATTTTACTTGACGAGAGTAAATACTGCAAGAATTTTCTTTCTAATTTAGCGAAAAATAGCTAAAATCCACCAAAGAACCTAATAATTCGTTCAAATGGTCGCTTAATTGCCACATACCAAATCTCGTTTTGCTGGTACTTCTCAACCATTATAGTATAGATTCCACTTTTTCTGCCAGCAAATATATCGGTAAATATCTGATCGCCTATCATTACAGCTCTCTTTGCGTCAACTTTCATCATATTTAACGCGTTCTTGACGCCTTTCGTTCCTGGTTTCTTGGCACAAGTAACGCAAGGTACCCCTAGAACCTCAGCAATATGAGCAGATCGAGTTGACTTAGCATTTGATACTATGCAACAATCAAAACCTTTTTCGCGCAAGAGATTAATACATCTAAAGGAGTAGTCATCGGGCTCTAGCGCCCTGTCTGGTCCAATTGTGTTGTCAAAATCCAATAGTACGCAAGATTTTCCTTTCGCTTTTAACTCATCAAAAGGGACATCAATTACTGACTTATACACTATATCGGGCTTAAAACAATCGAAAAAATTCATCAATATCTCCTAGTATTTTAATCGCTTGAAAAATCATACAAGATATAGAATTAAAAGTAAACAAAATCACTTCATGTGATATTATTAATTGAAATATTTACATAAGGAGAATAATTATGAAAGTTGCAAAATTTGGTGGCTCTTCTCTGGCCGATGCAATTCATATCAAGCAAGTATGTGACATAATTGATCAAGATAGCGAGAGACATATTATTGTCGTTTCCGCTCCTGGTAAGCGATATAGCGACGATTCTAAAGTAACAGACCTTCTGATTAACCTGGCCAAAGAGAGACTAGCTGGAACGGATTACAATCCTTCCCTACTGGCCGTATTCGAAAGATTTGAAATTATTGCAAACGATTTAAGTATTTCTGAAGTAATGGATTCCATTAAGAAGAAAATCAGCACTGTTGCTAGCGCCCCTTATACTGATGAAATAAAATATTTAGATTCCGTAAAGGCAATGGGTGAAGATTGTTCAGCCGTAATTCTTGCTGCTTACCTTAACTCTATTGGAAGAAAGGCTAAGTATTGTAATCCAAAAGATTGCGGTCTAATTCTAGAACATGATGAAGTTGGAAAGGCCATTATCATTGATGAGTCTTATGAGAATCTAGCTAAACTAGCTAATGAAGATGCTTTGTGTATCTTCCCTGGTTTCTTTGGATACAACAGCAAAGGCGAAATCATCACCTTCTCAAGAGGTGGTTCAGATATAACTGGTTCCGTTCTTGCCGGAGCAGTCATGGCAACAGTATACGAGAATTGGACAGATGTAGATAATGTTTTTGCAGTTAATCCTTCTATTGTGAAGAATCCATTTCCTATTACTGAAATAACTTACGATGAGATGAGAGAGCTTGCATATGCTGGATTCTCAGTTCTTCATGAGGAAGCACTATTCCCTGTTTACAAGCGTGGTATTCCTGTAAATATTAAGAATACAAATAATCCTTCTGCTAAAGGAACGACGATTGTTTCGAAGAGAACCCATTATGATTCACTCGTAACAGGTATTGCTGGTGAGAAAGGTTTTTGCACAGTTACAATCAATAAGTACTTGATGAATAGACAAGTAGGTTTTCTTCTAGGACTGCTTACTATATTTGCTCAGGAAGGTGTTTCAATAGAGCACATACCATCTGGCATTGATTCTGTTACTTTAATTGTACGAAAGAAGTACTTTACACCTGAAAAAGAGCAAATCATTGTATCTCGCATTAAGAGTGAACTTAGTGTTGAGAGTGTCCATGTAGAAAGGGACTTAGCTATCGTAATGATTGTTGGTCAAGCTATGGCTAACTCTGTAGGTATCATGGCAAGAGCTGCATCGGCACTAGGAAATGCTGGAATTAACTTAAAGATAGTTAACCAAGGGGCATCCGAAATTTCGTTAATGTTTGGTGTATCCGAAGCTTATTGCTCATATGCAGTTAAAGCATTATACAAAGAGCTGTTTAAGCTCTAATAAAAGAATAACGCAATAATAAAGGTCTGAGTGATTATTCTCAGACCTTTTGTTTTGCTCGAAAATTTAGAGATTAATCAGGCTCAGAAACAGTAGTAGGAGAACTCTCAATAGTAGTTTCTTCCAACTCAGTAGTAGAGGTTGTCTCTTCAGTAGTTTCTTCCGAAGTAGACTCAGTTGTTGTCGTTGCTGCTGTTGTTGTCGTCTGTTGAACAGTCTCTGATGTAGACTCAACAGTTGTTGAATCAGACACAGGCGGAACGTCAGAATCTTGAGACTCAGTTGCAACTGGAGTAACTTCGCTCTCAACTATTGGAAGTGTCTCATTAATTGTTGGATCTTCAGTAGAGATCTGTGCAGTTAATACGTATCCAGTTATGTTATTTGTTGTAATAACATTAGAGAAAGTATCATCTTGAGAGACAATAATTAGTGACTCGCCTCTCATTAGATTAGATAGTACAGTACTTTCTACAGAATCCGAAGCAAACAATGGAGTATTATCACTTACAACATACATAACGGACTGAGCTTGCTCATCTGTTTCTTTAGTCTCTTTTGAAAAGTCAATCAAATCTGTAATATTGAATGCAACAAACATTAATCCAAAACCTAGAATAGTAAATCCTAAAAAGAAGATAATCGGATATAGAATGTTCCAAAGTTTCTCATTATTCTTTTTCTTACCATCCATTGCTTCACTATCCTCATTACTATCTTTGTACGCCTTGTAATCCCCTGTATTTACTACCGTAGTATCTCCCTGAGAGTCGTAGTTATCATCAACCTCACCAGCATATGGTTTGGTCTCATCCATAGGATTAACATATGGATTTGATTGAACAGGAACTTGAGCTCCAGCAAAATAAGCATCACCAGGTAATAGAAAAGTGGACTCAACCTTCGTAATAATAACTGTTAAGCCACTCATAATTCCATACTGATATGCAGAATTAATTAACTCCCTAACCTTAACTTCAGTAGATGTAGGACGTACGAGAATCATGTTTCTCATCTGAGCAGGCAAGCTCTTAGATAATCCCAAACCCATCAAGCATAACTCATCATTGTCTTTTAACTTCAAATGAACTTGCTTGTCAGCTAGAACTGGACCATCTTGAGGGAGCTTACCAAGATATTGAGTTAAATTCATGCTCTCAGGATGATTCTTTTCCTGTTCTGCAGTAATTGCACCCATTTGAACATATCTGTGTGCTACAGTTTGCTCTTCGGTGAGAGACATTATTCTATTGTCACGAATTAGAACTGCTTTAGTATTTCCTACTGAAATTACCCTTAAAGTGTCACCTTCAATAACTAGCATAGTCATAGATACTTTAAGTGGAGTTCCACCCTTACTAATTACAAAATTACAAACCTTTAGATTAAGTACGTTAATAACTTGGTTCGAAAAAGATTCAAAATCAAGGACAGGTCTATTAGATGAAGCTGCAACAATCGTAGTTAACTCTTTATTAAGCTCTAAATTAAGCACAGCTCCAAGATTATCTGGACCTATTACTGAAAATAAGGCACAAATTTGAATAGGAGATGTTGATCGTGCAGTTCTTAAGAATTCATTCGGAAAATCAGCTTGAGTTCTGTATAAGGTATGAAAAAACACATTCTCTTGTGGTTGATTTGGAACTTGATTTGTCTCACACAAGCATGAAGATACTGTCTTACTCATTAGTTGTCCTCCCAAATGAACGAATGTAATGCCGGAAGTTGAACGTCAAAACTAACGATCATCATCCAAGGATCAGGTTGTACTGAATACATGTTATCTTCTGGAACTCTGTATTGAGAAATACTACCCGCTCCACCAATAGCATCTAGACCCAAACGAGCCAAATCCATCGTTGTCATATTTGTCTCAAACATCCCAGCTGAATTCTCTATTAAAGCTAATTGCTCAAGCCTTCCCATAGAAGCGACTCTCGTAATTAATGCAAAGGCAACAGTTCTTTGACGAGATGTTCTCACAAAGTCAGAATCCAAATATCGAATTCTTGACCACCCAATTGCTTGAACACCAGATAATGTTTGCGTTCCACTTACAGTTATTAGACTAGCAGTTGAACCTGATACCGCATTTTGCTCAGTGATATTAATGTTTGCATACTTAATCTCGTCAGCAGACACATCAATATCTACACCGCCAACTAAATCAATAATAGCTGCAGCACTATTGAAATCAAGCATTACAAATCTTTGAATATCTAATCCGAAGTTACGATTAATCGTATTAATCATCAGTCCTACTCCGCCATAATAGTAAGCGTGAGTAAGCTTATCAAGTGACGAAGAGGATGTCTCGTCTGTATCACCAATATATACGCCTGTATCTCTCATAAGTGAAGTTAATTTAATAGTATCGTCACTCTTATTGATCGATACAACCATCATTGCATCGGTCCTACATTGATAATCATCTGTTCCTCTCGAGTCGACACCAAAAACCAAAATGTTTTCTACATCAGCATCAATCTGGTCTACTTGAATGATTGGATGATTTGGGTCTACATAGACGCGAGTATGACCGCCATCAGCCCAACTTGAAGTAACATCACCACCAGTTAAACTGCCATCACCTGTTAATTCGATCGTATCGTATTCCTCCTCGGACACAATAGGAGTAAATACATATTGAAATCCATCAAGGACTTTATAAGCATAGATGAAAAAACCAAGGCAAAGACCGAGAATCGAGCAAATTATTCTAATGAATATCTGCTTTACTTTTCCCTTTCTCTTTGGTGTCGCTTGCGTTGAAACAGGCGAATTTGAACTATTTCTGTCCATTAGATACACCTCTTAAACTTAAAATACTTATGTATTATAGCACGAGCTATAAAATTAACAAATGCAGACATAAATCAATAATGCTATAATCTGTCTGTGTCATATTTTGGCACAAATTCTATTCTAGGAGATTAAAATGAAGACTAGACGTATTATTGCAACTTTTCTAGTATTCTCATTGCTACTTGGTGCAAGTGCTTGTAAGAAGAAAGAGAAGCCTTCAGAGACAACAACAGAATTAACAACAACAGAACAAACTACTACGCAACCTACGAGTACGACTGTAGATACAGTAAACGGCTTATATGACCCATCGAATCCAAACGCTCTTAATCCTTTGACAGGACTTCAGTTAATGGATCCGGAGAATGAGGGTATGAGAAGTGTTGCTATCGTTATCAACAATTGCTATAATGCTCTGCCACAAAGAGGTATTAGTGAAGCGGATGCCATTTATGAGTATGAAACCGAAGGCGGACAAACTCGTTTACTAGCTCTTTTCGCTGATGTTAATACTGTTCCTGAGGTAGGGTCGTTAAGAAGTGCACGTGTTATCTCTTCTGATCTTGCGGCGGGAACAAACTCAATTTTTATCCATTATGGAAGAAATGCGCGTGTTCCAGATCATCTAACTGAGTTTGGAATTGACCACGTTGATGGAAACAATTGCAGTGCTGATTCTAATTCCTCTGCTAACGGACCAGTTGTTCTTGGTGAAGGACTATTCTTCTGGAGAGACTCCACTTGGTTGTCTCTTAGATCAAGAGAGCATACAGCTGTTTCTGATGGTGAGCATATATCTGCTGCTATTGACTACTTTAATATAGATAGGGTTGGTGAGACTCCATTGCTATTCAATTTTGTTCCTGATAATTCTGTTGATATTGAGAACGGAAGCCCATGTACGACTTTGAATGTTTTCTTCTCAGCTACAAATGATGATGCTTTGTTTACTTATGACCCTGAATTCTTCATATATTACAAGACTCAGTATGGCGGAGAAGCTCAGATTGATGAGACTTCCGGCAATCAAGTTGCAGTTACAAATGTAATTGTTCTATTCGCTGATATTCAACCTCATGGCGACGGTACAATTGATGCTTACTTACAGTCTGGTGGAAATGGTTTATATGCTTCCCAAGGTCAAATGGTACCAATTACTTGGACTAAGCCTACACCTAACGATCCTATCACAATTTACAACATGGATGGTGATATTGTGGAAGTCAATCGAGGTGTGAGTTACATTTGTGTAGTAGATAATGATTATGAATCGGATACTACTTACTCATGATGAAGAATTACTTCTGAATCGAAAATGGTGTAGTTATTGACTACACCATTTTTTTACTATCTTTTCGAAGTATTTATTCGTATCGAACTTCCTTCTTACCTTTAATGCTAAGACTTATCGAATAAACCAATCTAATAATGATTAAAACAATAAAAATACCAATTAAATCATAAAATGCATCTATTATTGAGCCATAACGTCCATCAACAAAAATTTGATGATATTCATCTGTAACAGCATACAAGGCGCAAATCCAAAGGGTAGTAAGAATTAATACCTCATTATCAGACTTGATCATTTTTATAGGAGCTTCAGAATATGAGATATTGGGAGAAATCAAATTTGTAAATCTCAACGATAAAAATGTAATTAAAGATAGAAAAGCATATTCTCCAATATGAGCATATACTCTTATCAATTCGTTTGATAGAGATAACCCAAACAGACTATTTATAGCGTTAGTATATACTAAGCTTCTAACGGAAGATGCATCTCCAGGTTCTGAAGATAGTGAGAATATCATAATCATCCAGCTAATGGTGAGCAACCATAACACTATCGAACCAACTAAATAGAAGACTGATATCTTCCTTTTTAATACTTTTGTAGCTTTTTTAGTCTCAGACTTCTTGACCATGTTATATCACCTTTTATCTTGACTATCTGTTTTTATTCTTAAGTGCCCTGTCAATATCTCGCTTTGCTTGCTTCTCGGCCAGAACATCTCTTTTATCGTAATTCTTCTTTCCTCGAGCAAGACCTATCTCTACCTTAATTTTTCCATTTGAAAAATAGCATTTTGTTGGCACTAATGTCAAACCATCTTGCTTAACAGTTGAGTAAAGCTTAATTATCTGACTCTTATGCATTAGTAGTTTTCTAGATCTCATAGGGTCAAGATTAAATCTATTACCCATCTCGTAAGGACTAATATGAACGCCTATAAGCCATAACTCACCTTCTTTAATAGTAACATAACTATCCCTTAGGTTAACTTTGCCTTGTCTTAAGCTCTTGACTTCTGTGCCCGAAAGGACAATTCCACACTCATACTTCTCTTCAATGAAGTAATCATGAAATGCTTTTCTATTCTCCGCGACTAACTTAATTCCCTTTGTAATTGCCATTTAGTACTACCCAATCCTTATTCTTCCAAAGGCAAAGATGGAATTGCATTCAAACTCAAATCCATTCTCTTCCCATTAATATACTCAAAATAACCAGCCGATGCAATCATTGCAGCATTATCTGTGCATAGTTTCAAATCCGGATAGAAAACGCGAATATTCTTATTCTCGCACTCTCTATCTATCTCCCGTCTCAAGAACGAGTTTGCACTAACACCTCCAGCTAAACATATAGTGTTTACTCCAGTTTTTTCAACAGCCTTGATAGTATTTCTGACTAATTCATTCGCGATATGTTGCTGATAAGAGGCGACAAAGTCAGCAAGATTAAATCCATCGCCCTTCATTTTTAGCTCATTAAGTTGATTGAGCGCTGAAGTCTTTATACCACTAAATGAGAAATCCAAAGTATCCAGCATATGAGTTCTCGAAAAAGTATATGCTTCCGAATTTCCCCCAATGGCTGCTTTATCCATCTTTGGTCCGCCGGGATACCCGAGACCAATAACTCTAGCAATCTTATCAAGCGCTTCTCCAGCAGCGTCGTCTCTTGTTCTACCAAGATACTTCATACTACAATAGTCATCAACTTGAATAATAGCGCTAGTACCACCACTTACACATAAACAGATAAAAGGAGGCCTAAGATCTCCATGACTAATATAATTGCCTGCAATATGACCTTTAACGTGATTAACACCAACAAGTGGTAGTCCAGTCACTTCGCATAATCCCTTTGCAGCTGATAAGCCAACTAACAGGGCTCCAACAAGACCAGGACCATAAGTAACCGCTACAGCATCAACATCGTCTAGAGTTAATCCGGCTAAATCCAAGGATTCACTTATAACTGAGAAAACAGCATCAACATGCATTCTGGAAGCTAATTCAGGCACAACGCCTCCGTACTTCTCGTGAAAATCAGCTTGTGAAGCTATTACATTACTTAATACTTCTCTTCCATTACAAACAATAGAACAAGCAGTCTCATCACAGGAGGTTTCAATTCCAAGAATTACAACTTTATCGTTTTTCAAGCTCATATTCCCTTCTACAACACTATCCAAAATAGTCACTTAAATATTGCATGATTACATCACTATAAACTTCAGGACTTGTCGTATAAGACTCCAAGTATCCCGCGCCAGGAATCATAACATCCATTGTGATGTTCGCATTCAAAGCATATCTCTCATTTACCAATTGCTCAATTCTATCAGCTCCAATAAAGCTATCATGACCACCGTACAATATACATACGGGAACAGGAATTCGAGATATCTCGGCAACTAGATTTATTGAAGAAGGCTCTTCAGCTGAAACTCTAATCGCGTAAGGGACAAAAAACTGAGTTAGTTGACCTAGGAATTCATTCTGAGATACATAGGGTCGAATATAATCATCTGAGTTTTTTGCTGGAGAATCAAGTATCATACCTTTGATATATCCACGATCGAAACCTAAGTCGAGAATTCTATCGGAATACTCAAGAAGGTCCGTCTCGCTGCTATTCGCCAATGGAAGCTTGTCATAAGCAATAATGCTTGCAGAACAACCTGTTCCTATTCCATACAATATTACATCCGTAGTAACGGATATCTTCTTCACTTGACTAATTGCTCCAAGAACATCCTGCCATTCAAGATAACCATAACCGGTAATATCTCCACCGGACTCGCCACAGTTACGTAGGTCAAATAAAAAAACGTTATATTTACTCGACAGGAATTGCTCAACTAAGTCAATCATCTCAACTCCAAATTGAAGACGATTAGAACTAGAATCGTGAACAACTATGATTGTACTTATTGGATTAGAGTCGCCACAGTTAAAGAACCATCCTGAAAGATTTGTCTGTCCATCAAAAGATTCAAAGCTAACAGTCGAATAAGAAGGCAGAACATTTGAGGGTACATTGCTAATCTCGCTTCCCTTAACACTCATCAATCGGTTAGAAGATAACACTGTCAGAATAATCAAAGCAATTCCAATTGCTGCAAGAGAACTAAGCAACAATGTAATCCTAACGACCAACTTATTGAAGGTTAACGAAGAACCTTGCTTCTTAATAAACCCCGTACTCATTAGAACATCTTTTTCTTCTTCATAATGAAAAAGCTTATAGCTATGCTAACAATAGATACAAGTGTCAATGTAATGAAGGCCCAAGGATTTGAAGCGAACTCTACATCCCAAGGCATAGGACAATTCTGTCCAAAAAAACTTGTAAATACCGTTGGAATAGTAAGGCAAATAGTAGCAGCAGCAAGAATCTTCATTATTACATTCATATTGTTATTAATAATTGAAGCATAAGCATCCATTGTTCCATTAACAATAGTTGCATAAATATCTGCCATCTCGTGTGCCTGCTTATACTCGATAATTACGTCCTCAAGTAAGTCTTCATCCTCATCATATTGCTTAACCGTACGACCTCTCATGAGTTTCTCAAGAACAGCCTCATTTGATTTCAAGGAGGTAGAAAAATATACAAGGGATTTACCTAGTTGAAGCATCTTATATAAATCTGAATTACTGATTGAAGCAGCAAGACCTTTCTCGGCTCCATCAACATTTCGGTCAATGAAACGAAGAAATTTCAAATAGTCCTTAGCAACCGCAAAAAGAATCTGAATCGTAAATCTTGTTCTATAAGAGACAATCATGTCACGAACTCTGTTATCGATGAATTGGTCAAGCATAGTTGCCTTCCTCATAGATACAGTAACAATAGTCTTCTTAGAAATAATGATTCCTAAAGGAGCTGTCTCATACTTAATTACGTCGTTATTCTCTTTTTTGGGAAAAGGAATGTCGACAATGACAAGAACATCACCAGTATCATCATCAGAGTCAATACGTGGTCTCTCTTCCTCATCCAATGGATATCTAATAAACTCGGTTGGAATCTTTAATGCATTAGCAACTTTACTAATCTCATCTTCTGTTGGGGCATACATATTTATCCAACAGTCGTCACAGATATTATCTACTGGCTTGATACGACCAACTAGCTTGGAACCGGCTTGCTGAATTTCGTCTGAAACGTATATCTCTAGCATAAGTACCGCCTCCTCTCTTTTCTAAAAAGCTTGTTTATTTTATCACTAATGAGTGCTTCTTTCCACTATGTGAATTCCTTAAATGCCAGTAGAACCGAAACCTCCGCCTCTGTTCTCTCCCATACTTGATACATCATCTACTTCTATCCAATCGACATAACTAACCTTAGCAAGAACCATTTGCGCGACTCTATCACCTTTGTGAATTACATATGTGCCATGTCTTGATCCTTTTGAAGATAATGTAAGCTCTTCATCAGAATCGCTCAAGGATGGAATAGAGGAATTATGCATAATCACATTAATCTCGTTTCTATACCCACAATCAATAGTACCAGGAGCATTGGGAATTCTAAGCATTGTATTTAGGGAAATGCCACTTCTTGGTCTAATCTGAATCTCATAACCGTATGGAATAGCAACTTTCAATCCAACAGGTACAAGAACCGTCTGCTGAGGATGTATTGTAATATCTTCACAACTACACAAATCCATACCGGCGTCGCCGTCTTTTGCATATTGTGGAACAATAGCGCCTGGATTACATTTTTCGAAACTTACTTGAACAATATCACTAGACATATATACCTCAAATCATTGAATGAACAAGAATCAAATCAATACCTAGTTCAGATATCTTACTAACTTGCTCGTCGTCAAGAGTATTCTTTGCTCTACCATATAAAGTCGAAGAGCAATCGACACGATGTGAAGCGATTGTACACACTCTATCATTCTCAAACTCCAAGTGGTAAGTTTGCTTTTGCAAGCACAAAGTACAATTACTCTGATGTCGACCGGTTGGACAATAATCGGATTGCATCCAAGGAATTTGTCCATCAACATGAAGAAGAACAGTAAACTTACCAATTATGGAAGATCTACATGATTTAAGCACATTATACATATCATCAAATGACAGTTCATATGAAAGATACCCACCATTAGCTCTAGTAGAAAGCAATTTGAGCGTCTTAGAATTATAAATGTTACTGCCACCAGACAAAAAATGCTTTACACCTAATTCATTGTAGATACTGTCATCTATGGACGCAAAAGAACGAGAATCGATAATAGCATCAAACCTTTCATCGTACTTCTCCTTGAAAGTTCTTAATATATCAAAGAAAGCATCGGAGCAATTATCGTGGCTAAAGTCAGGAAGAACTATAGCAAAAGAATACTCATTAGAGTCTAAGAATTCTTGAATTCTTTTACTAGCGCCTTTATCAAGTAAGTCATATATCGAAAAGGCATATATATCAGCGTCCTCTTGCTCAAGAGATCTATCAATCGATCTAACTGAAGGATAGTAATACATTCTATTTACAGCATTCTTAGAAACTTCATCACTATCAACTACTTGACTCTCAAAAACTGCCTCTGGGATTGCAGCTGTATGATCGGTCACAAAGTCTATTTCCGATATGAGTTCATCAGCCAATTGACGTCTGAGTTCATTAATCTCGCTAACTTTACACATAATTGGACTATCAGAAACAAAGAAAACATTATCGACAATAAATGGTGTATCACCCATCTTCTTAAGTTGTTCTGCAGCTCTATCAAAAGACAAAGGACTTCCAGTAAAAGAATCATCCATAGGATATGTAGACTCTTGAAAAGTCTCCTTAATCATTCCTGAATTGACTCTAGCATTTACTCTTAATACATTAGGATCACGGGAGTCAACAGACAAATCAATATGTGTCTTCCTTAAATCCTCACGATTTACTATAGCAAACTCAGAATGACTCATTAAAAAGACATCTGGTCTTCCCGAAATCTTATCAATTTGCTCTGGATGAAGACCTTTGACACTTAAGCTCTTAGGCATACTATGAATCTTTCCTATTGGAAAAGAACAAATCTCATTTGTCTTATTGCGAATCGATAGATAATCGCCTTTAGAAGGCATAGGTAGAGATTCATCGTATGTGAAAGTGATAGTTCCTTTTTTCGAGTCTGTTGAAGATACAATGCCTAGCCTTAGACCATACTTGCCAACATATTCACCAGACAAAAAGTTTGGTGACTTTTTGCTGTCGAGATACTGTGACGTAAAGCTTCCGCCTCTATTGAAAGATACGAGTAAATCATTCATAACCTCATCGCATAGCTCATTTGAAAGCAAGCCATCATAGTAAGCATCAATTAGCTTTCTATATGCTTTCGTAGCACAAACAACATAATCTACATCTCTCATTCTTCCCTCAATCTTCAAAGATGAAACTCCAGAAGCAATAATATCTGAAAGATATGGAATGATGGACCTATCCTTTGGAGAAAGAAGATGTCCAGTTTTAAGAATGCCTTCATTAGAGACTAGCGAGTATTGCTGACGACAAGGTTGAGCACATAAGCCGCGATTTCCACTTCTTGATCCACTCTTATTCATACTACTAAATAAACACAATCCAGAAGCACAAACACATACAGCGCCATGCGCGAAAACTTCAGTCTCAAGACCATATCTCTTAGCTACTTTTGTTCTCTCTCTAATCTCAGACAACGATAACTCTCTAGGGAGAACAACTCGAGAATATCCATTCTCCTTAAGTGACTTAAACTGATCTGAGGAAAAAACGTTCATTTGAGTACTAGCAATTATATTGAAGTCAGGATACAAAGACTTAAGCTTATTAGCTAAACCAATATCCTGAACAATAAAACCATCAACTCCTGCTTCATATGCTGACACAGCAGTTGTAATAGCATCATCAATCTCATAGTCATTCACAAGAGTATTGAGCGTAAGATAAACCTTAGAACTTCTTCTGTGTGCATAGTGACAACCATCTTGTAATTGCAATAACGTAAAATTATCCGCGTTAATTCGTGCATTAAATGCGCCGAGACCAAGATATATAGCATCTGCTCCAGCGTCAATTGCCTTCTCTAGTATTTCATAGGATCCAGCGGGAGCCATTAATTCAATTCTACTCATCTTTATTATCTTTACCTTTCGAAGATACAAGCAACTCTACAGGAGTAGGATTCTTGCTCTCATTTTGCTTATCCAGCAAGTATTGTTGCTGATAATACATCAAATCTGTTCTGAAATTATTGCATTGCTCCTTCTCAGAAAGCAACTGATCACAGCAATCAATTAGAGCAAGAATTGCCGCCTTGGAATTGGTTAGTCCAGGGTTGTTATCTAGAGTAGAAGTCAACAATTCATTAGCAACCGAAGCTATCTTACGAATTCTTGCCTCACTCATATCATCAGTAGCACTTAGTAAGTAATGATTTCCACCTATTTCTACATGAACTTTGATAGGACTTTTAGAATGTTCTTCTGTAAAATTTCTTTGCTTAATCTTCTCATCTAAAGTTGGAACAGATTTTTTCTCAGTAACTACCTTTGCTAGACTATTTCCCTTATAACGTTGCTCATAAGTAGCCATCAAAGGAGCGCTCTTAGTCTTCTTCTTGTTCCTAAAATCCGAATCGGAATACTTTCCTAATAGTGTATCAGTGTTAGATTTTCTCATTTTATCCTCATCTTACAATATTTCCATTTCATTATAACAATTTATCAAGATTAAGGTAGTCATCGAAAAAAAATAAGCCGTTATATTTCTATAACGGCTTATTTTAATAATACTCTATTTATCCTTGAAAACTCTGAACTGCATATGATTCATTGAGAAATACAAAAACACCAACTCCGATATTTTGGAATCTAGAATCAACCATATTATTATAGTGCTCTGGAGAATTATGCCATAACAGATAAATCACACTAGATGGAAACAAGGAACCATCACTAACATATCCGCACATAATATTCTCACCTGAATATCCAATTGGATATAGCGTTGACCAGGGTTCTCCGTTAGGTCGATCGTGATTGCTTTGATAACTATATGCTAACTCAGCAGCTCTATATCGCGCAATTCTCTGCATCTGTTCTGTCATTACTAAAGGAGAGAGTCCAAGTGACTGTCGTAATGCATTTGTCTGACTAAACACATTATTCTCGCCTGCGACATCGAAGTATCCAGATACAATTGCATATTGAACGTTATTTACTCTTATTACATAAGTCTGGACGGGGCTTTGAATCGGAGTTACGTAAGTTCGTCTAACCATAATACCGGCGTTAGCACAAATTGATGCAAACTCTTGGGAATCAACAAATCCGTTGAATAAGTCAGTCAATGTACCACCACTTTGTAAAAGAGTGTTCCAATGAGCAAAACCTTCAGGATCAGCACCACGTCCTAAAAAAACATTATAGAAAGTATTAACGCGCTCCTCATTGGTCATAGAAGCAAATCTATTTTGGAATTCGGTACTAAAAATGAATCCATATGCTGCTTCGCTTCCTGTATCCACCATAGTAGCAAGTCTATTGCACCAGTATGAGTAACCATCAGGATCAGCTTCTCTTGAGAGAACACCAGAGTACAACCTATTTACAAAAGAACTAATACCAGAATCAACGGTATAAATTGCATTATTCGGAGTAGCACTTCCTCCAGAGATAATCCCATATTGCAAGCATGTATTAGCCCACTCTGTTGAATTAATAAAACACTCGAGTATTTCTTGATATGAGTAACCATTAAAAGCTTGATTATTCCAATTGCACATACCGAGATAATCTGGCCCTCTGTTGAAGAATACACGGTACAGAGTAGTAAGATACTCTTCTAAGTCTAGGTTTCTGTCTATGAACTCTTGCGAAAAGAAGAATCCTCTTGCTGTATTTGCTCCATCATATTGACCAGAGGATAATAGATTAGACCAATGAGCTATACCAGTCGGATCTGATCCTCTTCCAAGACAATATGTGTAAAGTCTTTCAACAAAACTATTGATTTGACTAACAGATGCATTATTTACACTAATAATAGGTTCGCTAATGCGACTATCAACACCAACCTCGGATGAATAAGCAATTACAGTTCCAACTCCTGTGAATGAAACCAGCATAACTACTACTAATAAGGAAACAAACAAGCGCTTAATGATTTTCATAATAAGTATCCTTTCGTCATTCTTTGTTCATTATACACAACAGTCTACGAGAATACACCAATAATTCTATTGATTTAGCATAATAATATTTAACAATTAATACTCTCTCACTGATAAAGCATACAAAACAGAAATACAAATTGCTCAGGACTGACAGCTTCGCTACGAACTCTACCATCAAGTTCTAAAGCTAAAAGTGCATCAGAGAGACTGACGCTTGGAGTTTTTCGAGCGAAATACTCATTTAAGGAGTTCTGAAGGGTCTTTCTTCGTTTAGAGAAGGCTGCTTCTACAAAATCATAGTAGTCAGGACTTATAATGCGCGAATCAATTCTCTTCTTCAATGTAATTACACATGAAGTTGTATGAGGCGCAGGATAAAAACGAGAAGAATCAACGACAAATTCTTTTCGAACAATACCATAATTCGAACAAAAAACTGAGAGCGGACCATATTGCTTTGTCGAAGGCTTTGCATCAACTCGAGCAAATGCATCATCTTCAATCATCAATGTCATTTGCTTTGACTCAGGATAATCAATAATTAGCTTCTTAATAATTGAAGTCATAACGTAATACGGAATATTGCTTAGAATATAATCAATACTACAATCTATCAAATCTTGAGGAAGCTTCAAAAAATCTGAGCAAATCACCTTAGAATATTGAGAAATCTCCTCATCGTCTTGCAAAAAGGATGCTAACCTCTTATCAATCTCGACGGAATAAATCCTCATGTCAGAGTTATTATTCTTATTCATTAGGCATAACTGTCTTGTAAGCGCACCAATTCCGGGTCCTATTTCTAAAACATTAGAGTTAGGGCAAGCACCGCTGATTTCTATAATATCTTCGATAACAGAATCATCGCAAAGAAAGTTCTGCCCAAATTTAGAATCGGGCAGAATGCTATTGCTCTTAATAATTGATATGACTTCTTCTCTTGACATGATTACATGAAGTAAGAGATTCCAGATTCAAAGATCTTCTGATCCTTGTTACCAGGAATGTTCTTACATAAATCAATATCATATCTCTCGCTATGTCCCATTTTTCCAAAGACACGCCCATCTAGAGAAACAATTCCTTCAATAGCGCAAACTGAACCATTTGGATTGAATGCTGTATCAGAACTTGGGTTACCATCAAAGTCAACATAGCAAGTTGCTATTTGTCCGTTCTTAGCAAGGTCCTCAACTAGCTTACTATCAGCTACGAACTTACCTTCACCATGAGAAATAGGGATTTCATAAATCTCACCAGGCTTAGTATTCATTAACCAAGGGCTGTTATTGGACATAACCATAGTTGATGCATACATATTTTGGTGGCGACCAATATTATTGAACGTTAGAGTTGGGCTATCACTCTCAAGTTTCTTAATATCACCATATGGAACAAGCCCAAGTTTTATCAAAGATTGGAATCCATTACATATACCAAGCATCAATCCGTCACGATTAAATAGCAAATCTCTAACTGCGTCAGTAACATATTGATTCCTAAATGCAGCAGCAAAAAACTTTCCAGAACCTTCTGGCTCATCTCCAGCCGAGAAACCGCCAGGTAGCATTACAATATTGCTGTTCTTAATCTTCTTAGCCAAAGTCTGCAAAGACTCAACGATATCTTGCTCATTCTTATTACGAATTACGAAGACATCTGCCACACCACCAGCACGTTCAAATGCTCTAGCTGAATCATATTCACAGTTAGTACCTGGGAATACAGGAATTACTACTCTTGGCTTTACTCCTTTTAAAACACTTGGGGAAGCCTTAAACGTTTTACTGGTATTAAATAACTCAATAGAACATGGCATGTTAGCTGGAGTTGCCTTAGTAGTGAAAATAGGTTCAAGCTTAGAGTAAAATGCTTCAAGAGCTTTGCTTGCTTCAAGTGATTGGTTACCATAGGTGAATTGGCCATCATCTGTGGTAGTTCCAAGGAACTTAGCTCCACAGGTCTCAAGCTTATCTATAGCATTTCCGTCATTCTCAACAGCAAGAATCATTGTAGCCAATGACTTATTGAATAGATTCTCAATTTGAATAGACTCATCAAATCTAAATCCAAGACCATTACCAAAACACATCTGAGCGACTCTAGTAGCAATACCAGAACTACGAACTACAGAAGCATTCTTTAGTTGACCACGACTGATTAGTTCCTTAACACACTTGATTACTCTTAAAGCATGATCTTTGTTGTATCCGCCTTTTCCATCTCTTGCGATCTTGACATAATATAGCTTCACTCCACTTCCGTTAAGAGTAGAAGTAATTAACTTATCTGATATGCTCATACCAACAGCAAAGCTAACAAGAGTCGGCGGTACATGAAGCTCATTAAATGAACCGCTCATAGAGTCTTTTCCACCTATTGACGCTGTACCAAAATCTAGTTGTGCCTTGTAAGCACCAAGGAGTGCACAAAGAGGTTTGCTCCATGCAACATCTGAAGACATTCTTTCGAAATATTCTTGGAAAGTAAGTCTAGCGCTCAGCGGATCAACACCCATAGCAAGAATCTTTAGTAAGCTCTCTAAAACAGAATGATAAGCGCCACAATAAGGATTCCACTCTGTGTAATAAGGATCAAATCCATATGTCATAACAGAGCAATTCTTGGTGAATCCATTATCCAAAGGAATCTTAGCTGCCATTCCCTCTTCTGGAGAATTCTGATTCTTGCCTCCATAAGGCATGATAACAGTAGCTGCTCCGATACTAGAATCAAATCTTTGAATTAAACCTCTTTCACAGCATCCTTCTAATGTCGATAACGAGTTCTTCAACGAAGAAGCAAAATCGTTCTCAACAAACGAATCATTTAAGCTATCAAGATAAGCCTTAGAACCATCAAATGCTGGAACTGTTACCTTTGCAAATTGACTCGCGCCATTAGTATCAATGAAAGCTCTAGAGAGATTAACAATAGACTTACCATTCCAGTTCATTACCATATTGGGTTCTTCAGTAACTTCTGCAACTACAACAGCTTCAAGATTTTCTCTGTCCGCAAAAGCTAAGAACTTATCCTTGTTAGTAGCATGAATTACACAAGCCATACGCTCTTGTGACTCTGAAATAGCGATTTCAGTTCCATCTAGACCAGCATACTTTTTTGGAACTACGTCCAGATTAATTCTAAGGCCATCAGCTAATTCACCAATAGCAACAGATACACCACCAGCACCAAAATCGTTACACCGAACAATAAGCTTTGTTACTTCTGGATCGCGGAATAGACGTTGAATCTTTCTTTCCGTTGGAGGATTACCCTTCTGTACTTCAGCGCCACATGTTAGTACTGACTTCTCATCATGTGCCTTAGAAGAACCAGTTGCGCCACCGATTCCATCTCTACCTGTGCGACCACCAAGAAGAACAACTATATCTCCAGGGATTGGTCTTTCTCTTACAATATTCTCTGCTGGAGCTGCACCAATAACAGCGCCTATTTCCATTCTTTTCGCAACATAACCTGGGTGATAAATCTCTTCAACCTGACCAGTAGCTAGACCAATTTGGTTTCCATATGAACTATAACCAGCAGCAGCAGTTCTAACTAGCTTCTTCTGAGAGAGTTTGCCTTTAAGTGTCATAGATACTGGAATTGTTGGGTCTCCAGCTCCTGTTACACGCATTGCTTGGTAAACATAAGATCTACCAGAAAGTGGGTCTCTGATAGCTCCGCCAAGGCAAGTAGCAGCACCACCAAATGGCTCAATTTCAGTAGGATGGTTATGAGTCTCATTCTTAAACATAAGAATGTAATCTTTGTCCTCACCATTTACTTGAATCCTTATCTTGATGGAACAAGCATTTATTTCTTCACTCTCATCTAAGTCAGCAAGCTTTCCGTCTCTCTTAAGCTTCTTCATGGCAAGAGTAGCTAGGTCCATCAAACAGATTCTCTTTGATGATAAGCGATCAGCATATAGGTCCTTTCGAGATAAGATGTAATCATCAAAAGTAGCTTTAATCTCTTGTGTAAGGGCGTCATCACCTTCAAATTTAATATCTGTTAACTCTGTTAGGAAAGTTGTATGACGGCAATGGTCAGACCAATATGTGTCTAAAACTCTAATTTCTGTAACCGTAGGCTCTCTTTTCTCTTCAATGAAATGCTTTTGAGTAAAAATAATATCGGCATCACTCATAGCAAGACCCATATCTACTCGAAGGCTAGAAAGCTCAGATTCACTCATTGTAGTGAAACCTTCAATGGTCGATACTTCCGATGGTACATCAAAATTATCTTCGAGAGTCTCTGGCTTCTCTTCTGATGCTTTTCGACAATCAACTGGATTAATCAAATACTTTTCGATCTTAAGCTTCTGCTCATCATCAAGAACTCCGTAGAAAGCTATGACCTTTGCAGTTTTAACAAGAGGTCTTTCCTTCTGAGTAAGGAACTGAGCACATTGAGCGGCAGAATCGGCTCTCTGGTCATACTGGCCTGGCAATGCCTCAATAATCAGCACATAACAGCTTTTTGATAAATCAACCTTCTCATCATAGACATAATCAACTGGAGGTTCTGAAAAAACTACTTCTCGCGCTTGCTTATATTCATCATCAGATAATCCCGATACATCGTATCGATTAATTACTCTTACTGATACGATACCGTCAATACCAAGGTCAGTCTTGATATCCTTTAGTATTCCTCTTGCTTCTACAGCAAAAGCTTCCTTCTTCTCCGATAGAACTCTGCGTACTGAAAGAGACATTGTTTTTCCTCCAAAAAATTAGTAATGATATATAGTATCTCACGTAATGAGACATGTCACATGTTTTCTGCGTTTTTAGACAATATATTTGAATTGAATTCCAAGAATCGCTTCAAACCTTCACTATCTAAAGAACCATGAGCAAGTCTAGCCTGATCGAATACATGAAGCGCGAGTCGATTACACTCTTCATCTTTTGATCCCATCTCATGAAGAGCGAAAAGTCTAGAAATCAAAGGGCTATCCGTATTTAAAACCAAATCTTTCTTAATCGGGAATATAGAATCCAAATCCTTATAAGGATCGTTCTCATCCCCTGTTCTCATCTTCTCGAATTGCTTACGCATCTCTGCCATGCGTCTTGCTTCCTCCGTCTCTCTAATTACTGCTGGAAGAGCATCATCTCCAAGAGCCATAACAGATACATCTATCTTATCATCTGAAAGCGCGCTTCTGAAAAAATCCTGGTACTTATTCTTAGTATCTTCATCACCTTCTTCGCCAGAAATATCTGCATCAACACGCATGAACTTAACATCGTTGTGCTTATACTCTAAGAAAGAAATAAAATTGTTGTCAATCTCTTCATCAAGAATTACTACATCAAATCCTTGCTTCTGAGCCATGTCAATGTAAGCTGATTGAGTTACCTTGTCCTTTGCATATCTGACAGTATCCTTTCCGTCAGTCAACTCCTTAAGCGTCTTATTCGAGCCATCAACAATTTTGAACAAGCAAATGTCGTTTACCTTCTCGTTAAACTTCTCGTCCTTCATCATTCCATACTTTACAAAGACAGAAATGTCAGACCAATACTGCTCGAAAATAGATCTCTCTTTCTTAAATAACTCGTTCAGCTTATCAGATACTTTTCGAATAATATGAGAAGAAAGCTTCTTAACATACTCATCTTGTTGAAGTGCAGATCTAGATACATTCAAAGGTAAGTCCGAACAATCCAAACAACCTCTAAGTAAGAATAAGAAATCAGGAATTATCTCTTCAATATTATCTGCAACGAATATCTGGTGATTATAAACCTTAATTCGACCCTCCAAAGATTGATAAATATTATCAGTCTTAGGGAAATATAGAATACCCTGCAAAGTAAAAGGATAATCCATGTTCAAATGAATCCAGAATAATGGATCCCTTACATCCTGGAATACAGAATGATAGAAGCTCTTGTAATCCTCATCTGTGCAATCCTTTGGAGATTTTGTCCATAGCGGAGTCTTTGTATTTATAGGAGTAGCAACAAAAGGTGTAAATGTCTCACCCTTCTCTTTAGCTTCATCTTCCTTCTTAGCTTCACTAGCTATTCTGTCAGCCTCTTCCTTTAGATCTACATAGAACAAGTCTACAGGAACAAAGGAACAATACTTACGAATAACACTTCTAATCTTATTGCTATCAAAAAGCTTAATCGCTTCTTCAGATAGCTTTAAAGTCATTAACGTTCCCCTAGTAGTCCTTTTTGACTCAAGAATCTCGTATTCCATACCGTCATCTGACTTCCAAATGATTGGCTCTTCATCTTCAGAAAAACTCTTTGAATCAATAGTGATTGAGTCGGCAACCATAAAACCTGAGTAAAAACCAAGACCAAAATGTCCAATTATTCCTGCCTTATCAGTTGATTGCTCTTGATACTTCGTTACAAAGTCCATAGCGCCCGAGAAAGCAATTTGGTTAATATACTTATCAACCTCATCAGCGCTCATTCCAATCCCATTATCTTCAAAAGAAATCGTCTTATTGTCATCGTCAAACGTTACGGTAATCCTATACTCACTATTATCATTTGATGCCTTACCTAAGTCTACCAATCGCTTGTGTTTCGCAACCGCATCGGCACAATTAGAGACAAACTCACGAATAAAGATGTCCTGATCAGAATAAAGCCATTGACGAATAACCGGAAAAATATTTTCTGTTGTTACAGAAACCTTACCACTCTTAATTGACATAAATTACCTCCTGTGATCATTGATATAGTTATTTGTTATGTCAGAATAAATTCTCATTATTTGTTGTAACTTCAAATTGCTTGTTGAGCTAAACTCGATATCATCAACAGATGCAATTGGAAGTATATCAAAAGGTGTGCTAGAGATAAACAAAGCAACCTCTTCTCTCATATTACTCAATTCAGCTAAAGTAAACATATCAGTTACAAGCTTACAACCAACTTTCTCTAGCGAACTAAGAACTCTTTGCCTAGTAATACCAATTAGAATCTTACTGTCTGGAGCCGAATAGACTTCATTTCCTATGATTGCGAAAAAGTTTGACTTGCTTCCCTCGTATAACTTGCCTTTATTATCAGACAGAATAATCTCGTATGGCTTACCAAACTTAGTCTGCATCGAAAAAGCTCGCGCAACTGCTTCCTTATATTCTCCACGGAAAACTTTAACATTGGGTGATACTCGCTCCCAATTAAGTGTTCTAGTGCAAACTCCGTTAATAAAGGAAAACTTATCCGGTATATTTGCTTCGCAGAAATAAAATAGAGTGTGCACTCTAGTAATAACTACCCTTACATTGCAATCAGTAGGAAGCGATGAATCGTATGCCTTAACAACGAAATCGCATAATAATTCTCTTACTTTGAAAACATCAAACGCAAAATCCTCAGTACTAGAAACCGACCTAACTAATCTATCAAGATGATCCTCAAGAAATAAAAGAACACCACTCTTGAATCGAATAGTCTCATAGTAAGTGGACTCTTCAAAAGGATTAAGAAGGCTAATTGCTACACTTGAATTAGCAGAAATAAATGCGCCATCATAGAAATAAATCTTACCAAGAGCATTTTCTAAAAGAGGATATGCCATAACACCATCTTCCTTATCTATTATAGGTATATATTTTATCGCTTAATTAAGTTTTTTTCAAAGTTGATAGTAACAAATAACGAAAGTCAATATTTAGACAGATTAAGCATAATGCTAATAGAATTCTGTAATCAGGACGTTTATATGATATTTGCTTACAAGTACATCAATACATCTAGATCTATAATACTTATGGACTTCTAACCTCTAGTGGATGATCATCAGCAGGTACTCCAACTACCCGAACTTAAACCGGCAAAATAACTTTGCTCAGAACGTAGCTAATAACTAAAGAAATTTTGAAGTAACTTCAACCTAAACGATTAATTATTATTTTCAGAATTGGAGACAAATATGCCATAATTATGCAAATTTGAATTTCAAAACTTGTAATAAACATATATAATGTATTTCGTTGACAGTGCTTTTTTCGAGTGCTACAATTGAGCAATATTATACAGATTAATGCATAAATATTCACAGGAGGACATATAAATGGCTAAAGAACGTTTTTTACTTGCTTATTCAGGTGGATTAGATACATCCATCATTATTCCTTGGTTACTAGAGCACTATGATTGCGAAGTAATTGCAATGGCTGGAGAAGTAGGTATTGGTATTGACGAGAGTTTCCTTAGAGAAAAGGCACTAAAGTGCGGCGCAATTAAGTGTTATGTAGAAGATATTTCTGAAGAGTTTATTACTGACTTTATTTACCCTACTCTTAAGGCTAACGCAGTATATGAAGGTAAGTATTTACTAGGCACTTCTTTTGCTCGTCCGGTTATCGCTAAGAGAATGGTCGAGATTGCTAGAAAAGAAGGTTGTTCAACAATCGTTCATGGTTGCACTGGTAAGGGTAATGACCAGGTTCGTTTTGAACTTACTATTAAGGCTCTTGCTCCGGAAATGAAGATACTTGCTCCATGGAGAATTTGGGATATTAAGTCTAGAGATGAAGAAATCGATTATGCAGCTGCTCGTGGTATTCCTGTTCCTGTTACTAAGGAGAACAACTACTCTAAGGACGAGAACCTATGGCATTTATCACATGAGGGTATGGATTTAGAGAATCCAGCTAATGAGCCAGACCTTGATAAGATTCTAGAGCTTATGATTAGCCCTGAGAAGGCTCCAGATACACCTACTTATGTAACTATCAAGTTCGAAAAAGGTATTCCTGTTGAAGTTGATGATCAAAAGCTTTCCGCAGTAGATATGCTTAAGTATTGCAACAAGGTTGCTGGATCAAACGGTGTTGGTATTGCTGATATCGTTGAGAATCGTCTAGTAGGAATGAAGTCTCGTGGAGTATACGAGACACCTGGTGGAACGCTTCTTTATGCTGCTCATCGTGAGCTTGAGCTTCTAACTGTTGAGCGTGATACTCTTCACTACAAGGATCTTGTAGCACAGAGATTTGCTGAGCTTGTTTACTACGGACAGTGGTTTCATCCACTACGTGAAGCACTTAGCGCTTTTGTTGATAGCACTCAATCTACTGTTACTGGAACAGTAAAAATGAAGCTTTACAAGGGTAATTGCACTCCTGCTGGAACAACTTCACCATTCTCATTGTATGATGAAGAAATTGCTACCTTCTCCGAAGATGACGTTTACAATCAGGCTGATGCTGGCGGATTTATTAACTGCTTTGGTTTGCCAATGAAGGTAAACGCACAAATGAAGAAGAGAAACGGTTTACTATAATAAGTTTAAGATAATTGGGCTGTGAGCTCTTGTGTTCACAGCCCTTTATTCATAAGGAGATTATTTGTGGCTAAGAAAATGTGGGCAGGTCGCTTCGAGAAAGCAACTGATAAGGATGTAAATGACTATAACTCTTCCCTTCCATTTGATTGTCGTATGTACAAGCAAGACATAGAAGGAAGCATAGCTCATAGCGCTATGTTGTCTAAGCAGGGAATCATTTCTGAAGAAGATGCTAAATCTATTGCTTCAGGTCTACTCTCAATTATGGAAGATATTGAAGATGGAAAGCTTCTTTTCGATAACTCTGATGCTGAAGATATTCATATGTTCATCGAAGAGGAGTTAACTAATCGAATCGGTGATGCAGGCAAGCGTTTGCATACTGGTCGTAGTCGTAACGACCAAGTAGCTTTAGATCAGAGACTTTATCTTTTGGATGAGACTGCTACTATTATTGAAAAGCTTGATTTGCTGATTCAAACTCTTGTAGATATTGCAAAGGACAACTTAGAGACTTGGATGCCTGGATATACTCATCTTCAGAGAGCTCAACCTATTACATTCGCTCATTACTTATGTGCTTACATTGAGATGTTCAAACGTGATGTTGAAAGAATTGCTGCTTCAAGTAAAAGAACAGCTATATCGCCACTTGGTTCTGGTGCACTTGCTGGTACTACATATCCTTTAGATAGAGAATGGACTGCTGACCAATTAGGTATGAATTCATGTTCACAGAATAGTCTAGACGGTGTAGCCGATAGAGATTTTGCAATTGAGTTTGCATCTTCGATTTCAATTCTAATGATGCATCTGTCCAGATTCTCTGAGGAGATTATTCTTTATTCTAGTCAGGAGTTCAAGTTCATTGAATTAGATGATGCTTACTCTACTGGTTCTTCAATGATGCCCCAGAAGAAGAACCCTGATGTAGCTGAGTTAACTCGTGGCAAAACCGGCCGTGTGTATGGTAATCTCATTTCCCTTCTAGTAATAATGAAGGGATTACCTCTAACATACAACAAGGATATGCAAGAGGTACAGGAAGCACTGTTTGATACCATTGATACGATAGAAGGGGTTCTTACGCCTTTTACTGGAATGGTTAAGACTATGAAGATCAACAAAGACAGAATGGCTGAAGCGGCTCTTGGTGGTTTTACTAATGCTACTGATTTAGCTGACTACCTAGTTCGTAAAGGTATTCCATTTAGGAATACTCATGAGATATCTGGAAAGCTAGTTCACTATTGTATCGAAAATAATACTACTCTAGAAAAGTTGTCTTTAGATGAGTATAAGCAATTTAGCGAAGCTTTCGACAACGATGTCTTTGATGCAATTTCTCTTAAAACTTGTGTAGAGAAAAGACTAGTAACAGGTGCTCCTTCACCTATGCAAGTTAAGTTGTACTTGGAAAGTCTTTGATTCTTGTTCTGTTTTGATTGAAATGAAAAGAAGTGAGCGCTGCTCACTTCTTTATTTTTTACGAGAAATATATATAATTAGTCGCTTAGTTCCTCATGCTATGAATTGGAGCCGGAATACGTCCACCTCTATTAATAAAATCACTACAAGATGCCTTGTTAACAGCCATAATTGGAGCGCTACCGAGAAGTCCGCCGAACTCGACGAAATCACCTACATCTTTACCAGGAACAGGAATCAAACGTACTGCCGTAGTCTTACCATTAAATGTACCAATAGCCATCTCGTCAGCAATTATGCCTGATATTGTAGTAGCACTAGTATCTCCTGGAATAGCTACCATGTCTAATCCTACAGAGCAGACACAAGTCATAGCCTCTAACTTTTCGAGACGTAGATTTCCACTTGCAGCAGCAGCTATCATTCCCTCGTCCTCAGATACAGGAATAAATGCGCCAGATAATCCGCCTACAAAAGAAGAAGCCATAGTTCCGCCCTTCTTTACGGCATCGTTTAGCATAGCAAGACAAGCTGTCGTTCCCCACGTTCCACAAGTCTCAAGACCAAACTCTTCCAATAATCTAGCTACAGAATCACCTACTGCTGGTGTTGGTGCCAAAGAAAGATCGATAATTCCGAATGGAACGCCAAGTCTTTCAGAAGCTTCTCTTGCAACAAGCTCTCCTACTCTAGTAATCTTAAAAGCAGCTTTTTTTATTGTCTCAGCAACAGTTCCGAGATTCTCACCTTTAACGCCTTCAAGAGCATGCTTCACTACACCAGGGCCAGAAATTCCAACGTTAATAACACATTCAGGCTCACCAGTTCCAAGAAATGCTCCAGCCATAAAAGGATTGTCCTCTGGCGCGTTTGCGAAAACAACGAGCTTTGCACATCCTAGAGCATCTTTATCCGCAGTTCTTAAGGCAGTCTTCTTAATAATCTCGCCCATATCCTTAACGGCATCCATGTTGATACCTGACTTAGTGGATGCAACATTAACAGAAGAACAAACAATATCTGTAACTGCTAATGCTTCAGGGATAGAGTTAATCAAAATTTTGTCGGATTCAGTGTAGCCTTTTTGAACTAAAGCAGAAAAACCGCCGATAAAATTAACTCCGCAAGCCCTTGCCGCCTTATCAAGTGTAATAGCAAAAGGTGTGTAATCGTTGGTATGACACGAAGCAGCAATAATCGAAATGGGAGTAACAGATATTCGCTTATGAATAATTGGTACATGATACTTCTTGCTTATCTCATCGCCTACTTCAACTAGTCGGCCAGCATACTTACAAATCTTGTCATATATTCTCCTACATGACTCTTCGACAGTTGCCGAAGCACAATCAGTAAGTGAAATTCCCATAGTAATTGTTCTAACATCCAGATGCTGTTCATTGAACATTCTGGTGGTTTCTAATATCTCGAAATCAGTAATCATTATCTACGCCTCTCAAATTCTGTGCATCGCATTGAACAAATCAGTGTGCTGAATAGTAATAGAAACTCCTAAATCGTCACTAAGCTTATTAAGTTTCTCTACAATATCAGAATTCTCAATAGCAATATCCTTAAGATCTACTATCATTATCATTGTAAATATTTCTTCAAGAATAGTCTGTGAAATATCCTTAATGTTAATTCCATTTTCTGAAAGCAAGGTAGAAACGCCTGCAATAATACCGACACGATCGCAACCAACTACAGAAATTACTGCAGTATTCTTCTTTGATATAGACATATTCACCTCTTTCTTTATACTACAAATCAATAGTATAACCATCATATGCAATTATATAATTCCAGTCCTTGAACTGTGAAGCCTCATACTCATAAGTTTCTATGTCATAATGAGGAATAATATGTGATAGGATTGCTTTCCTTACATTATGATTTTTACATAACTGAAAACAGTTAGATGGAGTCATGTGATTCTTAATTAGGGCTGTGCTGCTATCTAACTCGCCACAATCAAAAATAGCTAAGTCAGAACCATCGATAATTGGACCTATTTCATCACATCCATATGCGCAATCTCCAGTAAACGAGAACACTTTTCCATCTTTACCAGCAAATCTCATCGATAAACAAGGAATTGCATGCTTTGTATAGGCAAAGCTAACCATTAAGCCAAAAGCATCAATAATACTAGTAGAATCGATATAAATCGGTATAAAAGACCCACTCTCACAGATTAGTCTTGATAGACTACTATCAATATTCTGGCAGTACAATGTAATTGGCTTAATTTGATATCCAGAAGATTTTTGCATGGATACGGCATAGATTAATGGCAATAGGTCAGAACAATGATCGTAGTGATAATGAGTAAGAAAAATCGCATCAATCTCGCATATTTTGATATACTTCTGAAGATTAGCAAGAGATCCTGGGCCTAAATCTACGACAATGTTCTTACCTTCCTCTTGAATCAAATATGAAGTACATGCTCTTGAAGAACTTTGATATCCGCCACTAGTGCCAATAAGCGTTATTTTCATGGATCCACCTCCATTATTCTTGCTACCAAAGCATTAGCACTCTTAATTCCATCTACAGCTGATGACATGATACCACCGGCGTATCCTGCTCCCTCTCCACATGGAAATAGACCTTCTAAAGAAGTGCTCTGCATAGTGTTAGATACTCGAAGTATCCTGACTGGTGATGAGCTTCTTGTCTCAACAGCTGTCAGTATAGCATCTGGATCATCAAAACCTCTAACTAACGTACCCATCTTACTAATGCCTTGAACTATTACTTGAAGCACACTCTCAGGGAAGATATCTTTAAAGTTGGCAAACTTAGTACCTGGCAAATAAGTTGGTTCAACTGTTCCAAATTCTGATGAAACAACATCACTCTTCAAGTCACCAAAACGAACTACTGGAGCATTACCATTGCTACCACCAGCTATATATGCTTTCTTTTCGAGCATCTCTTGAAAATGAAGTCCATCAAGAACTCCATCTCCATAAATTGAAGAGTCCACAGGAACAAGGAGTGCCGAATTGGAATTCTTGCCGTCGCGTGCGTAGTTGCTCATTCCATTTGTGCAAATTAAACCATTATCATGTGAGGAAGGAACGACATATCCGCCTGGGCACATGCAAAATGTATACAGTCGGCGATTGTCATCAGTAATAACAGCTAGACGATAAGAACAAGCGGACACAACCTCAACTTCTGAAGTTAAGAAACCATATTGAGACATATCGATATTGTCCTGTAAGTGTTCAATTCTAACTCCTACTGAGAAAGGCTTAGCCTCAATATCAAACTTCTCATCATAAAGGTACTTAAACGTGTCGCGACTGCTATGTCCTGGCGCCAAAATAATCTCATCAGTATCAAGTAGACAATTGTTACCTTGGGCATCAACGTATACTACTCCACTAACACAACCATTTCGCCTTTGAATTTCAATCATCCTGCTCTCAAAGAGGACTGTCGCGCCCTTGCTTTCTATGTCCTCTCGAAGTCTAACAACCACTTCACGAAGAACGTCTGTACCAATATGCGGAGCAGAATCATACAATATCTCTTTGGGTGCTCCATAACTAATTAGAGCCTGTAAGATATACCTCTTATACTCAGAACTAATACCAGTCACTAGCTTTCCATCTGAGAATGTGCCAGCACCACCCTCACCAAATGAAATATTGGCTTTAGGATCTATTGCACTTCGTCCACTCAAAAAGTCATCCACTGCTTGTATTCTATCTTTCATAAACGACCCACGCTCAAGAACAATAGGCTTGATACCATAAGATACAAGAATTAATGCCGCAAACATTCCAGCAGGGCCAAAACCTACTATTACTGGTTTCTTGTGTCCACTTGAAATGCTATTAAACTTTGATAGATAAGGCAAGCAGACCAAGCGGTCTCTCTCAATAGTTTCTTGAATTGTCTTATCAGATTCAAAGCAAAATCTAACATTTAATCGGAAGTTTTTTCTATGACGAGCATCTACTGATTTCTTAATTATTACAAGCCTCTTATTAGCAAAGTAGTAATCTCTTAAGCTATCTGCATACTCTCTATCTTGCATTGAACTCATCTTTGATATTATTGCTTCCTCAAGAGTTTTGCACTTTGAGATATCGTCTAAAGTTAATGACAACTCAAACTTCATTAGTTTCCTCTCCTTCTATGGATTTAATGACACCCTTAGCAGCAAGTATTCCAGAAGTCCATGCCCATTGGAGGTTATAACCACCACAAGGTCCATCAACATTTAAAATCTCTCCACAAAGAAAAATATGCTTATTACTCTTCAATCTCATCGTTAAATGTGAAAGTGAATTAAGTTTAATCCCTCCATGAGTAACTTGGGCAAAGTCAAAACCCATTGTGCCAGAAATATTTACTGAAAAACTTTTGAGTTCCATGGCTATCGTTTCAACTTTATTCCTCTGAAGAGAACTAATTAATACTCTTCCGTCAAGATTATGTCTCTTAAGTATCACTTCTACTATTTTACTATTAATCATTCCTGAAAGCGCGCCAACAATACTTCTATTTGGAAAAGATTCTTGTCTTCTTAATATCATATGAACCACATCTTCTAAGGAATAACTATCAAAAAAATCGATATAAACTATTGGATAGTTCTTGTTCCTCTTAGCATAAGACAAACACAAACTGGATAATTGCATAATACATATGCCAGAGATGCCATAGTCAGTAAATAGTATTTCACCCTTCTCTACAGCAATCACATCGTTGATGCTCTTACTACCTCTTATCGAAACTTTAACTTGACTTCGAATTCCAGATAATGACTTAATATTCTTATCATTCGAAAGCAATTGAACTAACGCTGGCATAGGGTTCTCAAGATTCTCAGTTCCTACAAATGGTAGAACTAGCTTATAACCTGAACCATCGCTTCCAGTTTTAGGGTAAGACATACCACCAGTAGCGACGACCACATACCTAGATGTATATGTTTCTTTACTAGAACAAGTCACTCTAGCGCCGCCATCTATAGGATTTATTGCTACAACACTTCGTCCCAATAGCAACTCTATTGAGTTGTCCTTAATATATTCTCGAAAAGCCTCTACTACAGTCTCCGCTTTATACGTATATGGATATACTAAATAATCCTTTGAGCTAGTTAATACACTTAACTTGCTTTCAAAAAAAGACAAGGATTCATTTACATCAACTTGACTAAAAGCACTATCAACAAACGACGAATCATCTGACGAGTAATTACTTGTTTCAATATTACTATTCGACATGTTGCAGCGTCCATTTCCCGTTAAAGAAAGTTTCTTACCAAGACGAGAATTGCTATCTATTATTGCAAGACGAGAAATTTTCTTCGCTAAATAAGAACCGCACATTAAACCTGATGCGCCACCACCAATAATAATGCAATCATAATCAAAATTACTCATTAATATCATTCAATAATGAAAGGCATCTACTGTACTTGCTCTTATTAAAGAACACAGCACTTGTGTTGTTAACAATGTATTCTGCTAATTCATTTAAGTCTACTACATCTCCAGATATTAGCTCTATTTCCATTTCACAAATAGAATCCTCTTTGCTCCCAGCCTTCAAGATACCATCATCAAAACATACTTCCATGATGCTATCACCAAAGCCGAACGTATATGTAGTTCTCTTAAAGCACGTTGAACATGTCTCTCTAAGATCAGAATCCTCGATTCCATCCAAAACCTGAGACAGTAACTCATCTGGATCATCCGAGCCCGTTGCAGAAAAAAGAAAATCCTTCTTCTTAAAGGAATCATCTTCTGACTCAACGTTCCACTCATATCTCTGATGAAGACCATTCTCAATCTTAGCACTTATCTTAACAGTAAAAGTATAGTGTATTTCACCATTCACATTAGTATGCTTTCTTACTCGAACTGAAGCATGTCTACTAGTAACATCACCATTTGGTGTATCTAAATAAAAGTTCTCAAGCACTTCCGTCTTAGCGCTATTTACATCAAGACAGTATTGCTCGAAAATTTTGGAATTCGCAAATCCATACATCTCATCTGCAGAACTAAAAGTCATTTTGTATTCAGTTTCCATAACTCCCCAATCCTTAATAGGTAATTGAATGAACTCCACCAGTTGATACTACAACTAGTCTGTCATTCTCTATGTAACCCAATCTTAAAACATCCTCATCAACAGAAATATCTGCAACTACTTTGCCAGTAGCGTCAAAAACATAAATTCTTCTATCTATGCTAAGCGCAAAATATGAATCATTATAGCAATATGCATTTACAACAGAACCTACAGGAGAATTGTATACAATTTGATTTGACGAGTCTAATATTGCAAGTTTATTCATTTGATCTACGCCATCCGAATAAATAATGAATAGATTATCACCTACAACAGCTTCATAATTCACAGACCCAATATCAAGAGTTAAAGGAGCAAAACTTTCTCCACTTAATGTATAGATGCTACTTGAAGAAAACGCGTACATAGCCTCACCGCAATAACACAAGGCAGAGACAATAGTATCCTCAGGAATTATGTACATAGAATAATCCGATGCTGTATATTTTGAACCTTCATAAACTATTGAGAAAACTTTAATATATGACTCATATGTAGCTCCATCCGTATTAACGGCGCTAACCATAACCTTTGATGAGTCACTATTGAATACTGCTGCCAAGGGATATCCAGAATCGTATGATATCCATGATGCAATAAAAACACCATTCTCATCATATATTGTGACTTGACCAAAAGCATCTTCGCTGTCACAGATAATGGCGCATTTGCCATCACTAGCAATAGATACAGCCTTTATCTTCTCTGTAGTAGATATCTCATACACCTGATGATCCTGTGTGTACATCGAAAAGGTATATCCATCCATATCACAAACAATAGCATGTTCATTGTTAACAGAGCATATTGGATTCTGATAATTAACTGTATTGCTATATACTTCGTTGCCAGAAAGCGTTAAGTAAGCTACTCGATCATTCAACACTTTAAGCACACCTTCTTCAAAAGGAAATAGCTTCTGCGCTTCAGCATACTCACAATCGAACCCGCCTTGTGCAGATAAACGAATAGCTCTATCTGCTCCCTTTAGAGCGTCTTCGCGATTAATAACTAGAAACAACAGAACTATACTTATGACAAGCAAAACTACAAAAAGCATAACCGTTATGGTTAAGCTTTTGTATATCGTGCTATTTGATTTAGACTTAGTGTCCATCAATATCTCCTACTTAAGCCTCAGAAACATCATAAACGCCATTAATATTACCATCAATGGCTTCATTTACTAATTCATATGCAGCCCAGAAACCGTAAGCACTACCATCTGCACCACCATTAGCAAAAATCTCATCTGAGTTCACATAAAACTGTGAATACTCACCATTAATCATAACATAGTATGAAGAAGAATCTCTAGTAATAAACTCCAATGTAGTCGTCGAGTAATCATCAAGGATAAAATTCAACGAAATCTCCGACGTGCCTGAAGGATTTGCATCCGAATCGACACCACCAATTTGAATTGAATTAAGTGCATCGAAAAGCACAGATGCATAACAAGCACCATTAGAGGAATAGATTAAAGGATTTCTAGTATCAAGAGTAACATCACCATCTACCTCTGTTATTGACTCTACAACATCAACATCAAATTCAAACTGTTGAGAACCGTACTGACAAGAAATAGAGGAGACATCTCCCTCATTAGTCGAGTAGATATTAGTAGATAGCAAAGTAAGTAAAGGAGTCTCAAAACCAGACACTAGTGATTCGCTTACGCTGAAGTATCCAGAACCTAATGAAGAAAATCCATAATACACTCCACCAATATTGCTCGAGAAGTAAACGGAAATGGACTCACCTGTACGAAGTCTAAAGTTAAATGAGAAAGTAGGTTCATCCAGTCCATAATCAGCTAATTGCTCCTGAGAAATATCAACAAATGAAGATATCGTTAATGTAGTAACCGTCTCAAGAAGATTTTTGAAATATGTACTAGCTTGTATGCTATATGGCTCAGTTACATAAAATTGAGTTGGAAGATTTCCTTCTGGAAGAACGCAAGTAGTTTCAAGATGAACCCCATCTGTAGTTCTATCAAACGTAGCTGTTTGAATCTGGCTCAATTGCAAATTTAGTATCTGAGTATCTCTGAAATTAATCGCGTTATATTCACAATATTCACTCTTAGCTACTGCCATCATATAAACTTGTGTCTGTCCTTGTAAAGCGAAGTAGTTGTACTTACCATCACTTGTAGGATTGCCAAATAAAGCTACATGTGTAGTTCCATCTACCATCGTAATTGTAACTGTATAAAGAGGATTATCTAATCCATACTCAGCAAAATCGACTCCGTCAGAAACATAATATGGAGAAATATATGTAGAAAGCATACTTACGTACGAAGCCATAATATCTTGAGAATAAAAAACGTTATCAACAGTATCATCACTAACTAACTCATAATGTACTGAGGTATTAGATACAACAGTTGAGTTAATAGTCAATGTAGATCCATCCTGCTTATCTACTGTAATTGAAGCAACATCGATAACGTCAAGACTAAGTACAGGATAACTGTCTTGAGATACAGAAGGAACAGCATCATTAGGCTTAAATACAAACCATAGTACTAGTCCAATAACAAGAACGGCCAATATTATCAAAGGGATTAATAAATTCTTAACAGATTTCATAGCTTATAATTACTTCCTATCAGAGATTCTTTCTCTTCTTATAGACAACCGCAGCAGTAACAACAAATCCAAAAGGAATAACTATTAAGAATACAGTAGCAAGTACAGATACTCCTGAGCCAGTTGACAAATTATCATTAATCGAATAATCAGCGAAGGTCTTAGAGTCAACAATAATAGAACTGTTAACATTAAGCATGCCACGTACGACTTCTCTAGTTAACTCAACATTAGCGTCGTTAAATCCATATGTTGAAATGTATACGTCAGAAGTAAAGTTATTTGTTCCAAAGACGTAGACCGTACCTGCAGAACCATTAACTGCTTTCATTGCTATGTTGAATTGCCCAGTAACTGAACCTGAAGTAAGTTGCTCGTCAACTACAGTCGAGAGAGAAGCATTCTGAGTTGAGTAGATTAACGGAGTAACAACTATATTAGGTAATGTGCTATCAATTTGCCTTACAGGTCTAGCATAGCTAACTCGAAGAGTTGGTGAGGAAACAAGTGAAGCATAATCTGATGTAACAGTACCTAAGAACTCAAATCCACCATCAACAAGACTATAAGAAGGATCATTTTCTGAAATTAGAGAGTAATCAATGTTTAAATTCATAGAATTAAGAACTCTATTGAGATTATTAAAATGCTCAGCAGAATTGTAATAGAAGTCGGTAGAAACAATAAGCTTTCCTCCATTGGACAGGAAAGAAATCAATGCATCAGCGACATTAGTGGGAATATCAACATTCGGACCACTAAGTATAAGTAAATCACAATCTTCAGGTATCGCAAACGAATCCGAAACAGGTAGATCAACCGATTCAATGAATAAAGAACTCAATATATTGGAAAATGAAGTATGAGGATCTTCTTGAAGTCCTGTAATAAAGTATGCCTTGTTCGACATATCAGTAGTAACAGCAACTATTGCATTTGTAAATGAAGATTCAACTACGTTTGATGTTGGAAGATAATAGCCATACTGAGCCATAACATTCTGATCGTAAGTAAAGCAGCTTGATGGAATCAATGTAGTTATTCTATCTCCACACTTGATGACATACATACCATCTGATATCTGACTTGATGAATCTGGATCAAGCTGAGCGATGATCGTTGGATATGTCTTTGGATTAATGTACTCAACAGTAACCTTACCATTTGACTTGAATGCATAATCATCTAACAAAGGAACAATGTACTCATATGGAGTTCCAGCTAAAGACTCAGGCTTATCCATTAGTCCTACTATACGAATTTCAGTCTCCGCTGGAAGTGAATCTAAATAATTCTGTGTAACGCTAGAAATAGTATTCTGAGCGGTGCCAGATAAATCAAAAGTTAATGATTTAGAAAACAATCCGTCGAAAATAGCATTCAATACGAACACACTTACAATAACAATCAAAGACAAACCAATTGCATAGTATTTCAAGCTCTTAAATCTTGTGTCCGTAGCTGATTTTTTGGAACTATCTTCGTTAGCCCTCTTAGATACAGCGGACTCAACTACTTGCTTATTCTTATTAGTTTTACTCATTAGTATACCCCCCAAATCAAGACTGAGTCCAACGCTTCTTCTCTAGAACTTGATAAGTCAAGAAAAGGAACAGGCCAGCTATGCATGCACAATAAAATAATGGAGAAATCGAGAATACTCCATATCTGAAATCCTTAGTCTTAGATAGTGGATCAAACCAATTGATGAATTTCTCGACATTGCTGCAAAACTCTGATAGTTTCTCTGGATCAATATTAAACACTTTTGCCGACAAAAATGAATTGAAGGTTGAAGATATTAATGCGCTAATAGTTGAAGTCAACTGAATCAACAAAATGATTAAAAACGAAAAAATGGCTGCAATTATTTGGCTATCTGTTACAGCCGAAGCAAAAAGGCCTAATGCTACAAATAAGGCAGTCAAAAAGAAATAGACAACAATAGCACCCATGGTACCAGCATCGATAACTCCTCCAGAGCATACAGTAATAAACATCTGAACAAGAACATTGATAAACATGATTCCAAACAAAGCCATAGCAGATAGAAACTTTCCAATAACTACAGAAGCAATGTTTGTAGGTGTTGTGTAATAAAGAACCTCAGTGCCCCTCTTCTTATCTTCAGAAAATAAACCCATAGTTACTATAGGAATCAAAACAACGAAGAAAGAACGAAGATTAGTGATCTCAGATGCGATATTAACTTTGCCTGAAGCATACTGACTTACAAAAATATAACCAGATAGAAATGCAAATATAGCAAAAGCAATGTATCCTGAAGCAGTCTTAAAATACATTGAAAATTCTCTTTTAAAAATGGCTAACATATTACTTACCTCCTTGTTTGCCCGACGTAATACTTAAGAACAACTCCTCAAGTGTCGGATCAAGAGAACGAAGCTCGAGAATAGGCCAATTTCCTCTTACCATAGTGTAAAAGATTGAAGATCTTACATCTGTTGAAGAATCTATACTAATCTCAACTTCATGAATATCAACGTTGGATACTCTCTCAGTAACGGAAGTAATTCCTGGAATACTGCGAAGGGCATTTGAAACATCTTTAATTGGGCCTGAGAAAGATAAGAGCAATCTAGTATATCCAGAAAGCTTCTTGGACAAATCAGAAATAGGCTGAACAGCGGCAACTTTTCCATTATTAATAATTACCACACGATCGCAAACCTCTTGAACTTCAGAAAGAATGTGCGAACTAAAAATGATTGTATGATTCTGAGCAAGTGCTCGAATTAGCTTACGAATCTCTTGAATCTGAGTAGGGTCAAGACCAACAGTAGGCTCATCAAGAATAAGAATCTTAGGATCACCAACCATTGCTTGTGCCATGCCAACACGCTGCTTATAACCTTTTGAAAGATTACCAATCAGTCTATCGGCATAATCTGTAATATGAACCATCGAAAGAATCTTATTAATTTGTGCTTTTCGCTCAGAAGAAGGAACCTTCTTTAAATCGCATACAAAATTCAAATACTCACGAACCGTCATATCAAAATATAACGGTGGCAACTCAGGAAGATAACCAATGTTCTTCTTGGCCGCAACTGGATCCTCAAGAATATCATGTCCATCAACTAGAACAGAACCAGAAGTAGATGAAAGATATCCTGTAATAATATTCATTGTGGTAGATTTTCCAGCACCATTGGGTCCCAAGAAACCTAACACTTCCCCATCATTAACAGTAAACGAAATGCCATTTACCGCACGCGTATTTCCATAACGCTTGACCAGATTGTTAATTTCAATCATTTTCGATCCTCCACAATGTCAAATACTTGCCTATTCTATATCAAATTACAAAAAATATAAAGACATTAATGCGCGTATGTCGTCAACTATCACAAAAGACTTATAAGATTGCCTCAACTACAAACACTTTCTCATTATCGTTTTTCATCCCATAAACATATACTTTTTTATTATCTTCGGACATACTTACATACAAATCGACCTTCTCTGAATCCTTAACTTCACTAATGTAATTAATTGTAAACTCCTTAATTAACTCAGGTTTTAACCCAAACTTATGAATAGCATCGCAAAACCAAGCAGCATATCTTGTATTGTTTACATGGTGATTTCTATCTAATTCAGTATAATCAGCATATTTCGAGATAACAGGCTTGCCAAGAGATTCAATGTCTTTCGGGAAAGGAAGTTTAGGACTTCTATAACCTAGGGCTAGCTTAGTGTCTTGGATAAAATCTATCATTTCAAAGTCTCTAACGTGTCCGGGAATTATGGGTCTATGAGAATTAATATCTGCTACTATCCAAATTGATGATGCACAACCAATTTTATTGTCAGATGAATCGTATATCTCAAACTCTCTATCAAAATAAAACTTCTCCGTCCCTTGAGCCCATGTTCGAATCTCAAAATGCTCTCTCCAAGCGGGCCACCTATCCATGCTTACCGTCATTCTTAAAATAATCCAGCAATACCCGTGCTCATTCAGCTTCGTTGTATCAGAAAAAAGCTGAATTACACCATCCTCAGCATTCTCCTGAATATCCCCAAGTAGAACCGACGGTTGAATAGTATCGTTTACACTACAATCTGTACTTTTAACAAAATACTTCGAAACAGCAAAATTCTCGTTGCTTTCCACTAGTTCTCGTCCTCCTTATTAACAGGTACAACATAAGGCATTGTTTTTCTAGCATTGAATCTTCGAAAAGACTTATAAAGCGAAGGGACAAACTCAAATACTATAACGCAACTATATCCACCCATTGATGCAAAATAATACCAATTATCATCACAAATCTCATACTTACGTTTAGAAGTAATATTAATAGTAAAATTTGATTTCTTTTTATCACTAGTAAATCTCTCAGAAGTAACCGAACCAATATACTCGCAATCACGTAAAGAAAAATCAGCTAACTCTTCTCTTATCTTCTTTGAGACAATCCTTGTAATGCTCACATTGTCGTTAGTCAGTATCATTTCGTACTCGACCATTCTTCGTCTCAATAGTAAATAAATAAGAAAACCAAAGCCGATTGTTAGAACACCAGTAATGAAAATAATATTCCATCCAAATAAGAATGGGATATAGTTCAAAGCTACCGCAAAGATAAAAGATCCAGATATTACAAATAGAAAATATACAAAATCAATGGAACTAAGCTTTCTCTTAGTCAACCGCTCTATAAAAATCTCATCAATCATGATATCCCTCCAAAACAACCTATAGTATATCATTTCTGAGTAATTCTAGTTAAAAAAAGGAGAAGTCGTGAGACTTCTCCTAAAATAAATAACAAAAATCAATACATACCCTGTGGAGCTGCAGGCATAGCTGGCTCTGGAGCAGGAATATCAGTAACCAACGCCTCAGTTGTAAGAAGTGTTGATGATACAGAAGCAGCATTTTGCAAAGCAGAACGAGTAACCTTTGCAGGATCTACTATTCCAGCCTCAAACATGTCAACATACATGTCGTTCAAAGCATCATATCCAATACCTGTCTTCTCATTCTTTACCTTCTCACATACTATACTGCCGTCAATACCTGAGTTATCAACAATTTGTCTTAGTGGCTCTTCGAGAGCACGTAATACAATTCTAACGCCAGTCTTAACATCGCCTTCAGTAGACTCAAGAAGCTTCTTAACAGCAGATATAGAATTGATATAAGCTGTTCCGCCACCAGGAACAATTCCTTCTTCTACTGCAGCCTTTGTAGCCGCTAACGCGTCTTCAATTCTAAGCTTCTTCTCTTTCATTTCTGTCTCAGTAGCTGCGCCAACTCGAATTACTGCAACTCCACCAGATAGCTTTGCCAAACGCTCTAGTAACTTCTCTTTATCAAACTCAGAGGTTGTCTCCTCAGCTTGAGTTCTAATTTGATGAACACGAGCAGAAATATCCTTCGCATCACCTACACCATCTACGATAATAGTATTATCCTTTGTTACTTTTACCTGGTGAGCACGACCAAGTTGCTCAATAGTAGTATCCTTAAGTTCTCTTCCAAGATCAGAAGTGATTACTTCACCACCAGTAAGAATTGCAATATCTTCTAGCATCGCCTTTCTTCTGTCACCAAATCCAGGAGCCTTTACACAAATACATGTAAAAGTTCCACGCAGCTTATTTAGAATCAAGGTAGCCAAAGCATCACCTTCGATATCTTCAGCAATAATGAATAGCTTTCCGCCTTGCTGAGCAATTGGCTCAATAACTGGAATAATATCTTGAATATTTGTAATCTTCTTATCAGTAATTAGAATATATGGGTCTTCAATAACTGCTTCCATCTTCTCGGAATCTGTACACATATAAGATGATAAGTAACCACGATCAAATTGCATACCTTCGACTACTTCAAGCTCAGTTCCCATTGACCTTGACTCTTCAACAGTAATAACACCATCAGAAGTTACTTTATCCATTGCTTCAGAAATCAATTCACCAATGTAATCGTCACCAGCTGAAATAGCTGCTACCTTTGCGATATCCTTAGAACCATCTACCTTCTTAGCCTTAGATAGAATATCAGCTACAGCAGCATCAACCGCCATTGCAATACCTTTACGAAGAATGATAGGATTTGCTCCAGCAGCTACATTCTTCATTCCTTCACGAATAATTGCTTGAGCTAACAAGGTAGCTGTTGTAGTACCATCTCCAGCTACGTCATTTGTCCTTGAAGCTACCTCTTTTACAAGCTGAGCACCTGCGTTCTCAAATCTGTCCTCCAACTCAATTTCCTTAGCAATTGTTACACCATCATTTGTAATTAGTGGAGAACCATACTTCTTATCAAGAACAACATTTCTTCCCTTAGGTCCAAGAGTTACCTTAACAGTATTAGCAACTTTGTTAACACCAATTTCCAAGGACTTTCTAGCATCCTCAGCATACTTAATATCCTTTGCCATAAAAATGACCTCCAATCAAAACGAATTATTCTACTATCGCAAGAATATCATCTTGTCTTACAACAATGTATTCCTCGCCATCTAATTTAACTGTAGTACCTGAATAGTCTCTGATAATAACTTTCTGACCAACGGCAACATTCATCTCAATCTTGTTTCCGTCAATTACTCCGCCAGGACCAACAGCAATAATCTCAGCAATCTGTGGCTTCTCCTGTGCTGCGGAAGCAAGAATAATTCCACTCTTTGTAGTTTCTTCGGCTTGAAGCTTCTTAATTACAACCTTATCTCCTAAAGGCTTAATCGTCATAATAAAAACCTCCTAAAATATAATTACTGTTAGCACTCATCAATGTCGAGTGCCAACAGCAATAATAATATAATTAGTTATTTGCAAAGTCAATATTAATATCAAAAAAAGTCAAAAACAAAATTACTTCAAATTTGCTTCCCAATCATAGAAGCTTGGACAATCAGAATCCTCCGGAACATATGGTGGCAATTCCACCTCATCAAACTCGACAGTATAGCCATATAAGAACTCTTGCACATATGGAATCATCATATTCCAATTACCTCGAATACTCCATTCATCACCATATATTCCAGAATTAAAGAAACCTTCAAATGGAAGCTGTAAGTATTGCATCTCAAGATTATCCAAATATGGCAAAAAATCTATTGCATAACTTCTAATATCCTCTTCAGAGATATTAGTAGATATCAATGACAAAATATCACTCATAGCTATTGCTTTATCTGTTAACGACAAAGACATGAATTGAGCCAAAAGACTCCTCAGAACCTCGACTTGTCTAGTCGATCTCTCATAGTCACCATTACCAATATATCTAATACGAGCATATGCAACAGCTTGTCTTCCATTCACCCAAATATCACCTGTAGAACCTACAGCTTGATATGAAGGAGCTAAACCATCAATAGCATTAATTTCAGCTAGATTAGTATTAAGTCCACCTTCACCATATACTTCTGAAGACGATGCATTAACGTATACACCACCAACGGCGTCAATAACATCAGCCATCTTATGGAAATTAATATAAGCATATCCATCCAGTTCAATTCTAAAATTGTTTGTCACAGTAGCCATTAGAAGCTCTGGACCACCATAATTCATAGCTGCATTTATCTTACAAGGATCTGAGTATCCAGGAACATACACATATGAATCTCTAGCTATAGATACAAGCTTAATCGTTCCATTCTCATTGTCTACAGATAGTATCATAATTACATCTGCAAGAGCACCTGTTCCATCATCGCTATAACCACTGCTTCTACTATCGATACCTATCAACAAAAAATTAGTAATAGCTTCATCAACAATTAGCTCATTATCTGTATCTTCCATTAAGTCTTCAACAAAAATTGTGTTGCCGTTCTCATCCAAGACTGATACTTGAGACTCCAAATACTCTATGTGACCCAAAACAAAAGATGAGTACCATAACATGAACCCGACAACTCCAATCAATAAGCCTAGAAGGCAACAAGCAGTTCTAAACAGAATCTTCTTGATTGAAAGTTTCTTTCCTCTACTGGCCTTTTTTTTATCACCGTAAGGCAATTGGCTGTTCACACTATCAGTATCACTATTACTTTGATTTCCAAAATCTAATTTCTTCGTTTCGTCACTAACCTGCATTGAAGTATGAACATTAGGTCTAGAACTTGACGAAAAATCAAAAAATCCACTATCTACATCACTAGCAACAGTGGCATCTTGAACGATGGCCTGATTATTATAAGATATGTTACCACTGCGAACTGCTGAAGGACTAATTTGTGTGCCACTAGTCTCACCAATAGAAGCATTACCTGCATTCTGTAAGGGGGTCGTTTCATTGAATCTTCCTAAAGACTGTTGTCCACCTAATGAACTAGAATTACTATTAGGAAAATCCAAATTGTTTTTGTCGTCCATGCTATAATCCTCAATTTTCTATATACTATTTAATCATGAGTAATTTCATTAATCTCAGTTTGCCACTTTATACTTGATGTACACATATCGTCAATGGATCTTTTGGCGCAAAACTGAAGTATTTCCTTAGCTTTCAATGTATTTGCATAAGCAACAGGCAAATCCCCTTCTCTTCTAGGACCAATTTCATAATTAAAGCTATGCCCCAAACTTTTTTCAAACGCATCAACTACTTGCTTTACAGATGTACCTCTACCAGTACCAAGATTGAAAACATCAACACCTGCTCTGCTGTTTTGCATGTATTGCAAAGCCTTAACATGACCCTGCGCTAAATCACAAACATGAATATAATCCCTAATACAAGTTCCGTCAATCGTATCATAGTCATCGCCATAAATCGTTAATTTTTCGTATTTCCCTGAGAGAACCCCAGTGATATATGGGAATAGGTTATTCGGAATTCCATTTGGATCTTCACCAATTAAGCCACTATCATGTGCACCAACAGGATTAAAATACCTAAGTATCACAACCTTTTTATCATTATTAGCATTTGAAAAGTCGCGAAGCATTTGCTCTATCATCCACTTAGTCCAACCATATGGATTTGTGCACGCTCCAGTCGGGCTATCCTCAGTGAATGGAGGATCAGACAATTCCCCATAAACAGTTGCAGAAGAACTGAAGATAAGCTTAGAGATATTATGCTCACAAATAAGTCTTTGAATAGTAATTATGCTTTCAATATTGTTAGAATAGTAATCTATAGGCTTTTGAATTGATTCAGACACCGACTTAAGGCCAGCAAAATGAATGATGCTATCTATCTTATTTTTTTCGAAAATTTCCTTCGTGCTAGAATAATCACAGCAATCAACGTTGTAGAATTCATACGTCTGATTCGTTATCTTTGATATTCTTTCTAGGACACTCAGCTTGCTATTCGATAAATTATCAGCAATAACAACTTCATATCCTGCACTACTTAGTTCAACAACTGTGTGTGAGCCAATATATCCTAAACCACCTGTTACAAGAACTTTTGTCATAGAACACCTCACTTATTTCCTAGTAATTGTATCAGATAGTTGATAAAGTATGTAACTGTCTTTATATTCAAAGAAATTTCCACATAATTTCTCCATTTAATTAAGATATAAAGATATAATTAAAGAAAAACTTTGAAGGACACTAAATATGGAAAAAATCATTTATATAGCTGATGACGATAATAACATTCGTAATCTTTTGAAGTCATTTCTTGAAAGAGAGGGCTTCATTGTATTTGGGTTTGAAACAGGAGATGCTCTTCTAAAGAAATTTATTTCAGATCCGTGTAGTCTTATTATTTTAGATGTAATGATGCCAGGAAGAGATGGCTTCTTTATTTGTGAGGAAATAAGAAAGATTAGTAACATTCCGATTATTATGCTTACTGCTAGAGATAGCGATACTGACTATATTAAGGGACTTTCAATTGGAAGTGACGATTACTTTACAAAGCCTTTTAGTCCAGTAAAGCTTGTATCAAAAATCAAGTCCATTTTTGCGAGACAGGAATCAATATCTAATTCCAAAAACGGTGACGAATCTGAGCTTTCTTTTGCAGACATTACCCTCAACAAGAAGACTAAGACAGCTACACTGAAAGGCTCTCACTTGCCACTTACTCCAAATGAGTACGCTCTTCTTTCATACTTGATTATTAATAGTGATCGTGCTGTGCCACGCGTTGAGCTTCTCGATCGCATTTGGGGATATGAGACCGAGGTTGAGACGCGAGTTGCTGACGATACAGTTAAGAGACTAAGAAGAAAGATAACTGATTCTGATGCTGTAATTACTACAGTATGGGGTTATGGTTTTAGACTTCAGACTCGTGAAGATGTTGATAACGAGCAATCAGATATTGAAGAGAATAACTAAGAATGAGAATTTTCACGCATAAGATGACTTCATCTGGCAAGAGCAAAAGAGGAATACGTATTCCTATTGCCTTGCATTTTTATGCGTCGTTTACTTTCATCATTCTATTATCATCAATATTTTCATTTGTTACTTATAATTCAGTTGTGTCCTCATATATCGAATCTGAGTGTACAAAGAGAATTAATACCGCTGTTAATTCATGTGCGAGCTTTGCTAACGCTTTTAGTACTTCTTCCATCATAGACGAGAACGATTCCCCTGAAGAAGTTCGTGCAACTCTACTAAACTCTATTCTTACTTCTACAGATATTAGCATTGACGCTTCTATGATTTTACTTTCGACAGATAACATATCGGCTGGTTTTTTCTCTGCAAGTGAAGACTCATATCAGATTGTTTGGCCGGTAAGTAACTACACGACTTCTTCTATCGTTCAATCAAAGGATGTCCTTGATATTATTCTATTGCAAAATGGCCTATCAACTGACAAAACGGTAAAAGCTGTCAACATTGATGGAAACATGTACTACTACAGATTCGCCAAGATTGAGTACCATACGGGTAACAGTCAGCATTTCAACGACTACGATGACTATTACTTGTTATTTTATGTTGACTCGTCATTCTACGACAATTTTGTTCAATCAATGAATACTGCTCTTATGTCTGCAATGATAATGTCTATTGTTGTCGCTGGTTTTATAAGTATAATAGTATCCTTCCCTATCATTCATACCGCTCGAAAACTTAGCAGGTTTGCAAGTCAGATCAGTAAGGGAGACTTCCGAATGATAAAGGGGCATATGGCCAGTGGCGAGTTGTCTGATCTGTCGGAGGCCATGAATCACATGGCAAATAAGCTAGAAAAAAATGACCAAGAGCAAAAAACCTTCTTCCAAAATGCTTCACATGAACTAAGAACGCCATTGATGTCAATTCAAGGCTACGCAGAAGGAATTAAGTATGGCGTTTTCGATAATGAGAAGACTGAAGAAGCTGTAGACATTATTATTAGCGAGACTACAAGGCTATCCTCAATGGTTGAGAACCTCCTTGCTATCTCAAAGATGGACCTATCCTCTAGCGGCAACTATGAAGTAAAGAAGCAAATCGTTAATGCGTACGAACTTTCGAATAACGTAATCGACAAGGTTCGCGGTGGTTTTCTTCACAACAACAAGGAGCTTATTAACGAGATAAGGGTTCACGACGAGTATATTTATGCAAACGAGAACGACATTTTTAGAATGCTCGAAAACATTTTCGCTAATTGCCTAAGATATGCAAAAAGCAATGTTTACTTCAAGGTAACTTCGGATAAGTCAGATATTATCTTTGAAATTGCAGATGATGGACCTGGAATAAGTGAGGACTTACTCCCTTATATTTTCGATAGATTCTCAAAAGGTGCCGATGGTAAGCATGGCATTGGTCTAGCTCTATCAAAAGCAATTGCTAAGGAACACAACGGAGGTATTACAGCATCAAATTGTAATTCTCATACTGGAGCTAGATTCACGATTCGTATTCCAAAGACGGAATCAAACAAGCAACTTTCCTCTATCAACAACAATCTAGTTTAAAGCAGAAGAAAGGGCGTTTATTAGACGCCCTCCCTCCTAGAAGATGAAAACTCAAGACTGAAATTATCTGTTAATGCCGTATCCGTTGCAGATATTCTCAAACTCTGCAGAATTTGCAAATCCCTCGAATACGCTCTCTCTTGTTACTCCCTGTTCCAACTGTCCTACCCAGTTGTTGAAACCTTGTTCATCTGCTTCTCTTCCTAAGAATGTTCTGTATAGTCTACTTACGAACTCTTCTGAACTATAGTTTGCGTTTACGAACTCTTCACTGAAGAAGAAACCGTAAGCCGCTTCGGATCCACTTACTTGTCTATTTGCTAGACTTCTTGCCCAATTGTCCAGTCCAGTAGGATCTGCCTCGCGGCCAAGAGCTATGTTATAAAGCCTTGTTGCGAAATCAATTACTCCTTGGTTAGGTGTTACATTAGGCGTTCCACTTCCACCGGAAACGATTCCATAAGTAAAGCATTCTGTTGCCCACTCAGAAGAATTAATAAAACTGCTTACTACTTGCTCTCTTGTTAACCCATTAGTTAGAGCTTGCACCCAAGTACTCTTTCCTGAAGGATCGCTTTCTCTATCGAAAAATACGTTATATAGTACTTCAACAAATTCACTGTCACTCAAATTTCTGTTTACGAATTCTTGGCTATTAAAGAATCCAAGTGCTACAGATCCTCCACTTTGTCTGTTAATAACAATCTCATACACCCAATTTTCTAATCCTACAGTATCCGCAGCTCTATTCAAAGCTTTTGTATATAATCTTTCAACGAATGCTGCTACTTCTGGATAGTCAGAGATTTGTATTGAGTATAGAGTTATCGCTACAGGCTGATTAATTGGATAGGCTGCAGTCGCCATAGGAACCTCATTATACACAGGATCTGATGTCACGTGATGTCCTAACGTAAAATCAGGACAATTTGGAAGTAGGAAATATCTGAACTCATTTATGGAGGTACATCCTAGATCCCAAGTTGCATCTACATTATAGTAGCAACCATCTAGTTCAACGATATTCCATGCATGTGTAGCACTTCTAATAATCCTACAATCAATACCTACTGTTAAGCACATTCTGTAAAACAATAATGCGATTCCTTGGCAAACTGCAGTCTTACTATTCATCGCTTTATAAGCTGTGAATGTCATTGGGTCAACCTGAGATGATGGTATATTATAGTTTGCATCATCATAAGTTACGTTTGAAGTAATGTAAGTGTATATCGCTTTAATCTTTCCATAAGTAGAAAGTGTATTGATATCCATTTGTGCTAGAGCATTATCAATAGCACTTGCAAGCTCAGCCTCTTGAGCAGCAGTTGTTCTAAAACTGAAAACCATGCTAACGTAATAGCACTTACTTCCAGAACTTACTCTATTCGAATAATTTGCGTATGATATTTTAATAAGACTATAGTTGTATCTGTAGTAATCACCCGTGGTAGCATTTCCATCGTATTCAAAAACTTTATCAGTAATAGCATCTATGATATCACCAATTCCTACATTACTCGCAAATGATCCATCATAATAGAAGGAATTAGAAGTACTAGCTATGTTCTGTTTCAAGTAAGCCGCAGAATCAGCTATGTTATTAAAGCAAGGAAGTTCGCCTCTGAAATTATAGTCATATCTATATGCTGTATCTGCGCTAATCTTTGATTTGTCAAATCCAACAGACAATCCAACTGTGACAAATGCCACTGCTAAAATAATAATTATAGAATTAATTAGCTTTTTCATCTTGAGCTCCCCTTTCGTCGAATTTCTTCGTACATCATCTTCTTAAGCTCAAGTTATCACGTAAAATCCTTTATATAATTTAATCAGCGGACATTTTACACTGCATTTACATTCAATTTTTGTTGTTAAAAAAACAATGCATTTTCTGTAATAAACAGAAAACACATTGTTTACAAATCATAAATTATTAACATTTTTGACAATATCAAATTGTCAAATCAAAGGGAATTAAAACTCTATTCTTCTACCCTTCTTGTCGTCACTCTCTGGTGTATCATTATTGTCACGTCTTGGAGTAAATCCATGAGATGGTCTATCTCCACGATCGTTCCTATTACCACCAAAACCGCCTCTTCTCTCACGATCTGGACGATTCTCACGCTTACGTGGCTCTACTTCAACATAACCTTCAGGCTTAGGAGTATTATCACGAACAGAAAGATTGATTCTTCCTTGGCTATCAATTTCGATAACCTTTACAGAAACCTTATCGCCTTCCTTAACTACATCTTCAACCTTCTCAACTCTGTTCCAAGCAAGCTTAGAAATATGTACTAGTCCTTCCTTACCAGGTAAGAACTCAACAAAAGCGCCAAAGTCCATTAATCTAGTAACGGTTCCTTCAAATACTTCTCCTACTTCAGGATCAGAAATGATGCCCTTGATGATTTTTGTCGCTCTTTCAGCAGCCTCAAGATCAGGAGTAGAAATATATAACTTACCACTCTCATTGATATCAATTTGAGCTCCCGTATCAGCAATAATCTTGTTAATTACCTTTCCGCCAGAACCGATTACTTCACGAATCTTATCAACTGGAATATCCATAGAAATGATTCTTGGAGCATACATCGAAAGTTCACTTCTAGGTGCAGCAATTCTTGGAAGTAATACTTCATTAATAATCTGAAGTCTACCCTTCTTAGTTAAAGCAAATGCATCGCGAATAATATCTAGAGATAGACCTTCAACCTTGATATCAACTTGAATTGAAGTGATACCTTCAGTAGTACCAGCAACCTTAAAGTCCATATCGCCGAAGAAATCCTCAATACCTTGGATGTCCATAAATACTAAATAATCATTGTCATCATTCTCATTTACTATTAATCCAGAAGAGATACCAGCAACAGGTCTCTTAATTGGTACGCCAGCATCCATCAGTGAAAGAGTAGATGCACAAACGGAACCTTGAGACGTTGAACCATTAGACATTGTAATCTCAGATACTGTTCTAATAGCATATGGGAACTCATCCTCAGAAGGAAGAACTGGAATTAAAGATCTCTCAGCAAGAGCACCATGTCCAATTTCTCTTCTTCCAGGAGATCTAGTAGACTTTGCCTCACCAACTGAATAACCTGGGAAGTTATAGTGGTGCATATATCTCTTTGAAGAATCCGTATCAAGTCCTTCTATGGTCTGAGACATAGATAGAGGAGCAAGAGTACAAATATTCATTACCTGAGTCTGGCCTCTCTGGAACAAAGCTGAACCATGAACTCTTGGAAGCAATCCTACATCACAGGAAAGAGGACGAATTTGATCAAGAGGTCTTCCATCAACACGAACATGCTCACGGAATAAGTAGTCTCGTACAACCTTCTTCTCTAACTTATAAATTGAATCAGGAACATACTTAACAAGTTCCTCATCCTTCTCCATAATATATTCGGTAACCTTTGCTTTCAATGCATCTACATTAGCATCACGAACACTCTTATCATCAGAAAGCACTGCCTTACGCATTTCATCCCAACCGAATTCCTTAATCATTGAGAATACTTCTTCAGGAATGTCAGATGATTGGTACTCAAACTTTGGCTTGCCAATCTCAGCTACAATAGAATCGATGAATGCACAAATTTCCTTAATAGCCTCGTGACCATCAGCTATAGCCTGAAGCATAATCTCATCTGGAACTTCATTTGCTCCTGCCTCAACCATGCATATCTTTGTCTTAGTACCAGCAAGAGTAACATACATCTGTGATACTTCACGCTGTGCTTCCGTCGGATTAATTACAGCTTTGTTATCAATTAAACCGAGAACAACTCCAGCAATAGGTCCCTTCCAAGGAATATCAGAAATAGATATAGCAATTGATGTACCAAGCATAGCGGCAATCTCTGGAGAGCAATCTTGATCTACAGACATAACCGTGTTAGATACAACTACATCATTACGCAAATCCTTAGGGAATAGTGGTCTTACAGGTCTATCAATTACTCGAGAAGTTAGGATAGCCTTCTCTGAAGGTCTTCCCTCTCTCTTTATGAATCCACCTGGGATACGTCCAACAGCATACTGTTTCTCTTCATAATCAACAGATAATGGGAAGAAATCAACTCCATCACGTGGCTGTGTCGATGCAGTTACTGTTGAAAGGATTACGGTGTCGCCATATCGAATTAGGACAGAACCGTTTGCAAACTGTGCGATTTTGCCTGTCTCAACAACTAATGGACGACCGGCAATCTCAGTCTTAAAAACTTTTTCCATATTTTCTCCTTGTACTTTGTAGGAGGTAGTTCGTAGATTCAGACATCGACAATTAATTCGATATATCAATCTACACACTACTCTCCATTATTCTACGGCAAATGCCAACTAATATTATATATTAATATTAGAATAATTCACCTACATTTTACAAAAAAGAATAATTAACCTGAATGATTATTACTTAGGCTCTACTGACTTCAAATCATCAAGCCACAATTTGCATGAAGCATCTGATGGCATTCGCCAGTCACCTCTTGGAGATAGTGACACAGTTCCTATTTTAGGACCATCAGGCAAACAAGATCTCTTGAATTGCTGAGCGAAAAATCTGCAAATGAATGTCTCAAGCCATTGATAGATAGTCTTGCAATCAAACTCATCCGCAAATGTTAGACAAGCTATTCTGTATATTTTCGAAGGCTCATAACCGAAGCGAACAAAGTAGTATAAGAAAAAGTCATGCAAATCATAAGGACCAACTAAATCCTCAGTCTTCTGGGAAATATCACCACTCTCCGTTGGAGGGAGCAATTCTGGAGAAACAGGAGTATCAACAACACTATGTAATACTTGAGAAAGCTTTGGATTTGATGTAGCCACGTTCTCAGCCTCAAAGGAAACAATGAATCTCACAAGAGTCTTAGGTACCGAGCAATTAACACCATACATTGACATATGGTCGCCATTATATGTCGCCCATCCAAGAGCTAGCTCGCTTAAGTCACCTGTACCAACAACTATTCCGTTATGTTTGTTGGCTAAGTCCATTAATATTTGAGTGCGTTCTCTTGCTTGGCTATTCTCATAAGCAACATCATGAACAGATGATTCATGAGAAATATCTTTGAAATGCTGACTAACGCTATCGACTATAGAGATGTCCTTCAGAGTAACGCCATATGCTTCAGTTAATGCAATGGAATTATTCTTTGTATGGTTTGTTGTTCCGAAGCCAGGCATAGTTACAGCAATAATATCCTTTAAGTTCATACTTAGAATATTATAGGCACGTACACATACTATTAAGGCTAGTGTGGAGTCCAAGCCACCAGAAAGGCCTAGAATGATATTCTTACAGCCTATATGCTTAATTCTAGTCGCAAGAGCTGTAGCTTGCATACTAAGAATCTCTTCACATCTTTCCTTCAATCTATCGGAATTGCTAGGAACAAAAGGTTTCTTGGGGAAAGTTCGAACAAGCTTAGTCTCATTATTTATCTTGATATCAAAGAGTACCTTCTCAAACTCGACGCCTGAGGAATTACCAAAAGTTGTAATTCTTTTTCTCTCATGAACAAGTCTCTTCAAATCAATGTCATTAAAGGTCAACCCTGTAGAGTATCTCTTGCTCTCACTAAGTATAGTACCATTCTCGGCAATAATGCTATGTCCAGAGAATACTAAATCCTGAGTAGACTCACCAAGTCCAGCATCAGCATATAAATATGAACAAAGAAGCTTTGCGCTTTGCATAGATACTAATTTACGCCTGTAATCACTCTTACCTATGACCTCATTAGACGCGGAAGGATTACAAATTATCTTCGCTCCAGCAATTGCTATTTCGTTCGAAGGGGCATTTGCAACCCATAAATCCTCACAAATTTCGACGCCAAAAACAAAATCTTTATTATTCTCGCTCTCGAAAAGAATATTTCCAAATGGCACATCATTCTCGACATAATCTATATCGTCAAATGACTCAAAGTGTCTAGCCTCATAGAACTCTCCATATGAAGGAATGTACATCTTGGGAACAAAACCTAGAATGCTACCCTTACAACATACAGCCGCAACATTATAAAGTTTATCGGAATACTCATATGGAAGACCAACAACAAAAACTAACTCGAGAGTACTTGTTTCCTTAAGAATAGTGTCCAAATACACTCTTGCTTGGTTTACTAACTCACTTTGTAGGAACAAATCTCCACATGTATATCCAGTTATTGATAGTTCAGGATAAACCAATAACGAGCAATCGTTACTTGAAGCTTCTTTACATAGATTTATTATTTGCTCACTGTTGTACTTGCAATCAGCAACTTTAATATTAGGTGTAGCCACTGCTACTCTCAAAAATCCATCTTTCATAATGAAGCCCTCACAGACTATAAATTACAATCATTATACAAGATTAAAGGTTAAGTATTCCAATATCTTGTAAAACTATTTTCACACCAATAAGAATAAGTATGATTCCACCAATAATTACTGATACCTTGCGATACTTACTTCCAAAAGACTTGCCCACAAAAAGACCTACAGCTGACAATATCCCGGTTATAACAGCTATGAATGCTGAATCGACAAAGATATTCGAGTCAGAAGAGAATGCTATTGATACACCTACAGCAAGAGCGTCAATACTTGTAGCTACTGCAAGAACGAACATTTTCTTAAAACCAAAGGCAGCCTTTGCTTTGTCAGGTGCAATATCGCATGCGACACCTTCATCACTAGGCTTCTCTTTCTCGAAACCTTCACGAATCATATTTAATCCAACTACTAGAAGCAATGCAAACGCTATCCAATGATCATACTTTTCGATATAGTCTTTGAATGAACTTCCAAGAAAATATCCAATCATTGGCATTAATCCCTGAAAAAATCCAAACCAAAGAGCAACTTTAAAGTAGTTGCTTGTTTTAAGAGACTTTCTTTCTAGTCCCATACATATTGATACGGCAAAAGCATCCATAGCAAGACTAAAAGACAAGAATATAATTTCTAGAATAGTCATTCTTTTTTCCTTATAAAAAAAGACACCCGAAAGGGTGTCAGTTTTGATTATGTAATAATTACTTTCTGATACCAAGCTTTGCAATGATTACTCTGTAGCGCTCAATGTCAATCTTTGCTAGATAATCTAGAAGTCCACGTCTCTTACCAACCATCATTAGAAGTCCACGACGTGAGTGGTGATCTCCATTATGTGACTTAAGATGCTCAGTTAAGTGATTGATTCTTGCAGTAAGAATAGCAATCTGAACTTCAGGTGAACCTGTATCGCCTTCTTTTAATCCGTAAGTCTTGATAATTTCTGTCTTGTTAATGCTCATAATTAATACGTCCTTTCAAAATTAAATCCACCAGCGTCATAGAAAAAGGTTGGACTATCCAAGTTCAATGCGCGCGGCAACTTCGGGATTATAACATCTAAGTTAGTGATGTGCAAGTAACAATGGATTACTCCTCAACTAAAGATTTAACAAAATCATTAGGATTGAACGGTATCAAATCCTCAGTTCGTTCACCCAAACCTGCTAATACAATAGGAACTTTGGTAGCATATGATATTGCAATCGCCACTCCGCCCTTCGCACTTCCATCAAGTTTAGTAATACCAATGTAGTCAAGAGCAACAGTTGACCCGAAGGTCTCAGCTTGAATAACGCCATTCTGACCTGTGGTTGCGTCTATTATTAGCAAAGATTTGCAATTTGCATCTGGAGCCTCTCTTGCAATAAGTCTCGTTACTTTTGCAAGCTCATCCATAAGATTCTTCTTATTTTGAAGTCGACCAGCTGTATCAATTATTAATACATCGGCTTTTCGGGCGTAAGCGGCTTTAATTGCGTCAAAGCAAACTGCTGCGGGATCTCCACCTTGATCATGAGCGATTACAGTAGTACTTGTTCGCTCACCCCACTCCTTTAGTTGCTCAATAGCTGCAGCGCGAAAAGTATCAGCAGCTGCCAAAACTACCTTTTTGCCCAAAGCTTTGTACTTGCTTGAAAGCTTTCCCGCTGTCGTCGTTTTACCAGTTCCATTCACACCGACTAGCAAAATGATATTAAGTTTGCCATCTTCTATTTCTAGTTCCTTCGAAGGACCAAGAATTTCAAGCATTCTACGCTCAACCGTTGCGATGACGGCTTCCTTGCTAGCATTACCAGACTTTTTAATATCGCTTTTAACAGCATCAATAATATCGACTGAAGCTTCTACACCACAATCAGCTCTTACCAAGAGCTCCTCGAAGTCGTCGAGCATGTCGTCATTGAACTTGCCTGCACCTGCAGCGATCTTAGTAAGACCCTCACTGATGAATGTGCGTGTCTTGTTCAATCCTTTTCGAAAAACATCAAATAAACCCAATACTATCCCTCCTAGTTAACCTTCGCCCAAGCGCATAGAGAGAATCTTGGAAATACCTCTCTCTTGCATAGTAACGCCATAGATCCTGTCACACGCCTCCATTGTACCTTTACGGTGAGTAACCAAGATAAACTGCGACTTAGTAGTATATCGCCGAACAAAATCCGTGAATCTAGATACATTTACATCATCCAAAGCCGCTTCAACCTCGTCAAGAACAACAAAAGGAGATGGTCGTAGCTGCAATATCGCGAAAAGCAATGCTATAGCCGTCAAGCATCGCTCACCACCCGACAAAAGCGATAAATTCTGAAGTTTCTTTCCCGGAGGCTGAGCCTTAATTTCGATAGCACAATTCAGAACATCTTCACTTTCAAGAATAATCTCAGCAGTGCCACCATTGAATAAATCAAAGAAAACTTGCTTGAAGTTCTCGTTGATAATCTCAAAATGTGAAATGAATTGATGCTTCATCTCATTTACTAATTCGGCGATCACCTTATCCAGATCAGCTATCGCATTAGTCACGTCATTACGTTGTCCGGTCATAAACTCAAATCGAGTAGATACTTCCTTGTACTCCTCAACAGCATTAGGATTTACGGGGCCTATCTCACGTATCTCTGCCCTCAATGCGGAAATTCGCTTTGACCAAGCCGGAATATCATCGGGGGATGGGTACTGATCTTTAACGTTATCATAAGTTACTTCATACTCTTCCCACAAACGGCTCTTAGATGAGTCAATATCATCAATGTATCTATCATACTTAGCAACAAGACTATTTAGTCTGCTATTAATGCTATTGACTGTATCTCCACATTCGGTCAAGCGTGATATGAAATGTGACAATTCCTCATCTACGCCACTTTTTGAATCATTAAGCTTTGCAATCTCTTCCTTCTTTGCGTTTGATTCATTAGAAAGTTTCGTTATTGAATCACGCAAGCTAGATATAGTTTTATCTATTTCTTTGCATGATAGTTCAGCACTCAAACGCTCCTGCTCATGCTTTTTAAGATTGTCTAAATGACTAGCCTTCTCCCTATCAAAAACTGAAGATATATCCAGAACACCATTTCGTTGAGCTATGATTCTCTCCAATTTAAGAGAGCTCTCGTTAATCTGTTCCTTAACTCTCTCGAGTTTACTTGTGAAGTCTTTTGACTTAGAACCACTCTCCTCAATACTATCCTTGAAGTCAGCAAGTTCATTTTCAATCTCTTCTATTACTAGAGTAAGCTCTTCGCTGTCATTAGTTAATTGTAGCTTCTCCTTAGATATAGCTTCAATTCTGCTTTGACTAACCTTAATAGTATTGTTAATCTCAATAATTCTGCGCTTGAAATTGCTGTTCTCAGTCTCTGCTTTTACTCTTTCCAAAGTAAAGCAATTCATTTGCTCATTGAGAATACTAATCTCCTTGGAAATAGCTTCCATATCATTCTCAACAGTAGTCTTCTTCTTTTCTATTATTGAAAGGCCAGAATTTAAAGACTTTTGCTTAGAAATAAGCTCCTCTATTTCGTGAGCGCGGCCGAGAATTCCGCTAGTGCCTTTACGAGTAGTACCACCTGTAAGAGAACCACCTGGATTAATACAATCACCCTCAAGAGAAATTACTTTTACAGAATGGTTTAGATCCGCAGCTATCTGCCTTGCACTATCTATATCATCGCAAATTATTACTCGTCCAAGTAAGTTACTTACGATACTATCTAGCTTGGAGTCACGCTCGACTAGGTCGGAAGCTATTCCAATATAGCCCGAATGTAAAGATGCTTTAGAAATGACATCCTTTTCGAGATTTCTAGACTTAATATTCTCAATAGGCAGAAAAGTAATTCTTCCTAATCTATTCTCTTTAAGGATTGAGATAAGTTTTGCTGCATCTGACTCAGTATTGGTTACTACGTTATGTATGCTCGATCCAAGAGCAATCTCTATAGCAACGACATACTGACTTTTAGACGACACTAAATCACCCAGCACGCCGACAATTTTACTTGATACAGAGTTATTAGTGCTTGAATATGCAAGCAGGTTCTTGACCGATTCTTGATATCCTTCTTTACGTTTCTCTAAGTCAGAGAGCGCCTTGAGCCTTGCATTACATGCCAAAAGCGAGCTGCTATTATCCTCAAGTTCTTTCTTAATTTCGAAAAGGCTCTTCGATAACTCTTTTACTTTATCGTTACGAATTTCAATATCGCTACTAACTTCTGATTCTTTCAGCATCATCTCATGCCATAAATTCTCAGATGTAAGCATTGACTCTTCAATCTCCGCTAAAGCATCCTTTGAAGCAAGAATACTAACATTCTCCATATCAATTCTTTCGGCAAGAGAATGAATGCGCTCGATATATACCTTTTGTTGCTCTCTTGAATCAATTAAGCGATTTGTCTTATCCGAAATCTGCTTACGAAGACCATCTTCTTCTTGTGAAGACAATTCAAAATCAGAAAGAATCGCTTCTTTTTGATCGTTAAGCTTCGATAAATTTCTCTTCTCTTCATTTGCAGTTGCTAGAAGGTCATCAGCCTCTTTGATTTTGGCAGAATAATCCGCTTCAAGTCGCTCTATCTCACTTCCAATTTTTACTTCTTCAACCTTGGAAGCTTCTATTGATGCCTCTAGAGCGCTTTTCCTCTCTTGGGATATCTTTTGCTCTGATGTACACTCGTGATAATCTTCAGTAATATCGGATAGTTCTTGTCTAGCATTCTCAATGCTCTCCTCTAAAGCCTCAGCCTTTAATCGCAATTGAGAGTTGGAGTCTCTAATCTCGACATACTTCTTCTCATAGAAAGCCAAATCTTGCTCAAGATTCGCCTTGTTTGTTGCGCCTTCGCCCATAGCCTCAGTAGCCTTAGAAATTTTACTGCATAGAATAGAAATATCCTTAGCTCTCATCTCATCATATAATTGATGATACTTTATGGCCTTTGAAGCATCTTCCTTCAATGGGTCTATTCTAGTTTGCAATTCATTTAGAATATCGTCAATTCTAACAAGATTATCGCTGGTGGATTTGAGTTTACGCTCAGCTTCCTCCTTGCGTACCTTGTACTTAACAATTCCGGAAGCTTCCTCAAGAACTCTTCTTCTGTCTTCTGACTTTGTCGAAAGTATCTCATCAACACGACCCTGACCAACAATGGAATATCCGTCTTTTCCAAGACCAGTATCCAAAAAGAGGCCTACTATATCCTTAAGTCTGCAATTGGAATGATTGAACTGATATTCACTCTCTCCAGAGCGATATAATCGACGAGTAATTTGAATCTCGTTATAATCGGAATCAATAAATCTATCAGAATTATCCAAAATCATCGAAACTTCGGCGTAATTCATTTGCTTACGGGATTGTGTGCCATTAAAAATGACATCTTCCATCTTTCCACCACGTAAGGATCTTACGCTCTGCTCACCAAGAACCCATCTAATTGCATCGGTTACATTAGACTTTCCACTACCATTAGGTCCAACAACGGCAGTCATACCTTTGTCAAACTCAATAAGTGTATATTCTGGAAAGGACTTAAAGCCCTGAATTTCGAGTTTCTTTAAATGCATTGATAATAATCCTTAAATGAAATCAATAGATTATAGCACATCAACGCTACCGAACACCTTCTCGTACTCAAGTATTGCCGCAGCTGCACACTTCTGTTCAGCATCCTTCTTACTATGGCCAGTAGCACTAGCAAGAAACAATCCATCTGCACAGACTTCACAGTCAAACTCTTTCTGATGAGCTGGGCCTCTCTCGTCAGTAATCTTGAAAGAAATACGATGTTGATTATTACGTTTCTGGGCTACTTCAAGTAGCTTACTCTTATAATCTAGAAAAATCGTACCAGCTAAAGTAGCTTCAATAGTGTCATTAAGCTGATAAAGGACAACTTTCTCTGCCTCTTCAAAGCCACTATCAAAATATACAGCTGCAATTACGGATTCGAATGCATCCGCTAAAGTGGAATCCTTGCATGAGCCACCAGTTTGTGCCTCACCCTTACCAAGGAGCAAATAATTCCCAATATCAAGGTTACGAGCAGCATTTGCAAATGATTGCTCACATACAATAATGCTTCTCTTCTTAGATAGATATCCTTCGCTCTCCTGCGGCTTAGAGTCATAGAGCACGCGGCCAATTACTAAATCGATGACCGCGTCACCTATAAATTCAAGTCTCTGGTTTGATTCGAAATGCTCTCGCTTATGTTCAAACACATATGTAGTATGAGTAAAAGCGGTAATGAGCAATTCTTTGTTCTTAAAGGAATATCCTAGTCTCGTCTCAAACTCAGAATAGTCATTCTCGATACACATTGCATTCTCCTAATAATAAAGCTGAATACGCTCACGCGTATTCAGCACAAACAATTAAGTTCGAATCACTTTGAGATAAGTCCCTTGATGTACTCAACAGCGTCTCCAACTGTAGAAACCTTCTCAGCAACTTCGTCCGGAATAGAAATGTCAAATTCCTGCTCCATAGCCATTACTAATTCTACCATGTCCAAAGAATCAGCATTTAGATCATCAACAAAAGAAGACTCCGTTGTGATATTGTTCTCATCTACGCCTAATTGATTAACAATCATCATCTTGATACTACCAAAAATTTCTTCGCTATTCATAATAACCTCCAGCGATAAAATAAACCCACATTCAGTTTTTAATGTAACGCCACATAAAAGTCAATAGGCAATTGCACTTTTGCTTCATGATTCCTTAAGAAAATTCAAATTCTTGAGCAAATAATCGAGTCCAGACACTACCGTCATAATAACGCAAATACCAAATAGTACGTCTCCAACAATTGTAACTGGGTTGATTTTCGAACTCGAAATATTGAATATCTTCATGATTGTAGGTTCAAACATTAAATAGATTACGGCAATCATTTGAGTGGTGGTCTTTACTTTACCAATCATTTTTGCCGCCATTACAACTCCCTTTTCGGAAGCAAGCATTCTAATTCCTGTGACCATAAACTCTCTTAGTACGATAATCATCAGGAGCCATGCAGAAATTCTTCCTAGTCCAACAAAAGCAATTAGAACGCCAATAATGAGCATTTTATCTGCTAATGAGTCTAGGAACTTTCCTAAATTTGTAATTAGATTGTACTTTCTAGCTATTTTACCATCAGCCATATCCGTTAAGGATGCAATAATAAAAATGAAAGCGGCAATAAGCATTCCATAGTTTCCAATAAAGTTATTCCATCCTGCCGGTTCAAAGCCGTATATGCTAATAGGAAGCATGAAAACAAGTGTTACGGGGATTAGAATAATTCTTAGTATTGAAAGCTTGTTTGGTAAATTCATATTGTTACTCCTGTCAATTCGTAATCTGAGCTATCTACAATTTTTACGTTGTATTTATTTCCAATAGTTAGTTCTTCTTCAGTAGCTACGACATATATCTCCGGATCGACCTCAGGTGCCTCGCCAAAGCTTCGACCTTTGTAAAATATACCATCATCCGAAATAGATTCAATAGTAACCTCTACCGTCGAGTTAAGTCTATTCTGATTAGCCTCAAGAGATATCTGCTTTTGTAATGTGTATACTGCCTCATATCGGAGTTGCTTAACAGAATCATCTACTTGATTAGGCATGTCATATGCAGGAGTACCCTCCTCAGGAGAGAACATAAAGCAACCAAGACGATCAAACTTCCATTCCTTTAGGCGCTTCATCAGATTATCGAAAGCTTCCTGAGTCTCGCCTGGAAAACCAACCATAACAGTGGTTCTGATAATAATGTCAGGGATTTCTCTTCTAATTGCTTCTAGTCTAGAAGAAATTAGATCTGAAGTCTCTCTTCTATGCATCAAAGATAGAATCTCGTCGTCAGCATGTTGAATTGGAATATCAAGATAATGAGCTACCTTAGGATTTGTCTTAATCTCTTGGATTAGGTCATCCTCAATTCCATCCATATAGCCGTACATCACGCGAATCAATTCAATACCTTGAATCTTAGACAACTCTCTAAGTAACAAAGGTAGAGAACGCTTCTTATATAATTCAATACCATAATTTGTCGTATCCTGAGCGGCAAGAATAATCTCCTTGTACCCTCTAAACGCTAAATCACGGGCCTCTTGAAGAATTTCCTCCAAAGGTCTTGAAACAAACGTACCTCGAATCAAAGGGATTGCGCAGAACGTGCAACGATGGCGACAACCTTCGCCAATCTTAAGCCATGCATAACCTTTTGTAGAAACTTCTCTAGAAGGAAGCAAATGAGCCATTCCTCCAGCCTTAGAGACTAAAGTGATTGGATTACTATCCTTCTTTTCGAAAAGGGAATGCAACACCTGACAAATATCTTGATAATGTGATGTGCCTAGGATTGCATCAACTTCAGGCAAGCTATCGGAAATCTCTTGAGAATACCTCTGAGATAGGCACCCTGTTACAACAATGAATTGAATACTGCCTTGAGGAGCTTTGTAATCTGAAACTTGGAGAATCGTGTCTATTGCTTCAGTTTTTGCAGACTCGATAAAACCACAAGTATTGATGACAACAACTTGAGATTTCGTATAATCCTCAACTATCTCATAGCCATCTTGCTTAAGGAGCTTCACCATACACTCAGCGTCAACTAAATTTTTAGAACATCCTAGAGCTATGAGCGATACTTTCACATTTCTATCCATCAATTGTAGATAAATTCCTCTCCCTCGTATCGAATTACGACCTCATTTGGTCCTTCGTTATCAAGTGCTTCTACTTTTCCCACTACTCTAGCGTCAACATTGAACGATTCTGATATCTCAATAATCGAATTAGCAACGGACTCATCACAATAGAACTCAATTCTGTGTCCGCAATTGAAAACCTGAAACATTTCCTTCATAGGAATCTCGCCAGACTCATAAATAGCCTTAAACAAAGGAGGAAGCTCGAAAAGATTGTCCTTTACTACGCGAATATTCTTACCGAAGTCTCGACACTTTGCTTGTCCACCACCAGTACAATGAATAATTCCAGATATACTTGAACGATACTTATTAAGTACCTGAACAATAATTGGAAGGAACGTTCTAGTTGGCGAAAGAATTGCTTCACCGACACTTATTGAAGTACCAGGAAGGTTATCTGTTAATCTATATTTTCCACTATATGCCTTATCTTCAGGAATCGTATCTGAGAAGGATTCCTTATAGTTCTCGTAATAATACTTAGAAAGCAGCATGTGTCTAGCTGCTGTAAGTCCATTAGAAGACATTCCAGAATTGTACTTATCCTCATATGTAGCTTGTCCGCTTGAGGAAAGACCAACAATGACGTGTCCTGGTTTGATGTTCGCAGCGCTAACAACATCACTTCTCTTAATTCTTGCTACTATTGTTGAATCTACAATTAGAGTTCTAACTAAATCTCCAACATCAGCCGTCTCACCGCCACACATCTTGATTGATACGCCGTTAGCCTCTAGCTTAGCAATAGCTTCATCATAGCCTTCTATTACCATGGAAATTGCTTTACCATCAACTAGATGAGCATTACGTCCAATAGTATTTGAAAGCACCATATTCTCATAGCATCCAACGCATGCTAGATCATCAGTATTCATAACAAGCGAATCTTGAGCTAATCCCTTAAACCACTCATAACTCCCAGTTTCTTTATACATTAGGTATGCAACGGAAGACTTTGTGCCAGCTCCATCAGCATGAATAGCAACACAATAATCATCATCCCCAGAAATATCTTCAATTAGCTTACAAAACGCGCCGGGAAAGACTCCCTTTGACTGGTTTGCTACAGCTTTCTTAACATCATCCTTCGTAGGGGAAACACCTCTACTTAAATAAGATTGTGCAGACATTTCATAACCTCCATTTTATAATAGTTAACCGAGCAAGCAAATAAGCCGGGTTCTGTTACTAACAATCATCTATCTACTCTTGCCGTTACCGACAAGCTCTAGCCGTCTCCTTGAAGCCCGCGGACCACGGTTACACTTCCCACGACGTTGCTCCAGATGGGGTTTACAAGGCCATTATGTCTCCATAATGCCGGTGAGCTCTTACCTCGCCTTTTCATCCTTACCGGCGAACCGGCGGTTTTCTTTTCTGTTGCACTTTCCTTGAAGTTACCTTCACCGGGTGTTACCCGGCACCTTTGTCCTTTGGAGCCCGGACTTTCCTCATGCGTATACTTTCGTATTTACGCCCGCGATTGACTGTGCTTGCTCGGAAAACATAACCATTCTAATGAAAATAGCTCAAAAAGTACAGTGAATTAAGTATTACTTTCATTGCCAAAGTCAACAAAAATATCCAGGTCTTCAAACCTTCCATTAAGCAATCCTTTTAGTTTTGGTAAATATGTTCTCTCAGTTGCATTGTGACCAGCAATAATTGTAGACACCCCATTTTGCTCTAGATATAAGCATATGTGATGCTTAATCTCTCCTGAAACAACAGTATCAATGCCTTCTCGCAAGATTACATCAACACTATTCTCGTCAAAGGATCCGCCCTGAACAAAGATTTTTTTGACACTTCTCGAAGTATCGGAAATTGATATGACGCCTGAGGAATCTAACGATTTAGTAACTGTAGACATATACTCTTTTAATACTACTGAGTTATCTAACTCGAATACAACTCCACATTCGACTCCATCAAGATGCTCTGCTTTGGACGAACCTAGAGAGGAAGCAATAGCAAGATTTCCAAACTCATCTGTATTATCCAAATTAGTATGGCATGCGAAATTTACTATTTCATTCTCTAATAAGTTCTTAATTTGAAGGCCTACTACATTATCTACATCGATACAGTCAATCCCTCCAAACAACAAAGGATGATGAGCAATTAGCAAATGAGCTTCTTTTTCTTTACATAATTCAATTGCACTACTTGTTGTATCCAGAGACAGAACAACAGATTGTGTTGATCCTTTACGAGATCCAACCATCAAGCCTACATTGTCATATTCACACTTGTTTTCGCGAGGAAAACACGAGTCCAAATAATCAATAATTTCTTCAATTCCGTATTGCTTACTCATAATAACCCCTCCTTCTCCATTAAAGATCGTAATTCATTATTACTTCTCGACTTATACGAATACTTCTTATTCAGGTAATCAAAATACACCCTAACATCCTTGTCACCTTGAGAAAACTTCTTACATAGAATAGGGCCATAGAAAGCGTCCTTCGAACTCAATTCATGCGCATTACCTGAGAAAACGCTCCTAATACAGAAATAGTGCAGTTTACTATCGACGCAAGTAACTTCATCTTCTATATCAAATCCATTTCTTGTCAGGAAGCGTCTTACACCGTCAAATGTTTTTTGAGGTTGAAGAACAAAAGTCACACTCTTCAACACTTCAATTGGCGTTCTAGGAATAACTTCATGCAAAATATGAATAATGTTATTGCCGCCTAATCCTGACATTACGATAGTATCTCCAGGAATAAGAGTAATTCCCTCAAGGCCATCGACGTTATGTACTTCAACTCTTAAGCCATATCCGTTTTCTTCAAGGCACTGCTGTGTTCGTTTTGCAGGTAGTTCATGAATATCAGTACATACGCAGAAAACATCGTCAAACGTTTGCAAACATGCCAAAGAAAAGAGCCCGTGATCAGAACCAACGTCTATCACTCTTTTTCGAGAAGAAGCTTCCTTAGGAAGCATATCGAAAACCATATTTAATCTAGACGAAAGAAAATCTATCAAAGCAATATCTCCTCCGCGCTTATGTGTTCTAGATATGCATCTATTTGCTTAATACTCTCGATAATTCTCTCCCTGTCCGACCCGGTCGTGCTGTCAAGTAATTCTATCGCCTTACTTCTTTCCTTACGTAGATTATTGCGTCTGATTTTATACAATTGCAACAGATATGAGCTTCTAATGACTTCAAAAGAAGTCATGTTTTCAAATGAAGAGTCGACCTTCAAATACAAACTCTCCGCAGGTTCACCATTCAAAGAGAATTTACTCAAGATGTTGATTAGAATCGCCTCATTAACGCCACTTCCTGGTACAAAATTCTCGAGAAAAATCGATACAATTTGCTTCATGTTATTGCCAACAAAATCCATTGGTCTTAGGCACTCATCTCGTCTAATTATTGACTCATCAGCAAGGGCGCCTTTAAGCTTCATGGCAAGCACGAAAAGATTAAGTTCTTCCAGATAAGCAGCATCCTTTGGAATTGCGGGCTCCTTGCTGCTTACTTCCTCAACTCCAAGTGAACTACTCTCGTTAATATCACTCTCAGAGACATCCTCGTCGTAGTCATTAGAATTTCTATCCGAAACTATATCCTTCTTTTGTCTTTGAATAGTCCTTGCGTCAACCGCAGCTTCCTTCTCAGCCTCTTTGTTACTAATCTCGTTCATTCTTTCATAAATTACACTAGGATTTGCCTTTAAATAAATGGCAGCCTTTGAAGCCATGCGATTTCTCTTCACATCATCACTAATCCAGGAGCCGTACGTAACTATATCTTCTTCATACTTATACAAGTCCAAACCATTATCACTAAAGCTGTTGTTGTATGCTCTGTCTGACAAGTATCTGTCAACATCCAAAGCATTCTCAACTACTTGCTCAAAAGCCTTAGCTCCATGCTCCTTAATAAATCCATCTGGATCTTTGCCATCTGGAACTTTCGCTATTCTAATTCTTAGCTTAAGTCCCGACATCTTCTTTGAATACTTTAGCATCATGGAAATAGCTCTAAGGGCGGCATTCTGGCCTGCATTGTCTGAATCGAAAAAGAACACAATCTCACTCGCGTACTTTGAAGACAATCTAAGTTGACCATCAGTAAAAGCCGTGCCAAGAGAGGCAACAGCATTACAGACGCCTGCTTGATGCATAGATATCGCATCCATATATCCCTCAACTATAATTAGCCTCTCGGATCTCTCCTTTTTAGCAAAGTTCAAGGCATACAAATGCTCTTGCTTCTTGTAGACAACTGACTCTGGCGAATTAATATACTTAGGCAAATCATCACCCAGACATCTTCCTCCAAAAGCAACCACTGTACCGAAAGAATCGAAAATCGGGAACATCAATCGGCCTCTAAATAGGTCAACCAGTTTTCCATTCTTACTAACAGTAAATAGTCCACTATTCTTCATCTCGTCTTCGCTATAACCTAGCGAAGTCAAATGAGACTTCAATCTATCAAAACCTTTGGGAGCAAATCCAAGACCAAACTTAGTGCATGTTTCTTTTGAGAGCTGTCTATTACTTAAATACTCTCTAGCTTCCTTACCCTCACTTGAAAGAAGTGATTTGTAATAATACTTTGCTGTCTCAAGTAGTATCTGCTTGACTCTTTCCTTAATCTTCTTTGTATTGTCATATTGATAATCATTTGTACTCTCAGGAATCTCAACACCGTATTGCTTACCTAAATATCTGATAGCTTCCGGATATGACAAATGCTCAATATCCATGATGAATCCAATTGCATTTCCGCCCTTATGACATCCAAAACAATAATAAATACCTTTTTGAATTGAAACGGAGAATGAACCAGTCTTCTCAGAATGAAAAGGACATAGGCCAAACAAATTAGAGCCAGTACGCTTTGTAAATTGAACGTAATGGCCTACAACAGACTCAATATCCGCCTTGGACAAAACCTCTTCAATTATGTTCTCTGGAATCTGAGACATACACTCTCCCACTGATAAAATATACAACCACTATAGCATAAAAAAGACCGACCTGAAAACAGATCGGTCATAGTCTTAATCATTAAATATTTGGACTATTACTTCTTCTTCTTTCCATCATCTACTGCTTCAGCACCGCGCTTAGTGATAGTAGCAATAGCACTCTTTTGGATAGTAAGATAAGTATGTGCGACAGATGAAGAGAAAGTAACTTCTTCTTCGCCAATGTTGACAATCTCACCTACAAATCCGCCAATTGTAACAATTTTATCACCAACTTGCATCTCAGATATCTGTTGGCTTAATTCCTTATCTTTCTTTCTCTGTGGACGAATCAAAAAGAAATACATACCAACAGCAATAAGAATCAATGGGCCAAAGAAAAGTAAGTTCCCATAAGGACTTGTCGAAGTAGAAGTAGCATCAGCCGCTTCCAAAATAAACTGAATCATCATAACCTCCAATTAATCGAATATATTTGCAGTAATATCCTGCATAGAATACATTCCAGGAGCTTTATTTGCAATGAATTTTGCTGCCATAATTGCTCCTCTTGCAAAAACATCTCTTGTTGAGGCACTATGAGATATCTTCACAACTTCCTCATCCATAATAAACATAATCTCATGTTCACCAACAATATTGCCACCACGAATAGAACTAAAACCAATTTCATTCTGCGCCCTAGGACTTCTTCTCTGGCTTCTGTCATAAACATAGTCCATCTTATTATCGCATTCTTCGTTAATAACATCAGCAATCATCAAAGCTGTGCCAGATGGAGCATCAAGCTTGCGTCTATGATGCGCTTCAATAATTTCAATCTCCGAACCATCCTTCAAGGCCTTTGTTGCCATCCTTACTATCTCGAAAAGAACATTCATACCATAACTCATGTTAGCTGATTTAAAAACCGGAACAGAAGAAGAACAATCAAATAGACAAGAAACGACATCTTCGGGTATACCAGTCGTACAGCACACAAGACCCTTCTTCTTATTCTTTGCAAATTCGCATAGAGCTGGGACACAAGTTGCATTTGAGAAATCAATAATCACATCAAAATCTATATCTACTTCCGCTGGAGACGAGAAAATGGGATAACCATAATCGCCCTCAGGAGCGCTTAAATCAATTCCTCCTACTATTACAACATCTTTCTGATATTTGCACATATCGGCAACAACCTTGCCCATATGTCCACAACAACCGTTCAATAGTATGTTAATCATTCAATCACTCTCCTTCAAAGACTCATATCAATATTGTATGAGTTAAGGACCTTCACAAGATTATCATGGTTCTTAGCGCTCATCTCACATAATGGCAAGCGGCAAGGACCAACTTCCTGTCCTAGAATATTAAGTGCTTCTTTTACAGGAATAGGATTAACCTCACTAAACAAAGCATTAATAAGAGGCATAATGTGAATCTGCATCTCTAAAGCCTTAGCAGTATTTCCATTTAAATAATCATGTACCATAGTGCTAATTTGTGTTGGCAAAATGTTTGCCGCTACTGAAATAACACCCTTAGCGCCAAGTGAAAGTAAAGGTAAAACTAATCCATCCTCTCCAGAGTAAATTGTAAACCTATCACCGCACTCATGAAGAACATCTGGAACATTGTTGATATTACATTCCTTTACTCCTATGATGTTATCGCATTCGGAGCAATCAGCGATTCTCTTCATTACTTCTACAGAAATATTAACATTCGTCCTTGAAGGAACATTATATAGCAAAATAGGTATGTCACAAGATGTAGCCATAGCCTTATAGTGTCTAAAAAGCCCTTCTGGCGTACACTTATTGTAGTATGGCGTCACAAGTAATGCCGCATCAGCACCAACATCACAAACTTCCTTTGTTAACTGAACTCCGTGATTAGTATCATTGGAACCAGCACCTGCTATTACTGGAATCCTTCCAGCCACTGCATCTACTACGCATTTTACAACTTTAATGTGCTCTGAATCAGGCATTGTAGAAGCTTCACCAGTAGATCCGCAAACAATAATAGCATCAGAGCCCTTCTGAAGGTGAAAATCTACAATTTGCTCAAGCTTCTTATAGTTAACACCTCCTTGCATGAATGGCGTAACAATAGCAACTCCTGAGCCTTCAAAAATAGGCTTGCTCATATCGATTTCCTCCCTCTTATATAATTTGCTATTAAAAGCATTTGAGCAATTCTAACACTCAAAAATATACATAGTCAATTATGCCTAGTAGATGGACACATGTGCACACGAGAGCGACATTATAATACTTTTCTTTGGTCAAATAGATACTTAGACATTTTCGATAATTTAAGTATAATAACTAGGTATGAAAACGCATGATTTTTACTATGATTTACCTGAAAGACTTATTGCCCAGCATCCTCTTGAGGAAAGAACGTCATCACGACTTCTAGTTCTTGACAAGAATACTGGGGCCATTTTGCATAGACATTTCTCTGATTTACCCGAGTTTTTGAAGGCTGGCGACGTACTTGTAATAAATAACACTAGAGTAATCCCAGCTAGACTTCTTGGAGCTAGAAGCGATACTGGTTCTGCTGTTGAGATTCTTTTGCTTAAGAGACTTGATGATTATAGATGGGAAACACTAGCTCGTCCTGGAAAGAAAGTTACTCCTGGAAAGAGAATTACTTTCATTCCTAATGAACTTGAAGCTGAGTGTGAGCAGGTCCTTGAAGATGGAAATCGAATTATGAGATTTGATTTTGATGGAATATGGGAAGAAATTCTAGATCGAGCTGGAATTATGCCCCTTCCTCCATATATTCATGAGCAACTTAAGGATAACGAGCGATACCAAACTGTATACTCTAAATTTGAGGGTTCTGCGGCTGCTCCGACAGCTGGTTTGCATTTTTCGAAGGAATTAATGAGTAAGCTAAAGAGTAATGGAATTATTATTGCTGAGGTTACTTTACATGTTGGTCTTGGTACTTTTCGACCTGTAAAAGCAGACGATATCACCAATCATGTGATGCACTCTGAATGGTTTAGTTTTGGCAAAGAGGCTTCCGACATAGTTCGTAAGGCTAGAAGTGAAGGAAGAAGAATTATCTCAGTTGGAACGACTTCTACCAGAGTACTTGAGACTGTGGCTGCTATTGATAGTGAGATGCTGCCCTGCTCAGGAGATACTCAAATTTTTATCTATCCTGGTTATGAATTCAAGTGCATCGATTCCCTAATTACTAACTTCCATCTTCCAGAATCCACGCTTATTATGCTTGTTAGTGCACTTGCTGGACGCGATAATGTTATTAACGCTTATAATGAAGCTGTAAAAGAAGAGTATAGATTTTTCAGTTTTGGTGATGCTATGTTCATCACTTCCCTATAAATATCGATTGGAGAAAGAATAATGAGCAACAAGTATCCTGTTTGGTACGAACACATTCACACCTGCAAGCAAACCGGCGCGCGTTTAGGACGAGTTCATACTCCACATGGATCTTTCATGACTCCAGCATTTATGCCTGTAGGAACTCAAGCTGCTGTTAAATGCATGAGTTCTGAAGAAGTTGCTTCGATGGGCGCTGGCATTATTCTATCTAACACATATCATCTTTGGATGAGACCTGGTAGCGAATTAATTGCTAAAGCAGGCGGTCTCCACAAATTCATGAATTGGAAAGATGGCGCAATTCTGACCGATAGTGGTGGATTTCAGGTTTTTTCTCTTGCTAAACCAAAAGACATCGTTGAAGAAGGCGTTCATTTTAGATCTCATATAGACGGTTCTAAGCATTTACTTACACCTGAGAAGTCGATTCAAATTCAAAACGACTTGGGCGCCGACATTATCATGGCTTTTGATGAGTGCTGTGCTTACCCTACTGAGAAAACATATGCTAGTCGCTCGCTTGAGAGAACTACCAGATGGCTAGAAAGATGTATCGATACACACAAGAATACCGATACACAAGCGTTGTTCGGAATCATTCAAGGAAGCATGTATGATGATTTGCGAAAAGAAAGCGCAAAGCAGATTACTTCATATGATCTTCCTGGGTATGCAATTGGAGGACTTTCTGTAGGAGAACCAGGAGAGCTAATGTACAATCTCTTGGATGTAACAGTTCCACTGATGCCAGAAGATAAACCTCGATACTTAATGGGCGTAGGTTCTCCTGATTATCTCATTGAAGGAGCTATTCGCGGTATTGATATGTTTGATTGTGTTCTTCCTACTAGACTTGGAAGACACGGGACAATACTAACAAATCATGGAAGAGTCATTGCCAGAGACTCGAAGTTTGCGGAAGTTTTCGAGGCTCCCGATAAAGAATGCAATTGTTTTGTATGTCAGAATTACACATCTGCTTATATAAGACATCTGTTGAAATCTAAGGAGATGCTTGGCCAACGTCTTTGCACATGGCACAACATATCCTTCCTCCTTGATTTAATGGAGAAAGTCAGAGAGGCTATCGCTAATGACCGCTTAATGGATTTCAAGAAAGAGTTCTTTGCCAAGTTTTATAAGTAAGTGTTAACTACTCTTCTATCTTTTTCGATGATATTGTGTAAAGCTTCATAGCTTCATCGAACCTAACCATAATAGTAACAGCAGTTAGATTAGGACCAGATAACATGTCAAGACTTGATACTCTATAGAGCATATAATTCATCCACTCTTCACAATTTGTAGCCATCAGTCCATCCGCAAGTATGCCCTCTGGGGTAATTTTCTCATATAAGGTCTGCGTAGCTACTAATATTCTATCTTCGTCATTAGCACTAATTGTCCCATTTGGAAGTAGTTTAATCTCACCATTTCTTACAAGATACCCCTTCACACTTCCATGACGAAAAACAGATAACTCGCTATCAGATACTTTCATAATCATATAATCGAAAATATGAGGAACTAGCTTCTCGTACTTCTCGCATAAATCAGTAAAAGCAGAATCATCAGCGCAAGTCGCGAAAACCTTCTGAAAAGCATCCGCAAATATTCTTGTAGCTGTGATTTCCTTACTTCCCTGTACAACAACAAGCCATAGAACCTTACCGACTCTAACAAGGACATCGTCACAATACTTATCTTGACCGCCATTATGGCTTAAGCGATATGTTTCAATCATATGGTTTGTCCTTCCTACTAGTCTCGGTTTAAATGCATAATGATTCCAGTAAAATTATCCTGCCTAGGAATATTTTTGAGTTTAATCTCCTCTTTAAGATTGTGAGCAGTATTTCTTGCGCTATAAGTCAGGAATCTATTTAGGTGTCCTACAGGAATAGCATCGGTTAATCCATCCGAACAGACAATAACAGTATCTCCATCGTAAAGCTTAATCGGGCTCTGAAAAAATAGAACTCTCGGATTAAAATTGCCCATATAGTCAACCAAAGCTCTACACTTCTTCGTTACATATGCTTCATGCGTTGTCTTACCTTGCTTAATCAAATCTTGAATAAGAACAGATATATAATTCTGTTTAGGGTTAATTACTGTCGCCCTGCCATCTCTAATAAGAATAACATCGCTGTCCCCTACACTAAAAACGTTGAGCCGATTACGGAAGATATGGACCATAGCAAAGGTCGCTCCACCTTGACGATTGTACTTCTCAAAAAGAGAATTAGATAACTTCTTAACTTGCTCCGAAGTAGAAAATCTATCGTCAAAATCTATTGGATACATATCAGAAACCGAATCAGTGATTGCCTTTGATATCTCGTCGCCATAAGAAAGGCCACCCATACCATCAGATACGCAAACCACAATTCCATGACTGCCATACTGCTCTAGCGGAGAAATATAGAAAGAATCCTCTTGTCTATCCCTCTTACCCTTCTCGAAAAAATAAGCTACATCACAAAAAAGATTCTCTTCATCGTTCTCTTTATTCTTCCTTCTAAATCGACGAGCACGTACTTGCTCAATCAAAAAAAATACAAAAAAACCTGTAGCTACAGATACTAGACCAATAGCTGTCCAAAATAGTATAGACATTATTATAGGTATGTCGTTCATTCTTTCGTATTGTCAGTCGCATCATCAGAATCAAATGACGCTTCTTCAGAATCCTCGCGTTCTTCACTATCATCTTCAGAAACATCTAGGTCATCGACACTTGGAGCAACCGGCTTATCCTTTGCTACATACTTTGTAATCATATTACCGCAAAGATTACCATATAAGAACTGACAAAATCCAAAAGAGAATGTCAAATACAGAAGAATAGCGATCGCTCCACCAATTGAAGGAACAGAAAAGAAGAGAATAAATGGGACAAGTACAAGCAATACAACTTCAAGTAAAATGATTCCAATTACTGGAAACAACTCAACCAGCATTAGTATAAAAGCATTACGATAAAGCTTAGACAAAGGCAAGTCAATTGATACCATCATCGAATAAACTAAGTTTTGAATTACTGAGAATATCATCAAGAGAATGAATAGGAATGTAGCAATTCCAACTCCTACCTTATCAAAATGATGAAGATAATATCCGATTCCATAAAGTAATAAAGCCACAATTGGAAGCGAGATAAGCATCGCTACCAAAGACTGCTTTGCATTTCCCTTCATACCCTGTTTGAAATCGGCAAAAATAGATACCTTCTCTTTTCGATAAGTATTTCTAAAGATTTGATAGAAACCCGCTTGAAAAGGTCCTATACAGATCAATCCGGAACCCATAAAAAACATCGCGAAAACTAAGATAATGACATAATACAATTGATTAATCTGGGCAATTCCATTAGCTGTAGCAGCTGTAGCACCATCAATCAAGCCACTTTTTATAATGTAATCAGTGAAATTAGACTTCTCCATTAAAGACAAGATCATTGGCATAAATAAAAGCGAATAAAAAAATGATACCAGCATCGCTGGGATGTTAAAAACTACAAATAACACGTTTACCGACATGAAATCAAAGGCATGAGAAAACAAGTCAACAGACTTCTCAATGAAAGTAAGTTTCTTAGGTTCTTGCACTTCCTGTGTGTCTTGATTATCTTCTACTTCAATATCTATGGTCTTATTTGATTCATCATTCTGACTCATGAGACAACTCCTTAATTCTTTCAATAGAACTCTTCCATAAATCGATAACTTCTAGGCTTCTAGCTGCTATTGCGCTATTCTTATCCTTCTTTTTTGTTTTTCCTTTGAATTTTACACCAATTGGAAGAACTATACCAAAATTTGCATTCATAGGTACAAACTTTGATATACGTGAGTCAGATATATACTCAGCCATAGCGCCAATCATCGTGTTACTACCAGGTCTAATATCAGGCTCTACGTCTAAAAACTTACATGAAGCATAAAAAGCGGCTAAGAAACCAGAAGCTGTTGATTCAATATAGCCTTCTACTCCAGTGATTTGTCCTGCAAAGAATAAGTTTGGATTCGAGACTAAAGAATAGTCTGAAGACAACAATCCAGGTGAATTCAAATATGTATTTCTGTGCATTACGCCATATCTATAGTACTCAGCATCCTCTAGGCCAGGAATTAGTCCAAACACCCTTTTTTGCTCTGGCCATTTAAGTCTTGTTTGAAATCCGACTAGATTATACATGCTCTCATTACGGTCATCCTGGCGCAGTTGCAAACATGCATATGCTTCTTTTCCAGTAGTAGGATCAACCAATCCAACCGGCTTAAGTGGTCCATATCTCATTGTATCCTCACCACGCTTCGCCATTGTCTCAATTGGCATACACCCTTCGAAAACCGACTTATCCTCAAATCCATGTACATCAGCACATTGCGCATTTATCAATTCGTTATAAAAACGAAGATACTCTTCTTTAGTCATAGGGCAATTAATGTAATCTCCATCCGCCTCGCCCTTACCATATCTTGAAGCTCGAAAAGCTTTGCTCATATCAATTGAGTCAGCTTTAACTATTGGAGCCGCCGCATCATAGAAATGCAATTGATTGCTCCCTGTATAAGACATGATATTATCGTAAAGCTTTCCATCTGTTAATGGGCCAGTTGCAACTATAGTAATTGCATCCTTTGGAATATCATCAACTTCTTCGCAAATTACTGTAATAAGAGGATTTTTTTCTATTGAACTTGTAATATAAGAAGAAAACTCATCTCTATCAACTGCCAAAGCCCCCCCTGCTGGGACTTTCGAACTATCAGCCGCATGCATAATAAGAGAGTCGACACGTCGCAATTCTTCCTTAAGAAGACCGACAGCGTTCTCAATATTGTTGGCTCTAAGTGAATTACTACATACTAGTTCTGCAAATAGATCCGATTTATGAGCTGGACTCATTCTATTAGGCTTCATCTCGTACAAATGAACCTCTATTCCAAAGCTCGCAATACAATTTGCAGCTTCACAACCAGCAAGGCCAGCACCAATTACATTAATATATCTACGAGAATTATTCACTATCAACCTTCTGCAGAAGAATCATCTGTTGTTTTGATACTTGAGTCTTCTTTCTTCTTTCTGATATTTGTAGAGCATTCTTTATTAGAACACTTTGTATAACTTCTTCCACGGTACTTCTTCCATACCATATACGAACCACAAGTCTCGCACTTCTTATCTTCTACCGGTAAATCCCAAGATATAAAAGTACATTCGCTATTAGCACCCTTCTTATCGCATGTATAGAACATCTTTCCCTTATATTTTCGAGATTTATGTGCCATCAATCCAGAACCACATAATGGACACTTTCCATTTACTTCAATCTCATTACCTCTCGTATAATTGCATTTAGGGAAATTTGAACAAGCAATGAATTTGCCATATCTTCCTTCTTTTTGAAGCAAATCACCTTCATTACACAGTGGACACTTCTCACCAATCTTCTCTTCTTTTACCTTTATCTTCTCGATCGACTTAGTTGCTTCTAGAATTTGCTTATGGAAACCAGGGTAGAAAGCATCAATAACTTGAGTCCATTCAGTCTTACCTACTTCAATCTCATCAAGTCGCTTCTCCATATCTGCAGTAAAAGAAACATCAACTATCTCACTGAAGTTGTTGTTAAGCAGAACTGTAACTAGCTTACCTAATTCAGTAATCTTTATGTGTCTTCCATCCTTCTCAACATATTGACGCTCCAAGATTGTTGATATAGTTGGCGCATATGTAGAAGGTCTACCAATACCATTCTCTTCCAAAGCCTTAATAAGCGTTGCTTCAGTATAATGTGCTGGTGGCAGAGTGTGCTTCATCTCCGAAGTAGTCTCTATGTTAGCTAGAATTTGACCATCGCTTAATTCAGGAAGCTTCACTGAAGAATCCTTCTCATTATCGATCTTATCTTCGGCATCCTCAGTAATATCAGCATATGCTGCTAAGAATCCGGGGAAAACAATAGTCTCTCCATTCGCTCTGAAGACGGAACTTCCACATACTGCATCTATTGATACAGTATCTACTACTGCATTAGTCATTTGAGTAGATAGAAATCTATCCCAGATAAGTTTATACAATCTATATTGATCATTAGAAAGCGAGTCATGAATTGATTCAGGTCTCAAATCAAAATGCGTAGGTCTTATTGCCTCATGAGCATCCTGTGCAGAATTATTAATCTTAAACTTACGTTTAGTATTTGAAACATACTCCTTACCATATACAGAAGCAATAAGTAGTCTTGACGCTTCTGATGCTTCTTCGGAGATTCTTACAGAGTCGGTACGAATATATGATACTAAAGCTGTCTGACCCTGCCCTTGAATGTTGATTCCTTCATATAGTTGCTGTGCTACAGACATTGTTTTACGAGAAGAGAAACCTAATCTCTTTGATGCTTCTTGCTGCAATGTTGATGTAGTAAATGGAGGAAATGGGCTTCTCTCCTTAGTACCCTTCTTCAGGTTAGCAACGGTATAATCCTTGCCTTTAACATCTTCAAGAACAGCATCAGCCTCTTGTTTGTTAGAAAGCTTCTTCTTAGTTATCTTCGAACCAGAGATTGAACCATGATACTTTATTTTAAATTTGAAATTGGTTCCCTTAGGACATACTATTGCGTTAACAAGCCAATATTCTTCGGATACAAATTCATCTATCTTAGTATCGCGATCCATTACTATCTTCGTAGCGACAGATTGTACACGTCCAGCAGATAGTCCTTTTTTGATTTTCTGCCACAATAATGGGCTTAACTCATATCCAACAAGTCTATCGAGAATTCTTCTAGCTTGTTGAGCATTAACTAAATCCAAGTCTACGCCACGTGGCTTTGATATTGATTCTTGAATCGCTTTCTTTGTAATCTCATTAAAAAAGATTCTACAATCAGTAGTTGGGTCAATAGATAATGACTTCGCAATATGCCAAGCAATTGCTTCTCCTTCTCTATCAGGGTCAGTTGCTAGATAAACGAATTCCGAGTCCTTTGCTAATTCTTTAAGTTCTTTAATTACTTTCTCCTTACCTCTCATATTTATGTATGTAGGTTTGTAATTATCATTAACATTTACTCCCAGAGTAGATGAAGGTAAATCTCTAATATGTCCTACGGAAGCAGCAATCTTGTACTCTGGTCCAAGATATCTTCCAATCGTCTTTGCTTTAGCAGGTGACTCAACAATAACAAGCTTTTTTCCCATAACTACCAACTTTCAAACTATTTGGAAACACGCATACAATTCATATATATAATTCATAGCTATCGAAAAGTCAAAATATATTTTCCCTTGATCATCTGTATACGATGTTCAACTTCCAGTTCTGAAAGCAAAACGGATAGCTTTGAGAAAGGTAATTTTAGACTACTAGCCAACTCATCTGAATCCATGGGACGAATTGTAAGTTCATCACATAGTAAAACCTTATAGTTCTCTGATGTCAAGGCATCAGAATTACGCAATAGCTTGCATCGTAATTCTTTTATCATTGAATTCGTACTATTGATGTTATCTAGTTCTGTAGGAAATGAGCCTAGTTTTCTGTAAAACACTTCTCTGGCCACACTATCAATTACATGACTAATATCATATAAAATATTCGCACCATCAGACACTAACATGTGACCTCCCATATTATTCTCATAGTAAATACTATTAGGAAGTACGAACACTTCTTTCCCTTGAGCTGCAGCAAAAGAGGCCGTGTGCAGTGTCCCACTATTAACTCCTGCTTCCATTACTAAACATGCGTCGGACAAGGCTGAAATTAGTCTGTTTCGGGAAGGAAAATATTGCTTAACTGCTTTTGTTCCTGGTTTGCGTTCTGAAACAACTAGTCCTCTCTTACATATTACTTCATATATATCCTTATTACATAATGGATACGTGTTATCAGGACCTCCAGCAAGGACAGCTATAGTATCTCCTTTTGCTTCAATACAACTACTGTGAGCAACTCTATCAATTCCAAGAGCTAGTCCTGAAACTATTACTATTCCTTTATTTGAAAGCTTTGTGGAGAAATCCTTTGTAGCATAGGTTGCATAACTACTTGGACCTCTAGTACCTACAATAGAAACACTTCCATTTGTACTTACTTTGCTAAGTAATTCTCTGCGCCCTTTACAATATATAACTTTTGGCATTCCGCTTAGTTGTCGAAAAGGTAATGGATACTCTTCATCTTCTACAGAAACTGAAGTTATCCCATTAACTCTTGCAATCTCAAACGAAGCCTCAGTATCCATAAGTATTTTTTCTCTAGCTCTTAATGCTGAATCCAACTTATCAAAATCAGAACTGCAAAGTGAATCTATCTTAGCATAATCTTCCTTTGCTAATTGATTTAGGCTTCTTATGGAATCAATTGCTTCCTTGTCTATTAGATTTTGAATTACTCTAGTACCTATTCCTTCACTTTCGATAAAACATGAATAGTAGATATCTGCATATAGTTTCTCATTACTATCCATATCAATACTTCCCCACACCAAACTCGCGATTACGATAAGAAAATGCCTCAGCTATATCGCTTTGTTCTATGTCCTTATGCCCTTCAATGTCAGCTATCGTTCGACCTATTTTGAGTAGTCGTAAAAATCCTCTTGCAGAGCAAGAATATAATGTAGACATGTCAGCACAATACTCAATTATTCTCTTATCAGCCCTGAAAATCTCGACAAGATTCTCTTCAACCATCTGTCCATTTAGGCATTCCTCAATTCCTGCTTGCCGAGCTCTTTCTTTTTGAACTAACCAACATTGAGCCACCTTCTCCTTAAGAAACCTAATCTCACCATCCGTCTTAGTGAAAGCAATTTGCTTTAGCCCATCGTTATCTACACGATGCATTTCACAAAATAAATCAATTCTATCAAGAAAGGGCCCAGAGATTTTTTGCTCATATCTTAGTCTTTGAGCTTCTGTACAAGTACACTTTGATTTCTTCTCATAGTAGTTACCACAATTGCACGGATTGGTAGAACCTACAAATATGAAATTTGTTGGGAACTTATATTCATTTCCATCCTTATTGAATGTAATTAACCTATCTTCCATTGGCTGTCTTAAGCAATCAATTACGCCTTTTTTATACTCACATAGTTCATCTGCAAATAACACGCCACGATTAGCAAGTACTACTTCGCCAGGTTTAAGTTTCGAATTTGAACCAATTAGAATTGACGTTGTTGTATCCTGTATTACATATCGAAAAGGTCTTGATGCACTTATACTATCTTCACTCTCCAAAGTACGCGAAATAGCATTATTAAGAGCAAAAATCTCACATACTTCGTCATTTGATAAAGGAGGAAGAAGCAACTTGATTAGTCTTCCAGCCATTGTCTTTCCACATCCAGGACTTCCAACAAGAAGAACATTATGCCAACCACAAGCACTAATAAACAATGTCCTCAGCGCCTTGGGTTGCCCCTTTATAATACTCACATCATAGTTCTCATCATCTTCTTCAACCGTATCCAAACTGTACTTTATTGGACAGTATTTCCGTTTCATAGACTCAATGCAATCAAGCAGAGTTTCATTTAGCGAGCAAGAAAGGGATGCACATTTGCATGATGGCTTCTGATCACTTGGCAAGTAATAAAAGTCATAATTCTCTTTCTTAGCACAACTTAATCGTAAGGCACCACCAGGAGTTGCTTTAATTTGTCCATCTAGTGATAATTCACCCTCTGCATAAAGCTTCTTACTGCAATTAATACGAACTTGCTTAGATGCAATTAGAATTCCTATTGCAATTGGTAAATCAAAATTAGTTCCAGCCTTCTTTATGTATGAAGGTGAAATGCTAATTGTAATGTGACCATGTGGAAATGAGTAACCTGATGCAACTAGTGCAGCTCTTATCCTCCCTCTTGATTCCATAATCGATGAGTCACAAAGGCCAAGAATATCAAATGTGTTGATTCCTGGAGTAAGATATACTTCGATTTGAACTGGAATCGCGACTATACCATACATGAAACTTGAGAAAACAGTTGTTATCGAATATTTTGTAGACATAGCTCTCTCCTTTTCTAGACTGTCTCTAGAATATCAACTGAGCTAATGCACATGTTCTACATTTTTCGACAAATATCTACAAAGATAGTGCTGTTCAACAGAAGATTGCCCAAATTACTTGAATTGAATGGGGGACAAGTTTGCCTGACATTTCGTCGATAGCATTAATCGCATATTTTTATTGTTGTCGGTAAAACCAATTTTCTCATATAATTTTCTACCCATATCCGAAGCGATTAGTTCCAATGAGCAAAGTCCTATTATCTCGGCTTTTCTTATAGTTTGCTCCATCAAATCCTGTGCTATACCTCTTCGACGATATATTGGATTTGTGTATACATTTGAGATATATCCGGACATTCCGTTCGAATATCTCGGATTTGGTGGTCGAACCGAGATGGAAAGAAATACTGAAGATACGATACTTTCATCAGCAAAAGCACAATAAGCGAAGAATGTTTTATTGATTGTCTCGGTCAAATAAGCTCTAATACTCTCGGACAATCTCTCTTCCTCTATAGAGTCCATAGTAAACTCAGTGCGAAGATAATCCATACGAATTCGTACCAATTCGTCCAAGTCATCAATATTTGCTTCTCTACATACCATTTGGTCAGCTATATCAGAAGTCATTATGTCACTACTCATCGATTCCCTCCAATTATTTGATTAGCATGTCAATTACCATCTATTTTATACATGTTAATGCTGTGAGGAAACAATGATTCAAATTTTTACGCTCTCAATTTGAAAATAATCGCACATGTAATTACTTCGCATATTAAGCACTGTTAGTGTATAATAACCGGGTTAAAATATTCCATAAATTAAGGGGCAAATTATGAAACTAGGTATTGTAGGTCTTCCAAATGTTGGTAAAAGTACACTCTTCAATGCGATTACAAAGGCAGGAGCTGAAGCAGCTAACTATCCTTTTTGCACTATCGAGCCTAATATTGGAGTAGTATCTGTGCCTGATTCTAGACTAGATGTTCTAGCCAAGATGTACAATCCTGAGAAATACACACCTGCCATTGTCGAATTCGTAGATATCGCTGGACTAGTAAAAGGCGCAAGCAAAGGCGAAGGTCTTGGGAACAAATTCCTATCCAATATTCGTGAAGTAGATGCTATTTGTCATGTTGTTCGTTGCTTTGATGATCCTGACGTTGTTCATGTAGATGTTAATGCTGATCCAAAGCGTGATATTGAGACTATTGACCTCGAATTGATACTTTCAGATATGGAGATAATGGAGAAACGTATAGAACGCACAAAGAAGATGATGAAAGGCGGCGACAAGACTTTTGGAACAGAATTGGCTCTATTCGAGAGAATTTATCAGTGCCTTTCTGAAGAGAAACCAGCTCGCTCACTTGAGTTTGACGAAGAAGAGGCTCAAATCACTAAGGATTTGCAATTAATTACTTTAAAGCCTGTTCTTTTCTGCGCAAATATTGCAGAAGATGATATAAAGAATCCTAACATTCCATATGTGAATGTAGTAAGAGAAATTGCTTCTAAGACTGGTGCAGGAGTTGTAGTAATCTCTGCCAAGATAGAAGAAGATTTAGGTCAATTAGATCCTGAAGATCGTCAAATGTTTCTTGATGATCTTGGCCTTGACAGTGCAGGATTAGATAAGATGATTCAAGCCTCATATTCCCTGCTAGGATTAATTTCATACCTAACTGCTGGTCCAACTGAAGTAAGAGCTTGGACAATCAAAAAAGGAACCAAAGCACCTCAGGCAGCTGGTAAAATCCATTCTGATTTTGAGCGCGGGTTTATTAGAGCTGAGGTAGTTGCTTTTGACGACTTAGTAAGTTGCGGATCTTATAATGGTGCCAAAGAGAAAGGCCTAGTTAAGTCCGAGGGTAAAGAGTACGTGATGAAAGATGGAGACGTGGTATTATTCCGCTTTAATGTTTGATGCAACTGCATTATGGGCCGCGCAATCCTCAGCAAATAGATAGTATCCTTTGCCTGAGAGTTTTACGCTATATAGTGCATCGTCGGCCATTTATAGAGTCTTGATGAAATCGAGATTTTCTTTTCGAAAAGAGATACCTGCGCTAATATCTATAACCAATTCAGCATCATCAAAAGTCAGACTTGATATAATGTTGTGCAAGTAATCCATACGTGATTTAACGATACTTTCGTCTTTGCAATTTTCCATAAGAATCAGAAACTCATCGCCACCAAAACGGCCAATATAATCGCTATCTCTGATTCAATTCTTCAAAGTAGACCCATTCTTCTTCAAAACTTCGTCGCCAACTTCATGACCGTAGCGATCGTTAACATTTTTGAAATTAACAATTCCAGCTTAAAGAAGGATTGCGTTTGCAGAAATGCCGTCAGTCTGGAACAAAGCTATATGAAAAAAATCAAAACGTTATTGCTTCTAATCTATCTTTTTAACCACTAAGATGGAAATCATTATGGCAATAGAATTGCATACAACTGTCGGCAAAAGTCCGACAGGCTGTAATGTTTGTGATAACACATTTAGAAGGCAGTGATAAAACACACACAGCCATAAGCTCTTACTGATCTTATATATTGCACCGAGAATAAAACAACTGCCTAACAGTCCAATAAGAAAACTCAAGTGATCTATCCCGAATAGGCTATCCGTAATATAGAAATACATGTAGTGCCACAGTGCCCATGAAGCAAAAGTCGCTGTACAAGCTACTGCAAATGAGTGTTTTTCTTCTATGAGCGGTTGCCACGTGTATCGCCAACCGATTTCCTCAATTCCCCCAAAGACGATTGCCTGTAAGAGCAATATGAAATAGGTATACCAATAGACGTTCTCGTTGACTCTCCCTCGAAAAATCTGCACTCCATAGATAAGAATGATAAAACCAATAACGGCTAGATATCCCCAAGGTGATTTCCTTAAGTTAAAAAAGTCTTTGAGGATCTCAGCTAATGATTTTCGAAGTTTAAATTTCAGAGATACAATGATTCCCCATAGCGCAGAAGACATTCCGCCGACTATTAGAAAAATAGTATCCAGTATTTGAGGATAGGTAGTCTTACTGATTTTGAGAGCAAAGCAACAAGCACAAACAATAGCAATCTGGCCGATTGAACCTAACCAGTATACTTTTGCAGCATGTCTTGAATTACTCATACTTATCCGTTTATACTCTCCTTATTATTTTAGATTGAGTTTCTATTCGTCATGATGGATATCATTCATGTAAAGTTGTGCCAGATCAAAAAACTCGGGAGTTTGCATTCTTAAATGGGTCAACCACTCGTGCCGCTGGGCGTGAATTATCGTGGATTGGCCGTTGGCTCTTCGATCGATTCGATTTATCTGAATTATTTTTGTCCGACGAACGATTCTTACGGCTTTGCTCTCCCAATTGGGAACCGCGATCCATCCTGCGATTTTCATTTGGCTTAGACTTCGAATACTGTCTGCCATTATCAAAGGACTTACGGTTATCGCTCGAAGAATTGCTCCCAGCGGAAAGCTTGCGCTCAACGCTCGTTTTTGCCTGGATAATTACGCCAGCAAGTTTCTGGGGTTTTTCCTGGCCTGGTCTGCTGCCGCGAGTTGTTTTTTTGCTGGTCTCGTCAATCGACTCGTCAAGCGGAAAGAAATGTTCGTCGACGACAGGTATCGTCTTCTGAATCAGCTTCTGAATGTCTCGCAGAAGGAACTTCTCTTCTTTGTCACAGAAGGAAATAGCTGTACCTCCCAAGCCTGCTCGACCGGTACGTCCGATTCGGTGTACATAGGTCTCAGGCACTTCAGGCAGGTCGTAGATGAAGACGTGGGAAAGCTCGTCGACGTCGATGCCACGGGCCGCTATATCTGTTGCTACGAGGATACGTAATTTTCGCGACTTGAATTTGCCCAAGGCCAGCTGACGGGCGTTCTGGGACTTGTTGCCGTGAATGGCCATCGCGTCAATCCCTTCGGCATTCAAAAATCTTACGATTTTGTCCGCGCCATGTTTGGTTCTCGAAAAGACCAGCGCCGATTCGACATCCATCGTATTCAAAAGATGAATCAAAAGGCGGGTCTTATTAAATTTATTGACGAAGTAGACTGTCTGACTAATAGTATCGACCGTTGAAGAGACAGGTGTAATCTCAACTTTGACGGGATTTGACAGGATTGTACCGGCAAGATCCGCAATCTCTGGCGGCATGGTCGCCGAGAAAAACATTGATTGGCGTTTCTTCGGCAGCTCGGCAATTACTCGTTTGACGTCGCGAAGCATACCCATGTCAAGCATACGATCAGCCTCGTCTAGGACAAAGTGACTGACGTTAGCGAGCTTAACGTAACGTTGCCCAATCAGATCCAAAAGGCGTCCCGGTGTAGCTACAAGAATATCGATGCCGGAAGCTAGCGCCTTAGTCTGCGGATACTGCGAAACACCTCCAAATATAACGGCTGTCTTGAGCGACAGGTATTTTCCATATGTATCGAAGCTTTCGCCAATCTGGATAGCAAGCTCGCGAGTTGGAGCAAGAATCAAGGCCTTAATCTCTTTTCGAGCAGGAGAACTACGTTGAGCAAAAGACAAGGCGTCGAGAATCGGAACCGCAAAGGCCGCCGTCTTACCGGTACCCGTCTGAGCGCAACCGAGAAGGTCGTAGCCTTCCAACAGAGGGGGAATGGATTCTGTCTGAATCGGGGAGGGTTTGGTGTAGCCTTCTTCGAGGAGGGCTCTTAGGACAGGCTTCGAGATGTTTAAATTTTCAAATTGCAAATGATACTCCTATGATACGATATAACGTATTTCTTCTGTGTTATTCCAAAAAAAGGGGGCGCAACGATGCGTCCCTCTTACTTGTTACCTTCGCTTGCTACTGCGTGATCCTGGCACTTGAGACATTAATATACACGGGCCGTCTGATCCGCAAAAAGAAGTGTAACACAGAAGAGCCGATTTTCCTACTTAATCAATCAAAGTAAGAAAAAAGTCTTTTGTTCTTGCAAGAATCTCTCTTCCTGTATAATACGGCTGCCACCTAAATACGTAACCTCTAGCACAAACGCCAACACTGTCAACACCATATCTTTCTCCAAGATAAATCGTTCTAGAAAGATGATACTCTTGAGTAACAAAGCAAACTCGTTTCATGTTATAAACTTGGCTTACATTGCGAACAGTTTCGTTTGTTGAGAATCCATAGAAATCAGTAATGATAGCTTCGGGCGGAACACCTTCTGACACAAGGAAATTCTTCATGCTCGAGACTTCATCATAATCACCTGTTCTATCGCCACTTACTATTATGGTATCGCTTACACCCGCTCGAAAAAGTTCGACTCCTGTTCTCAAGCGATCCTCAAGCATAATGCTCGGAGTCTTATCAGGCATTACCTGGCACCCTAAAATCACTATGCAATCCCTTTGCCCTACTTGCGACAATAAATCCTCTGAATCGACCTCGTACATACTGTTTCTAGTTGACGATACAACAATTAGATTTGCCGTAGTAATAGTGCACAAGCATAGAATCACAAATATCAGAAGTAAAACAAAAACACGCTTAAGCGCCTTCTTAGTCTTTGTCTTTTGGACCATCGCTATCTCCCTTTGCTTTTGAAGAAATTAAGTTCTTGCAAGCGACGTCAAATTGAACAATAAAAAAAGCGGAAGAGATAAAAACGGCTGTAACCAAAACGTCTGCAAAAACGGTAAATCTTAAACCAGCTTTTTCGTAGAACAAAGTAATACACAAGATTGTAATTACTCCTGTTAGGTAGACCAAAGCGCTAGCAACGATGAACTTTTTTGGCTTATTCACAAGTTTCTTACTAAATAATGACCATAGTAAAGATATGACGCCTACTAAGCAAAACGCTAAAGCTACAATTATTGATACCGTCATATCTTAATTCCTCTCTCCCAAAGTTGCTCAGTAATTAGCTTATTTACTTGCTCATATAGATGATTCAAATCGGATGAGTTATCAATAACATAGTCGCCTATGCTGATATATTCGTCATTAGACATCTGCACGGCCATTCGCCTTGTTGCCTCTTCACGAGTCATATTGCGTGCAATAAGTCGCTCGAGTCTTACGTTATCGTCACAAGTTACTACCCATATTTGATTGCAGTTTGAGACAAACCCATTTTTAACAGGGATGGGAACATCGAGAACGACACATTTCGTTCCTTTTTCGCGCTCCTTAAGAAGCTCAGACTCAATATATTCAAAAACATACTTGTGAATAATAGAAGAAAGTAAATCAAGCTTAGAATTATCATTAAAAACTATTGAAGAAATATACTTTCTATTCATCGCGCCATTCTTATCAATAGCTTTAGTACCGAAAGCTTCAGCAATTGCTGGTACTGCAATTCCATCTGTCAATGTTACATCCTTAGAAATCTCGTCAGCATCAAGAACACGTATCCCTCTATCTCTAAGGATCGAGCAAACACTGCTTTTCCCACATCCAATGCCTCCAGTTACTCCCAAAACAAACATTTGTCTAATAAACTCCTAAATATACTATTTAGCTTCAAGCCAATTTCGTCCAATACTTACATCTGTCAAAAGTTTAACAGATAAGTCTACAGTATTCTCCATTTCTTGCTTAAGAAGATTCTTAGCTAGTACGGCATCTTTCTCATCACATTCTACTATCAATTCATCGTGAACTTGCATTACTAATAAAGCGTTCGGCAACTCTTTCGAAAAAGCTTCGCTAACTCTATTCATCGACATCTTAATAATGTCTGCAGCAGTACCTTGAATAGGCGTATTCATTGCAGCTCGTAGTCCAAACTGCTTCATATTTCGGTTCAAAGAGGAGAGTTCATTAAGTACCCTTGTTCTTCCAAACATAGTCCTTACATATCCATCCCTCTCACCTTTTTCCTTAAGAAAATTTAGATATGAAGTAATCTTTGGAAACTGAACTCCATAATCAGCGATTAACTTCGCCGCTTCATGGTAAGAGATACCAAGATCGCTTGATAAACCATACTCTGAAACACCATAAATAATGCTGAAGTTGACAGTTTTAGCAATAGATCTCATTCTTGACGTTACTTCCTCAATAGGTACGCCAAACACCTTGCTTGCTGTCCTCTTGTGAATGTCTTCACCAGATGTAAATGCATCAATCATAGCTTCATCTTGGGACAGATGTGCAAGTAGTCTTAATTCTATTTGCGAGTAATCTCCATCAACAAGAACTCTTCCTTCTGGGGCAGTAAACGCTTTACGAATTCTTCCCCCCTCATCTGTTCTAACAGGAATATTTTGCAAATTAGGCTCAGTTGAAGACAATCTGCCTGTATTAGTCAGAACTTGAGTAAAGGTAGTGTGAATTCTTCCATCTGATTCAATTTTATCTCTAAGACCAATACAATATGTCGAGTCCAACTTCGATAAAGCCCTATACTTAAGGATTTCCGGAATAACAGGGTGCTCAGAAGATAATCTGTTAAGTTCATCAGCCGAGGTTGAGTAAACTCCAGACTTGCCCTTCTTACCATGCTTCAAATCAAGCTTATTATATATAACGTCCGCCAACTGCTTGGGGGATGCAATATTGAAGTTACATCCAGCAAGAGAGTATATCATCAACTCTAATTCCTTTAATCGAGCCGAAAACTCCTCATGCAAACTATCTAGTTCCTGTCTAGATACATGCATGCCAATGCGCTCCATTTTATCCAAAGAAAGAATTAAGGGAAATTCGATATCATACATTAATTGGTGAATGCTGTTGTTATCAATCATTCTAGATTGCTCACGTGCAATTTGGATGTTGAGATATAGCCTTTTCGCGCACAAAATTGCCTCTTCCTCAAAAGAACTAGTCTCATTCTCATTATCGAAAAGACTAATCTGAGAAGGTTTGCTCTTTGTGAAGGAAATTGGACAACTCGTTCCAAAAGTCTTCTCGAAAAGCAACTCAAAATTGCGACTTTTTCCCTCAATCAAATTCAGAACACTTCCACATACAAAAGTATCAAAAATTGAGACTAACCCGCTAATTTGAGACTTCAGTTTTTTGGAAGAGTCCTTATAATCATAACCCGCAGGAATGCGATTAAGCGAGAACTCAGCAGGAAACTCATCAGCTCTAATGAAGTGGAAATCTCGACTTCCATTCTTACCAAATACAATATAATCCTCACCATTAGAATGAAAGAAATTTATACCGACATGCGGTTTTTCTTCAATAGAACTGGCAAGAATGAATTCTGACAAAAGAGTTGAATTAGAATTAATAAGTTTTATCGATTTAGCTTCAGATGCAAATTTTCTAGCCTCAATCAAAGCCTCATTACTATTATCATCACCTGACTTAATCTCGACTTCTACTACATTTGAACCAACTTCATCCAACCCTAATCTCTTAATCAAGCTTCTTAAGGACAGATTTTTAAGTCTTTGCGCGAGTTTAGGCTTATTGCTATCATTTACGCCATCGTAACTCATCTTATCAAGGCCAAATGTTACAGGCACATGCCTATCAATCTCACATAACTTCAAATTCAAATCTAGGCGCTCTCGCCCCTTCTCGATATTAGTCCTTTGAGCCGGAGAAAGTTTATCCAGATTCTCTAGAACGCCATCAATCGAACCATACTTTTCGATTAATCCAAATGCCGTCTTCGGACCAATTTTCTCAATACCAATGATATTGTCTGAACTATCGCCCATAAGAGCTTTAACATGGATGAAAGCTTGAGGCGTGACATGATTCTCCTCAACAAATTTTTCAAGCGTATATAAAATACGAGGAGGAACTCCCTTTTGAGGCATAATGACAGAGACCTTGTCACTTATAAGTTGGTAGTCATCGTGATCCCCAGAAAGTATGAAAACTTCGTATCCTTCTTGCTCACCCTTGAGCGATAACGTTCCTATCAAATCATCAGCTTCATAGCCAGCTAGTTCCATTCTGGATATACCCATCAAATCAAGAAGTTCCTTGGCAATAGGCATTTGAACCTGTAACTCTGGCATCATCGGCTTACGCGTTGCCTTATAATCAGCCGATATCTTATGTCTGAAAGTAGGTTCCTTCAAGTCGAAAAGGACACAAATTGCACTCGTTTTATACTCATCAGCGACGCTAAGAATTGAACTAAAGAATCCATTTAGGGCTCCAGTGGGTGTACCATCAGGCGCCGTCAACATAGCCCTTCCCATAAGTGCGAAAAAGGCTCTGTTAATTATCGAATTACCATCAACTAATAGTAGTCTTTTGTCCATTAGCGCTGTCATCCATTCTCTTCTTCTCTTTATGTACAGAATGCGCTGTACTAATCATTAGTTTAATTCTATTGAGCTGATTTGCTTCAGAAGCTCCAGGATCATAGTCAATCGGTACAATGTTTGACTCAGGATATTGTCTTCTCAACTCCTTAATCATTCCCTTACCAGTAACGTGATTTGGCAAACAAGCAAATGGCTGTGCACAAATAATATTAGGAACGCCATCTTCAATTAGCTCAATCATCTCCGCTGTAAGGAACCATCCCTCACCGCAGAAGTTTCCACAACTTAATACGGAGCTAGAACGTTTTGCTAGTTCTTCAATTCTCTCAGAGAGCATAAACTTTCCATTTGTAGTCTTAAAAGCATCATTAATTGGTTTTCTAAAAGTCTCAAGAATATCGATAGCCTTCTGATTTATGAAAGCCGCCTTCTTACTTCTACCAAGATTATCAGCAGCCCAAGTTGGATTGTATGCACAATACAAGAAGAAATCCAATACTCCTGGGAGAACACCTTCACAACCCTCAGCTTCAATAACATCGATAGCATTATTGTTTGCATCAGGTTGGAACTTAACTAGAATCTCTCCAACAAGACCTACTCTAGGCTTACGATCAATGTCAAGAAGAGGAAGTCTATTAAATAAATCGACAGCTAGCTTAACGAATTTCTTATAACTTCCAACCTTAGGAATGTTCTCCAAATCAACTCCTATATCTGCGAGAATGTCACGAATCTTCTTCTTTTGATCAGGGGATCTAGAAAAATAACTTCCCGGCATTACTTCATCATATCTAGGTGAAAGACTATCCCACAAACGCTTATTATTAAGCATATTGCACCCGATTTGGTTCAAGTACATATACAAAGCATTAGCTGATCCCTCTACTTGCTCATAAGGTCTGGTTCTTAGAAGCAAAGTAGTCATCATGTCACCCATACAGAGAGCGCGAACGGCCTTAATAACGAACGAAGGCGTTATCGTAAAGCCACTATTCTTCTCAAATTGTTGTACCGAAATAGCTATAACAGGTATCTGTGGATATCCAGCCTCTTTCAATGCTTTTCGCAAAAAAGCAACATAATTGGTTGCTCTACATCCGCCACCTGTCTGAGTAATAGCAACAGTAGTATTGTTAGGATCAAGCTCACCCTTGAGAATAGCATTTATCATTTGACCTACGACAATAATTGTTGGAAAGCATGCATCATTATTTACAAAACGAAGACCACACTCAATATCTTCCCTCGTCGCTTGCTTAAGAAGCTTCATACGATAGCCACTGTCCCTGAACGCCGCCTCGACAAAATCAAACTGGATTGGCGCCATTTGAGGAGCCAGAATAGTGTGTGTCTTCTTTGATTCCTTAGTGAACTCAACCCTCTTAAGAGTATACTTGGCATCGCCCGTAGTATTTGAATCAATAATATTGCTAGATTGAAGCGATCTCTCCTCCATCGCAACCACCAAAGATCTCATACGAATTCTTGCGGCACCGAGATTACTTACCTCATCAATCTTTAACAAAGTATAAAGCTTCCCACTGGACTCTAATATCTCTTGAACTTGGTCGGATGTAACTGCATCCAAGCCGCATCCAAAAGAAGTCAATTGAACTAATTCAAGATTAGGCTGAGTAATTACAAAAGCAGCCGCCTCATATAATCGAGAATGATACATCCATTGGTCAACTACACGAATTGGACGTGCAAGAGCTCCCGCTACAGCTACTGAATCCTCCGTAAGCACCCCTAGACCAAGAGAATTAATCATTTCTGGTATTCCATGATGAATCTCAGGATCACAATGATATGGACGTCCAGCCAAAACAATACCCTTGATATTGTTCTTCTCCATGTAATGCAAGTATTCCTTGCCCTTTTCATAAATATCTTGCTTAAATGCACGGTACTCGGCAAGGCCACTATCAACGGCGGCCTTCGCTTCTTCTTTTGATATAGAAAGATATTCAAAAGTCCTAACGAGACTATCAACAACGCAATCCATATTATCCAATGGCATGAAAGGATTAAGGAATCTTATCTCCTTTTCTCTTAGGTCTTCAACGTTATTGCGAATAACCTCAGGATACGAGCAAACAATAGGACAATTAAAATGATTACCAGAATTTCGATTCTCATTTATCTCATAAGGAACATCAGGATAGAAAATCGTCGTGACTCCCCTAGAAATCAAGTTCTCGATATGTCCATGAACAAGCTTAGCTGGATAGCAAACGCTTTCGGAAGGAATCGTATCCATTCCGCGCTCGAAAAGAGCATGAGACGACCTAGCTGAAATCTTTACTGAGAATCCAAGCTTAGTTAGTACCTCAAACCAGAAAGGATAGTTCTCATACTGATTCAGTACTCTAGGAATACCAATAACTCCCCTTGGAGCCGTCTTCGAATCCAATGGCTTATACTTGAAAGTACGTTCATACTTATACTTGAACATATTCGGAAGAACGTCTTTCTTCATTTGATCGCCGGAATCCTCAATGTCTTCACCACGCTCACATCTGTTACCAGAGACAAATTTTCTTCCATTCGAGAATGTAGCGATAGTTAACTTACAATGATTCGTACAATGCTGGCACTGACTGTTTTCAGTAGTCATCGAAAATTTATTAATTTGCTCCCTTGTGAGCAGCGAAGACTTGTATTCTTTAGTTGGACAACGTTTTCTAGCGATTAACGCGGCACCAAAAGCGCCCATGATTCCTGCAACATTAGGGCGAATAACATTTCTTTTCGAGATAAGCTCAAAGCAGCGAAGAATAGCATCGTTAAGGAAAGTACCACCTTGAACTACTACATTCTTACCAAGCTGCTCTGTGTCTCTAATCTTAATTACCTTATACAAAGCATTACGAACAACCGAGTACGAGAGGCCTGCAGAAATATCTCCAACAGAAGCACCCTCTTTCTGCGCTTGCTTAACCTTAGAATTCATGAAAACCGTACATCTTGTTCCTAAATCAACTGGATTACTAGCCTTCAACGCCTCCAAAGAGAATGAATGTGTATCCATCTCCAAAGTCTTAGCAAAAGTCTGAATGAAAGAACCGCAACCTGAAGAACAAGCCTCGTTAAGCATAATGGAATCAATAACGCCATTACGAATTCTCATGCACTTCATATCCTGTCCGCCAATATCAATAATGAAATCCACTTCAGGGCAGAAAAATTTCGCCGACTGGAAGTGAGCCATAGTCTCAATCTCGCCCTCGTCAACTGAAAATGCAGATTTAATTATGTTCTCACCATATCCTGTTACGCACGAATAAGCAATATAAGCACTCTCCGGCATTTGTGAGTAAATATCCTTAAGAATCTCTACTGCACTCATAACAGGATTTCCCTTGTTACCAGCATAATAAGTGTAGACCATGTCACCATTGCCATTTATTACTACAGCTTTAGTAGTTGTTGAACCCGCATCAATACCTAAATAGCATGGTCCCTTCTGACTAGAGAACGGATGAATGGTTATCGTATCTTTATCATGTCTATCGTCAAATTCCTTCTTCTCTTCCTCATTCGCGAAAAGAGGGGATATTCGAATGATGTCAGGTGTAAATCCTTCTTTGTTTCTAAATCTCTCAATCAAGTCAGACAACAATATCTGATCATTCTTGGCACTAAGTGCAGCTCCTAAGGCAACGTAAATCTGTGCTTCTTCTGGCATCCAAAAAGAATCAACTCTATCTTTTAGCGTTCTCTCAAAAGCTATGCGCAGCTCAGAGTTAAAAAACAATGGTCCACCAAGGAAAGCAACATTTCCCTTAATAGGTCTTCCGCAAGCAAGTCCAGCAATTGTTTGATTAACAACAGATTGATATATTGAAGCAGCCAAATCTTCCTTAGCGGCGCCTTCATTGATTAACGGTTGTAAATCACTCTTAGCAAATACTCCACAACGACTAGCAATCGTATACAAAGATCTGTAATCCTTGGCAAAATTATTCAATCCATCAGCATCAGTTTGCAATAAAGAAGCCATCTGATCAATAAATGCACCCGTACCACCAGCGCAAGTACCATTCATTCTTTGCTCAAGAACAGGATGCATATAGGTAATCTTCGCATCCTCACCACCAAGTTCAATTATTACATCTGTCTCAGGATGATATTTCTTAATCGCTACAGTTTCAGCCATTACTTCTTGTATGAAATTAAGGCTCAACCAATTCGCAACTGATAATCCGCCAGAACCTGTAACCGTAATTGCAACCTTAATTCCTGGAAAACGATCATTTACTTGAGACATAATTACGTTCAACAATCCTGAAATATCGGAATGGTGACGCTGATAATCGCTATATACTATCTTCTCTCCATCTAGTAGTACAACTTTAATCGTCGTAGAACCAATATCCAAACCTAACTTGTAATGACTATCCATATACCCTCTTATTATTATAGTTTAGCCTCTGCGTGGCCCTTTATCACTAGGTGACTTACCCTTAGGCTGACACCTACTATCAACATTACTTCTTCCTACATTACTATCCTTACCTGTCTTCTTATCTTGATTAGCCGAGTCAGTTGATTTACCTTTACTCGACTTGCTATCTTTTTTTGAAATATTCTCCAATTCCAAAGACTGTTTCTTTAATTCCTCCATTTGAGTCATCTCACTATTTCTTAAATGAGTCCTAATATCAGTACTACCGAAAATTCGCTCCTTAAATTCACTATTTAAAGAAATCAAGAGCAACTCATCTGGAACACCCATGTGCAAATCAAATACTCTATCAGTAAAATCCATGCAAACTAAATTAAGTCCTTCAACAATCTTCACTACATTGGCTTCATAAACCTCATAATCACAACGTAGGCCAAGAGATAAGGGTAATCCAGCAAAATTAATTTTAACATAGGGCAAAAACTTCGAAAAAATCAAATGCAACTTAATTAACTTCATATATGATTCAAGACTAATGCACTCCTGATCACATATCAAGGCAATAGAACCTACAGCAGGCATTAAGGAAACATCGGACTTCTCATCCTCAAATCCGTTAGCCCACAAATAATACAACTCTCGAAAAACCTCTGTTTTGAACTTCTCGAAATCAGTAGTTAAAGGCTTTGCAAGAACAGTATCTCCAAGATTAAATATATATTGCATATAAGATACTTCAAGGTAATTCGGAACCGAAAACCACTTAAAGTAAGCAGCAACATCTCTAGCATTGTATGTATACTCGTTCATTGATTCTCCTAACTTTTGCATAGCAATTATAACACAAACACTTAACCTGAAAGTCGAGCATATAGAAAGAAAATTAAATAATAAAAAAACCGTGTCATTTAACTGACACGGTCAACACCATATACAAACCATTACAGGAAACAATTCAAATTAGGATGATGATTATGACTCTTCAATTGTGCCAAACAAATTAAGTCTAAAAAGCATAGCCTCATCATCAGGATTAGAGCAGGAGATCTTCGCATTACATACAATACCACCTTCAATGAGCTTCATGATACCAGTCATCTGACTTAGCTTGCTCTTTAGATTGAAGTTGTCACCTTCAGCTGTGATAAGCATTACGTTTCCCTTGCACTCATCTAGTGCTTTAATAAATGTTGCTGTATCGATGTTATCGAGTACGAAAGCCTTCATAGTTCAATTCCTCCTTATGTCTTCTTGTAGCTTTCATAGCTACTTTTCTTATCGTCGGTCTTTTCCCTTCCGACAATATTATGATATAACTCCTGCTAAAGATTTGCAACGGGGTGTTTGTACATTCTACACAACGGAGCTTTATAGTTTTTGTGCGCTTTGCACAATACTATTATTCTTATAGTGTCTCACTACAAAAGCAACGCCTTTCTCAGACATTACCTCGGGTTCTTCATACTCAAGAACCCAATTAGGACTCTCATCCAAGTTCTCAAAATAAGCATCAGCCTCAAATGAATCCTTAATATAAGTTACGATTGCCTCGTCGCAATAATTAATAAATGAAGAATAAATCTCTGCTCCACCAATAATAAATACTTTCTCATTCTTATGTGAATTACAATAAGAAGAAAGTTCTTGAGCACTATGCAGAACTATGGCACCTTCCTTGATGAAGTCCTTATTACGAGACAAAACAATATTTATCCTATTAGGAAGTAATCTTTCATCCCTAAACGTCTTTAGAGTCTTTCTTCCAAAAACTACTGTATGTCCGGAAGTATACTTTCGAAATACTCCCTTCTGATCTTCTGGCAAAGAAATCAATAGATTACCCTTATTACCAATAGCCCAATTCTGATCAACCGCAACAATCGCTATCATATCAATTCCTCAAATCGCAACTGGAATCTTTGTTATCTTCGGACCGAACTCATATCCCTCTAAATGAATATTATCTACTGTAAACTTATAGAAATCAGTTATATCCTCGTCCAATACCAGTCGAGGTGCAGCAAATTTAGGCCTCTCAATTAATTCCTCAACAATAGATACATGCCTATCATATATATGAGCATCCGCAATTACATGAACTAATTCTCCAACTTCAAGACCGCTACAACGTGCAAATAAATGAATAAGCACAGCATACTGACATACGTTCCATCCATTTGCTACAAGCATATCATTAGATCTCTGATTAAGAATTCCATTCAACTTATTACCAGTAACATTAAAAGTCATTGAGTAAGCACACGGATATAGGTTCATCTCGTGTAAGTCTTGATGAACGTAGATGTTAGTCATAATTCGACGACTATAAGGATTATTTTTTAAATCAAACAATACTCTATCTACTTGGTCCATCATTCCTTCTTTGTACTCGTGTTTAACGCCTAGCTGATAACCATATGCCTTTCCTATTGACCCTGTATCATCAGCCCAAGAATCCCAAATATGAGAATTCAAATCATGAACATTGTTGGACTTCTTTTGCCAAATCCATAGAAGTTCATCAACAGCTCCCTTGAAGTTCTGGTAACGCTGAGTTAGCATAGGAAATTCTTTAGATAAATCGTATCTGTTTACAATTCCAAAAGACTTATAGGTATAGGCAGGAGCCCCATCACTCCAATGGGGCCTCACCTTCTCATTCTCAGTTGAATATCCAGAACTTAAAATATCCTTAATATTCCTATCAAAAATATCATCAGCAATACTCATTCAAATCCTCTTTCATTACTCATTCTGATTATTGTTATTAGACTCTGATTCTTCTGTAGTATCAGGAGTCTTATCCACTTCAGGAACAACAGGTGCATCCTTATCAGGAGTCATATTCTCTTCAGAAACAACAGGAACATCACTCACTTTAGGAGTAATTATAATATCTTTTTTATTGCGCTTCTTCACGGATTTTTTAACAAGTTTTGTAATCAAGACTACAATGAGTACTAAGATACCACAAAAAACCAAGAATACGACTAAACCAGGTAAAACTGCCACAAAATCTAAGAAGATCACACAAAGTGCTTCAAGCACATCACTACATGCCTCATTAAATTGCTTTGATATTTTACTTCCATACTCTTCATAGACCTTAGGACCTGGAGTAGGTGTTGGAGTAGGCGTAGGAGTTGCCGTAGGAGTAGGCGAAACTTCAGGAAGTACTTCATTGACAGTTAGGTGAATAGTACTATAGCTTACAAGACTAGCCAAAGAACGCAATTGAGACTCATAAGAATCAATCTCATAAATAACATCGGTTAAGCAGTCTTGCAAATATAACATGTCATCAAGATTATCAGCTTCAGCAAGCATTGCTGTAATTGCATCTCTTTGAGCTACAAGAGAATCAATTCTACTTTGAATATCAACATATTGCAAAGTAACATCTTCTGTGACTTCGCTTGACAACAATACGTTTGAAGATATACCAACAAAACTAGTAAAAACATGCACATAATCTTGTGGGATTCTAATAGTGTAAGTAGCAATTCTTGCTTCTTCGCTATCACTATCACTATTAACCTGGGATTCTTCAATGTAACCACCAAGATCGTTAATCTTATCTGAGATAGCAACAATCAATTCGTCATATTGCATTGTTTCAACTTCCATATTGATGGTAGTAATGAGCATTCGATCTGATGCTTCATTACCATCTTCTGGCTTGTCTTGATCACTAGGATCGCCTTCAACACTTCCATCATTAGAGTCATCGATATTCGCTACAGAAGTACTATTAGGAACGTCGTTGATAATATCCGCATCTGAGTTAAAACCAACTTCTCCAATTGCTCCTTCTTCGGCCCCCAGAGTAGCATCAATCTCCCCCGCAGCTGTAGCTACTTCCGCACGCTGAATATTCTCTTGTGCATTTGCATCTCGACTAGGCGCTGAACACGCTACAACCGAAAGAACTAATGCTAATGACAGAACAAAAGATAATGCTTTCTTCATGACATTGCCTCCTTTAACTCAGTCTCAGATAATTTATATAATATTCTATCAAATATTAATGGGTGTGTCGTCGGATTTCTAAAATAATCCCGACAATACTAAGTAATATACCGAATTTGCATAAGTTAACCTGCAACTTAACCCTTTCACCAGTACTTGGGATTGATTGCATATTTGTTGGCGTTGGTGTAATTACACTAGGCGGCGCTGTTACCTGTTCCGTTGGAGTTGTACCATCATTTGGAGTAATGCTTGGAGTAACTTCAGGCGTAGGAGATACTCCGATAGGAGGTTCATTTACTACTATATTATCAACAATTACAATATTCTGTGTTGGTGATTCTCTAATAAGTGCCACCTCAAATATTTCTTCACTAAGAGTATATCCAACTGGCGCTTCGATTTCAGCTACATAGTATGTTCCAAGAGGAATCCCCTCGAAAAAGAACTCACCATTCTCACCAGAAGTGGCAGACATAATTAATGTGTCTAAGTCGATTGAATTATATAGTCCAATGACGGCATTACATACTGGATTATCAGAGCTATCAGTCTTTAATCCAAGTATTTGTCCAAGTTCATTAGTAACAGGATCTCCAACATTTACAGTAATATTCCCTATACTTGAACTTGTTACTTCGAAGAAGTTCTTATCACTACTAATTTGATATATTGAATTGCTTGATAGTTCAATGCAATAGTAACTTCCATACGGAAGCTGTGTATCAAATACGACTCTTCCATTCAAAAAATCAGTACTATCCGATTCGCATGTAGCACTAGCTACATCGATCAAAGTATTTGCTGGTATAGAAGTAGTACCAAATTCAATTGACTCGTTTGTATATATGCCAAAGACAACCTCGTTCATCAAGTCTGCATATTGCTGATAATCGTAATTGAAGGCTTCATTTACTTCTTCTTGGTTTTTCAAGAAGGAGAAAGATACTTGATGTCGAATATCATTAACAGGAATAACATGCGATTCAATTACACTACTTATCTCTTCAAGCTCAAGTACTACATTATATATCTGAGTATCATTATCGTAGCCTTCTGGCGCAACCGTTTCAACAATATAGTAAGTTCCAAATCCAAGACCACTTATTGTATTTGAGTTTCCCGAAGAATCAGTCGTTAGTGTTCCTACAAATTCATCAGGTTCATATTGGATTCCTTGTCCGTCATATGTATAGGATTCAGCAAATACTGAGTATTGTGCTCCTTCCAAAGGAGTGTTCTCGAAAATAGGTCTATTAACCTCGAACCCTAGTTCAGTATCCATAAGAACTCCAGTACAGCTTAAACCGCTCTTAATAATCGATAGAGAACCTAAAGTAATCTCTTGAGTATGAACTCTTAAGAAGGATGACTTATCCTCACTATGGTTCTCTCCTAACGAAACTACATCTTGAACTTCAGGATCAGCCCAAGTATAGAACTCATTAATCAATGCATAACTTGAAATAGATCGTCCGAGTTCAACAATTGCACTCTCTTCAATTGGCAAATCAGAACTAATTGTAAATTCATTTGATGAATGATTGTAATCAAAATTGATGTTTGAATTATTGCTCGTAATAGAGTCTGTATAGGCATAAAGCAAATGGTTGCTATCAACAACTGTTGTCCTATAATCACCTGTTGCTTGAGAATACTTTAATGTAAAATCGCCTGCATTTGATTCAACTGATGAACAGAATGATGGAATAGCAAAGTTTCCATGCACGCTATCAATGATACGTCCGTAGTTCTCATAGATTAGACTTCTTAGTGGATGAGATTCAGATATCATTTGAAGAACCGAATTACAACCTTGCGGCGGGTTGTGTAAATCAAAGTTTGAATCTCTTTCACCACATATCGTCTCCCAAACAAGAATCTGAGTTGCCAGATAGTTGGCGACATTATTCTCGTTTCCGCTAATTAAAGTAGGAAGTACCCCTTGATATCCATATGCCAGAATCCTTCCAATCATTTGCTCTTGCTCTTGACCAGAAAGAACTCCGTTAGAAGATATGTTACTCCAATAGTCGTCGGATGCTCTTGTTTGGAACTCGTGCCAATTAATTGCCTCTCCTAATTCAATACAGTACACTGCTCTACCAACAGAGCCATCTTGGTTTTGCTCGCACTTTGCTACAAAGTTATCCTTCGCTTGAGCTACCCTGCTTTGACCATTAGCAAAATAAGTCAATTGATCATGCCCCCATCCTTCAATTGGAGCATTGCTTAAGTTATTGCCCTCTCCACCCCATTTAAAAGTTGATACTTGAATCTTATCTGCTGCAAATACTCCAATACCTGGGCAAAGACTCACACTCATCAACATACATAGGAATGCACATATTGCTCCTTTTCTAAAAGACTTTCTAAACATCTTGCTCTCCTTTCTTTTTGCGCCACAAAAAACACCTACGAGTTATTCCCGTAGGTGCAAATTTACATATTTTGATTGTACTCACCGTTGCTGTCTCATTCAACGTAACAATGTCTCAAATTGGAATTACTAAATTTGAATATTGTAGTTATTACTTCTACTTTTGAATTACTCCATCTTTAATCTCAATAACCCTTGAGGCGTACTTAACCAAACTCGGGTTATGAGTAATCATAATAACCGTTTGCTCAGGTGTCTTTAACTCTCGAATAAGCTCAATCACCTTCGTACCATTCTCAGAATCTAAATTACCAGTTGGTTCATCAGCTAGAATAAGCTGTGGCTTAGTAACTAGAG
>JAAYFK010000052.1 GCA_012728275.1 Clostridiaceae bacterium | reverse complement strand
TCAAAGGCTTTTTCAAGTTCAAAGGATAAAGCCCCTGTATCAAGTGCTGATAAGGGTCCAACTAAGAAGACAATCATTGCGATAGTTTGCTCAGTATTAGCTGTTGCAACTATCGTAGTAGTGATGTTTTTTGCTGGAGTTTTCGCTCCAAAGATTGACGTCACAATGGCAGATGGAACAGTTAAGACTATGAAGGTCGAAGATGTAAAGACCGCGCTTGCTAGCGAAGTGTTCTTCGATGGAATCGTAATCGATGGTATTGATGTATCCGGAATGACTAAGGCAGAAGCATTACAAGCGATTGCGAATATCGAACCAGAAGTTCCTATCACAGTTGATATTTCTCTTGCTCTTGAAGACGAAGAATATCCACTGGATTTCACGTCGCTACCACTTCAATCCAACAAGGCAGAACTTGTTGATGTAGCATACGCATATGGCCGTCCTACATCTCAAAATCCTTCAAACGAAGAATTGATCAATTGCTTCAACGCTGTTCAAGCCTTGAATGCAACTCCAATGGAGTATCATTCAGCATACACTCTGTCAACAGATGGTGTAAGTTCCATTATCCACGAAGTACTAGACCCGTTGAATTTGGCTCCTTCAGATGCTTCAATAACTGGTTTTGACATCGAAACCGAGCAATTCGTGATAGAAGAATCAAAGAATGGATATGTGATTGATGTCGAATCTGCTATCGTTGATGTTAAGGCAATGCTTGACAGCGCAGTTTATGAAGGCGTAATCCAAGTAAGTGCTGAGATAACCCCTCCTACTGTAGATACGGAATTTTATACCTCGAATTTTGGTATGATTTCTTCATCTTCTTCGCATACGACTGCTAACAACAATCGTAATCACAATATTAGAATTACCTGCGAGAAGATTGATGGACTAGTTCTTCAGCCTGGAGAATCCTTCTCGTTCAATGGATTTGTTGGTCAGAGAACAGCTGAGTCAGGATATGAATTAGCTGGAACGATTCAGGGTGGTACTCTTGAAGAGGCTTACGGTGGAGGAATTTGCCAATTAAGCTCTATGCTATATCAATCAGTTGTTAAGGCTAACCTTCAAGTTGATGAGCGTCATCCACACATGTGGCCATCTTCTTACGCTCCAGCAGGTACGGACGCTGCAGTTGACTGGGGTTCTGAGGATTTTGCATTCACAAATACTTCTGATTATCCAATTGCAATACACGCAACGTACAACAATGATAATCTAGAAGTAACAGTTCAGATATATGGCCTTCAGTTTGAGAACGGCGAGTACATCGAGTTTGTAGCCGAAGTAGTATCACATACACCTGCTGGCGAGACGATTTATGTTGCTGCTCCTACGTTACCTGTAGGTCAGACAAACCAATTGATTCCTCCGCATGATGGATATTCAGCACAGTCATATCAGGTTTGGTATGATGCGGCAGGAAACGAGATATCTCGTAATGAATATGCGATGAGTTACTATTACACAATCAGAGAGAAGATAGAGGTTGGAACCTTGAATCCGGATGGAACTCAGGCCCCATTTGATCCTGTAACCGGTATTGTTACAACGCCAACTCCACCACCTCCTCCGCCAACGGAGACGCCTCCGACGGTTCCGGTTACTCCGCCACCAAGTGATCCTTTGGTGCCGACGACTAATCCGGGATTGACAGGTACGCCATAAGTGTTTTGTCGCTTTATCGGATATATAGAAAACATAATAAAAATTGGACGGTTTTTTATCTTCTTTGCTGAAGAGAAAACCGTCTTTTTTATAGTATTTGTGATATAATATTTGGTGTTTTTTGTCTATAAAAGATAATTTTCACACATACTAATTTAAAGGAGATACTATATGGCACGTGAACTTAAGAAAATGACCATGGACGGTAATACCGCTGCTGCATATACATCATATGCTTTCACAGAGAATGCTGCGATATTCCCAATCACTCCGTCATCACCTATGGCTGACTACACTGATCAGTGGGCTCAGGAAGGAAGAAAAAACATCTTTGGACAGACAGTTAATGTCGTTGAGATGCAATCTGAGGGAGGAGCTGCTGGTGCTGTACACGGTTCTCTAGCAACTGGTGCACTTACAACAACTTATACAGCTTCTCAGGGACTTCTATTAATGATCCCTAATATGTACAAAATTTCTGGTGAGCTTCTTCCATGTGTATTCCACGTGTCTGCAAGAGCTCTTGCTGCACATGCTTTGAATATCTTTGGCGATCATGCAGACGTTATGGCTTGTCGTCAGACTGGTTTTGCTATGCTTTGCTCCAACTCTGTTCAAGAGGTTGCTGACTTGGCTGCAGTTGCACACCTTTCAACAATTAAGAGCAACGTTCCATTCCTACACTTCTTCGATGGATTCCGCACATCACACGAAATTCAGAAGATTGAGGTTATAGACTATGCAGATTTTGCTGACTTAGCTGATAATGATGCGATTGATGCATTCAGAAAGCATGCTCTATCACCTAACCATCCAACACTTCGTGGTACTGCTCAGAACCCTGATATTTACTTCCAGGCTCGTGAGGCTGCTAATCCATTCTATTTGAAGGTTCCAGAGACAGTACAGTACTACATGGATAAGATTAATGAGATTCGTGGCACCAACTACAAGCTCTTTAATTATTATGGAGCTCCTGATGCTGATCGCGTAATTGTATCTATGGGTTCTGTAGATGAGACAATCGATGAGACAGTTGACTTCCTACTAGCTCGCGGTGAGAAGGTAGGACTTGTTAAGGTTCGTCTATATCGTCCATTTGTTGTTGATAAGTTTCTTGAGACTATTCCTGCTACATGTAAGGCCATCGCTGTTCTTGATAGAACTAAGGAGCCAGGTGCACATGGTGAGCCAATGTATTTGGACATTTGTGCTGCATATGTTGGTAAGAAGGCACCTACAATTATTGGCGGTCGTTATGGTCTAGGTTCTAAGGATACAACGCCTGATATGATTCTTGCTGTTTATAAGGAGCTTGCTAAGTCTTCTCCTAAGGCTCAGTTCACAATCGGTATCAAGGATGATGTTACAAACCTATCTCTTGACAATGATGAGTCAATCGACGTTGCTTCTGCTGACACAGTATCAGCTCGTTTCTGGGGATTGGGTGCAGATGGTACAGTTGGTGCTAACAAGAATTCAATCAAGATTATTGGTGATCATACAGATATGTACGCTCAGGCATACTTCTCATATGACTCCAAGAAGTCCGGTGGTATTACAATTTCTGACTTAAGATTTGGTAAGACTCCTATCCGTTCAACATATCTAGTAAACAAGGCAGACTTTGTAGCTTGTCACAATCAGTCTTATGTATATAAGTACGATATGCTTTCTACTTTGAAGCCAAACGGAACATTCCTATTGAACACACAGTGGACAAAGGAAGAGGTTGATGCTAACCTACCTGGTTCAATGAAGCGCTATATGGCTAACAACAACATTAAGTTCTATACTCTTGATGCTGTAGCTAAGGCACAGGAAATCGGACTTGGTGGAAGAATCAATACAATCTGTCAGTCAGCATTCTTCAAGCTTTCAAATATCATTCCTGTTGAGAAAGCTGTTGAATACATGAAGGCTGCTGCTAAGAAGTCTTATGGTAAGAAGGGCGACGATATCGTTAACATGAACTACGCAGCTATCGATGCTGGTGTGGATGCTGTTGTTGAATATATTATCCCTGATTCTTGGAAGACAGCTGCTGACGAAGCTCCTGCTAAGAGAGATGTTCCGGATTTCGTTAAGAACGTCGTTGATGTAATGAATGCTCAGAAGGGTGATGATCTTCCAGTATCTGCATTTGTAGGCCGTGAAGATGGTACATTCCCTCAGGGCACAGCTCAGTATGAGAAGCGTGGAACTGCTGTTGAGATTCCTATTTGGGATGCAACTAAGTGTATCGAGTGTACACAGTGTTCACTTGTTTGCCCACATGCAGCTATTCGTCCATTCCTACTAACTGAAGAAGAGGCTAGCAAGGCTAACTTCGATACTAAGGCTGGTATGAAGGGCTACGAGACATTAAGATATCGCATTCAGGTTTCTTCTCTAGATTGCCTCGGTTGTGGAGTTTGCGTAACCGTATGTCCTGATAAGGTAAAAGCTATAACAATGCAACCTGTTAAGGATCATATGAACGAAGCTTCTAATTGGGAATATTGCATGAGTCTTTCACCTAAGACTAACGAAGTAATGAAGAATTCTGTTAAGGGCAGCCAGTTTGAGCAGCCTCTCCTTGAGTTCTCTGGTGCTTGTGCTGGTTGTGGTGAGACACCATATGCTAAGCTTCTAACACAGCTTTTCGGAGACAGAATGCAGATTTCAAATGCTACAGGATGTTCTTCAATTTGGGGTGGTTCTGCTCCTTCAATGCCATACACGACAAACCGTGATGGATTTGGACCTGCTTGGGCTAACTCACTATTTGAGGATAATGCTGAGCATGGATTTGGTATGTATCTTGGATATAAGCAGTTGAGAGACAGAGTTAAGGCTCTTCTTACAGATTTGTCTGCTGTTGCTACAAGTGATTCCTTGAAGAGCGCTATCACAGCTTGGATTGACGGAATGACAGATGGCACTAAGACACGTGAGCTATCCAATACTCTTGAGAGCGAGCTAACAGCTTATGCTGGCGAGGGCAAGGATATTGCTGCTAAGGCTCTTTCTTATAAGGATTTCTTCATTAAGAGATCTCAGTGGATCATTGGTGGAGACGGATGGGCTTATGATATCGGTTACGGCGGACTTGATCATGTTCTTGCTTCTGGTGAGGATGTAAATGTATTGGTACTTGATACTGAGGTTTACTCAAACACTGGTGGACAGGCTTCCAAGTCAACTCCTACAGGTGCTGTTGCTCAATTCGCTGCTGGTGGAAAGAACATCAAGAAGAAGGATCTCGGTATGATGGCTATGAGTTATGGCTATGTATACGTTGCACAGTGTGCTATGGGATCTAACGCAGCTCAAACAATCAAGGCATTTACAGAGGCAGAGGCTTACAATGGACCTTCACTTGTAATTTGCTACGCTCCATGTATCAACCATGGTATCAAGGGCGGTTTGACGGTTTCTCAGCTACGCGAGAAGTCAGCTGTAGAGTGCGGATATTGGCACCTATATCGTTTCAACCCAACTCTAGCAGTTGATGGCAAGAACGCATTCACACTCGATTCTAAGGACCCACAGGGCGGCTACGATAGCTTCCTAGAGTTCTTGAAGGCAGAGATTCGTTACAGCTCCTTGTACAAGAAGTACGCTCCAGAGATTGTCGATGGACTTTTCCGTAAGAACTACAGCGATTCTCAGGATCGTCTTGCTTCTTACAAGAGGATGGCTGCTACTTGCGAGGTTTGAGATTAATAACTTGAATCGGTAACAGTTAATTAAGCTACTACACCCTTACATGAGGTTTACCTTGTGTGAGGGTGTTTTTTGCCCTCAAAACGTGTATAATTTCAAGTAATCAGCGTTAATTTATTTGTTGGAGATAAGCGAAAAGCAATGAGCAATAGTGCAGATAGCCCCAAGATTCTTATATCGGATACTGCGGTTCCGGACATCTTTATGGTTGGATATATGCAAGATTTGTCTAAAGAGGCAATCTGCATGTATTTGCGTTTGCTTGGAGAGGGCAGTGATAGGGATTTTGGGAAGGACATGCTAGTCTCAATTTCTGGATTCTCTAAGGAAGTTACAGATTGTTCTATTACCGAATTAGTCAAAGCCGACTTGCTTTGTACTAAGAATAACAAGACTTTCTTCATAGTAGATATCAAGCAAAGAGAAGTTGATGAGTATTGTAGATATGTAGCTGCAAAAGGAATCGATGGTAATGGATTAGAGTTAAAGGCTGATGATGGCCAAAGAAATTCGCTTGCAAGCAGTATTAACAAGTCACATTATGCAGGGAAGATGTCTTATGTTTTCTATAGATTAGTGGACACTTGCCTTTATGAATATGAGTTTGAGCCTATGGTAGTTTATGGACTCTTTAACGAGGGTGAGAGACGCAAGATTTTAACGTCGCCTAGACTGATGAAGGATTTAGCTTACCAGTGGAAGACTGATGGAATAACAACGCAAGCGAAGTTAAATGAGATTTTGGAACGCGATAGACATGTAGAAGAGCTTGTTAAGCTTATGGGTAAACTTTCGAGAAGAAGACTAAATGGTGTTGATATAGAGCGAATTACAAGGTGGGTTGATACATTTGATATTAGCATTGAGATGGCTGATTACGCTTTTCGATGTAACGAATTCCGAGGCAACATAACGCTCAAGGATGTTGAAGAGAAGCTTATTCAATGGCTTGAGGCGGACATTAAGAATTATGACCAGGCAGTAATTTTCGAAAAAGAGAACGAGAAGATAAACAAGAGCAAAGCGACAAGACGCAAGGGCAAGACAAATGTGTATAGAACAGGCGCTGAGATGAAGGCGCTTGAGAGACAAGGCGAACCGGGTAGCATAATTAAGAGTGAAGATGCGGGCGTTATAAATCAAATAAGCGGTGATACTGGAAGTGCCGATGGTGATGGTAACGATTTGCTACGAATGTTTGGAGACTAGAATGAAAACAATAGACGACTACATAAAGGAATCCATTTCATATAGAAAGATTCTCAACAAAATTCGTCGCGATGACAACGTTAGGGAAGTGTATGAGAAGTACCCTGATTTGGCCAAGATTGACGAGGAGATTATTGCGTCGCGTAAGGATGTGATGATTCGAATCTTGCGCAAGGAGAATAGAAGCGAGAACGAATTCGAGCGCGAGGATAAACTTCTTCTTAAGCGAGAGGACTTCATTAGAGAACACGGCATCGATTCGAATTTTGATTCGCCCTGTGTTACATGCAATTTGTGCAAAGATATAGGTTATGTACTTAATGAGAAGGGCTCCAAGCGGGTATGTTCTTGCATGAATCAGGAGTACGAGGAATGTGTCCTAGCTTCAGGAATGCAAGATTACGAGAGCATTAGGCTTGAAGGATATAGCAAGAGTAAGTCTAGCAGTAGAATTAGAGAGGCTGTTAAAAAAGAAATCTGCGATCTACTCGCGGCTGAGGCCAGTGATAGAGCAACTTCAATTTGTATTTATAGCGACTATGCTTCGTCAGGTAAGACATATTTGGCTATATGCCTTTGTAAGCTTGCTATTATGACTTGCAGAAGTGCTTACTATTGTAAGGCGGAGAGTTTGGGTAATTTCTCGGATGATGGATATTACGGAATGATGGACAGTTGCAAGAATTGCGATATGCTAATTGTGGACGATTTTTCGAGCGATGTTGCTAAGCTATTTAAGACAGCAAGTGCATTAAGTGAGTTACTAGAGATAAGAAACATGAAGGGTGCGCTTACGATTCTTGTAACAAGGGAACCGGTTAGCGAGTTGCGAGACGATATTGATTATCGTATAGAGGGCAAGCTTAGGAGTGCGCGAGTTCTTGGAGATATCAAGTGAGAATATTTAATGGTTCAGATATAGTTAAGATTTCAAGACTTAGTAAGCATGTCGTAGGTTTGAAGGAAGTTGATTCCTTTATTACGAAGTGCTTTAGCGAAGATGAGATTTCATACTGTTTAAATAAATCCAACACAAATATTAAACCAATAATTCAAAGCTTTGCGGGGAAATTCGCGTGCAAAGAGGCTGCATCTAAGGCTCTTGGCACAGGAATATGTTCTGAAGGAATAGGTCTTAAAGACTTTGAGATTGAAAATGATGATAAAGGCGCTCCTAGCCTAATTCTGCATGATAGGGCTCTGGAGCAAGCTAGTAGACTTGGAATAACAAGTATCTCCATAAGTATTTCTCACGAAGAGGATTATGCTTTTGCTTCGTGTGTGATGCTAAGTGAGGAGTGCGAAATATGAAGAAAGCAAATAAAGATAGCAACAATAAGAAATCCGAGAAGAGTTTTCTTAGTAACTTATTTAAGCGAAAAAACACTATCAGCGATGAATTTATTCAGGGAAATGATAGTAACAATCATCAAGTAAGACATATAGAGAATCCAGTACCTTTCCTTAGCGAAATCATTAATCCTGATGGAGAGTATGGTGCAACCGAGGATGTTAAGGACAAATGGGGTCTTGACCAGGGGGCGGCAAATGTTAGGCACAAGGAGCATAAAGCATTAGTAAATGCGATAATTGCGCTTGTAGTGCTGATTTCCGTTATTGTTAGTGTGTTTTATGTTTTGCCTGCAATTCTTCCAGGATTATTCAAGGGCTCAGGAATAGAGCTTTTTATCGAGAGAGAAGTAAATTTAGAATACACATCTCCTAGTTTTCGAATAGTAATAAAGCCTTCAGTAAGCGTTTACGAGTTGGCTGATGTGACCTCGACTAGACTTACGGAAGTATTGTACAACGAAGCGGTGGTCCAATTGGATTCGAACGATGGCACTCCCTATATATTAATTAGAACGAGCGATGGAATTGTGGGTTACATAGAGAGAGACAGTGTAGATGAAGATATGTCATCGATAGAGCCAGATTTGCACGAATATAGGCTAATTGTTTCAGAGCGCAGCAAGAGCATAATGACGCACACAAGCCAAGGTACATTAATTACTAAAGTTATGATGAACACAGTCTTATATGCGGACGTTAAGCGTGATGGTGTATATCAAGTCTCCTTACCTAATGGTGATAGCGGTTGGATAGGATCATCTGGAGTAGTCGAGGTTGGTATAAGAGATGAAATTGAGGAACTATCCACACGATATTTTGTCAGTTCCGCATTAAGCCTTGTGAATGCACAGTATCTAGAGAATGGGATAACCATGAATGGCCTTTCCGTCAATGGAATAGTCTATGTTTGCTCGTGCGTTAATGGTGTTCCTATGCCTAGGACGATTGAAGAGCAAGCTGAGATGGGTCAAGAGGTTGAAATGGAATATGATGTTGTCTCTGGTGAGCTAATAATAGAGTCTATTCTGCCTGGTGATATTCTATTTTTGCGAAGTCCTTACTCGAGTGAAGGTGATGACGAGATTTACGAGATGGCTATTTGTACTGACACTGGAACACTTCTCATGATTTCCGATGCGAGAACGTCAATAAGGTTAAGGACGTTTACCTCAAATAGCGATATCTGTGGTAGAATCTTAAGCGTTAGAAGGATTTTCTCCTAACATTTCGAAAAGATGATTATTTCTATTGCGCGATTCGTAATCATGTGTTATCATCTTTTTTGCGCGTAAAAGACTAACAGTAGGAGGTGTTCCCATGGCTAAGTGTGAGATTTGTCAGAAGGATACATTTTTTGGCAGAAAGATAAGAATCACGCGTTCGCAGATTTCACGTCGTGCATTGACACAACAGAAGGCTAACGTTCATAGCGTTAAAGTCGTTGTTGATGGCACACCTAAGACTATGCATGTCTGCTCACGTTGCCTTCGTTCTGGACTCGTTAAGAGAGCTTAAAGAACGATCGATATTATCGAACATCATACCCGTAGGTTATACCTACGGGTTATTTTTTGCTTGAAATAGCTCAAAAAGAAATCCCTTCTAAAATAGCATTAGAAGGGACATAAAATATTATATAAGATTTGAGATTAGCTCCTCTTATGAAATAGGAACCTCAATCTTTGCCTTGCCACCCATATACATGCGAAGTGGCTCAGGTATGTTAATTGAACCATCGGCATTAAGGTTGTTCTCAAGGAATGCTATAAGCATACGAGGAGGAGCTACAACGGTGTTATTCAATGTATGAGCAAGATAATTGCCCTTCTCCTTATTCTTAATTCTGATGCCAAGACGACGAGCCTGAGCGTCGCCTAGATTTGAACAAGAACCAACCTCGAAGTACTTCTTCTGACGAGGAGACCAAGCTTCCACATCACAGCTCTTAACCTTAAGATCAGCTAAATCTCCGGAGCAACACTCAAGAGTTCTTACAGGGACGTCTAGGCTCCTAAAGAAGTCTACTGTATTCTGATAAAGCTTCTGGAACCAATCCATACTATCCTCAGGCTTACAAACAACAATCATTTCTTGTTTTTCAAATTGATGAATTCTATATACTCCACGTTCTTCAATACCGTGAGCTCCAACTTCCTTACGGAAGCAAGGAGAATAGCTGGTTAGTTTCTGTGGAAGGGAAGACTCCTCGACAATAGTATCGATGAACTTACCGATCATAGAATGCTCAGATGTTCCGATCAAATAGAGGTCCTCCCCCTCGATCTTGTACATCATGTTCTCCATTTCCGAAAAACTCATTACACCGTCAACAACGCTTGATCGAATCATGAATGGTGGAATGTAATATGTAAAGCCTCTGTCAATCATGAAATCTCTAGCATATGACAAGACTGCGGAATGAAGTCTAGCAATATCGCCACAAAGATAGTAGAAACCGTTACCACTCGTTTTTCGAGCGGAATCCAAATCAATGCCGTTAAGCTTCTCCATTATTTCCACGTGATAAGGTACCTCGAAGTCAGGAACCACTGGCTCGCCAAAGCGCTCTATCTCAACGTTCTCGCTATCATCTTTGCCAATAGGGACTGAAGGATCAACGATGTTAGGGATAACGAGCATAATACTACGAATCTTTTCTTCTAGTACAGTTTCCTTAGCAGAAAGACTCTCCAGCTCAGTAGCCATATCGGAAACCTGCTTCTTGCATTCTTCGGCCTCGTCCTTTTGTCCCTTTGACATATAAGCGCCGATTTGCTTACTGATACTGTTACGCTGACTTCTTAGATATTCAGCACGAGTCTTACTCTCGCGGAACTCCTTATCAAGAGAAAGCACCTCGTCGACAAGAGATAACTTATCGTCTTGAAACTTCTTCTTAATGTTCTCTTTAACAAGTTCCGGTTCGGAACGCAAAAGCTTAATGTCAATCATGATTTCCTCCAAGTTGTGTTATGTATTTTTAAACGTATTTCATTGTATTCTCATATGTGTTTTTTTACAAGAAAGAACGATGAATGCTGAGTCCTTCAGAAGCAATCACTTTGGGTTATCCAGCATTGCCACCATAATTTCCAGTAGGATATTCAGCACGTTGATTCCAAAGAATGAATTCGTCTAGCCCAGCGTCCTGAACCGCTCTAATCTCACTATTGATAGCATTGTAGTCGTAAGTCATATAATTTCCGGTACCTAAATAACTAGCATCAAAAGCCTGAAGATACGGCCTAACAACGCTATATCCTGCTTGATTATGATATGTACTTCCAGCCATGAGTGCGTAGTAGACGATGTCATATGGTGCGGTGTCCGGAGTAGGATAAGTAGTACCATTTAATATAGTACCAAGGGCATAGTGCGATGGATAAATCATAGGGCACAAGGAATCAACACCGGTTAAGCCTATAGTCGGCCAATCTTGTCCGAGGATATTCCCATCTTGTCGGGAAGAGACAGCAATTCCAAAAACATCACCTGAAACAGGTACACCATAAGTGTATTGAATTTCTCTTCTTGCAGTTTGAAGAAAACGGTTAATAGCTGCTGACCTTGATGGTACTTCGCCCTCAATTCCGTAGTAAGGTGATGCTCCCGTAGTCGTGCCTCCTGTAGGAAATCTTACATAATCGAATTGAATCTCATCAACACCCATTTCAATAGCTTCTATTGCTAAATCAATAAGATAATCCCAATTTTCAGGGTTGTATGGATTGATGAAGGCTTCTGATCCCTCATTATAGAAAAGAAGCGGAGTGTCCGTAACATCGCAAATTGCTAGGTCAGGACGAGCACTAGCAAGAGTAGAGTCCTTGAAGCAAACAATTCTTCCTATTACCCAAATGCCGTTGTCGTGGCATTCCTGACAAACATCCTGCAAGTCATATTGGACGTCGACATATCCTAAGGAGTTAGCCAGTTCGTTGGTAGTGTTAAAGCATATTCCGTATGATTCCTTTAAATCAATAACGAAAGAATTGATCTCAGAGTTATTTGCAAGTTCTATGTTGGCATCAAGATTCTGAGCGGTGCCGATGTAGATTCCGTGTACGTTGTTACGTGTAAGGGGGGTATATTGAGTAACCTCCGGAAGAGGTCCCCAGAGTTCATCGGAAAGAGCATCACTTGCAAGCAACTCAGAAACCGCAGGAATTGTAGTCGTCGCTTGAGTTGTAGTCTCAGGCGCCGTTGTTTCGGATGAACTTGTAGTTGATGTTACTCGAAAAATAGGTTCATCAGAAGGCTTGGAAGTTACTCTTCCGAGAAAGCTTCCAAGAAAAACAAAAGCAAGCGTAGCTGCTATCACAGCAAGTGATAGAAAAACTCTTTGAATTATACGTAGATAATTCCTCTTTTTATTATTAAAATCATTATATATATTATTATTCATCATATTGACATTATACAGTTGCTAATTAAAAAGAACAAACACCTATATAAAGCAAAAAAAAGGTGTGCTAAAATTAAATTGCTACATTAATTATGAATCGGGGAATAATATGTTAGTTCGTAATTGCGCTGGTGGTATAGTTTTCTATAGAGACACAGTTTTATTACTTTGTAACGATAAGCACGAATGGGCTTTTCCGAAAGGAGTAGTAAGAGCAGGACAGAAGCTAACAGAAGTTGCTGTTAGCAGAATCAAAGAAGAGGCAGGCGTTGATGCTAAGATTCTGACGCCTTGTGGAAAGACTTATTATGAGTTCTATTCGATAACCAGACAGAAGCCTGTTCACAACAATATATCGTGGTTCGTAATGAAAGCTGATACTGACAAGATCACTATTCTCGAGGATTCGGGAATTATTGCTGGAGAGTATTTTTCGATAGAGGCCGCTATGCAAGAGATAACTTATAGTCAGGATCACTCTCTTCTAATGATGGCCTACCAAAGATACAAGGAGCTCATATAATTGAATCCCGTACCTGACATCTCACATATCACATTAAGCAAATTAGGCTCTTCTGAGTATGAGATTAAGAAGTCTGTTTTTATTGGAAATGCGATGAGAGTTAGTAGTCCTTTGCAAGCGGAGGAATTTGTCAACTCCATTCGTTCTAAATATCCGGATGCAAGACATGTGGCATACGCGTGGATAGTAAGTACTGATACAAAAATGCAGAAGTTTAGTGACGACGGTGAGCCAGCTGGAACGGCGGGTAAGCCGTTGATTTCGTTATTAACTAGTCGTGGTTTGTCCGATTGCGTGGTTACTGTAACAAGATATTTTGGAGGAGTCTTGCTTGGTACAGGCGGGCTTGTTCACTCATATACTAAGGCGGCGGTGGATGCTATTGAGGACGCTCTGCCTGTAGTTATTGAGCGAGGGGTAAGATACGAACTAGATTGCACATATGCTATGAGCGAGAAAATCGTGTATTTGTTGAATAGTCTTGGGGCGAAGATTACTGGAACAGAATATGCGTATGACGTGAAGGTTTTTTTCGAGTGTAAGCTTATGATCGAGGATAATATTTTGTATTCCATTACTCAGCTGAGTTCTGGAAAGGTGATTCCGATTAAGTTGGGCGAGTGCGATATAGAAGGGCAAAGGCTCGAAGTTTGACCAGATTTGCCCAATAATTGACAAGAGGATGTAGTATAAAGAGACGTGAAAGCGTTTGATTTGAGGTGATTAGTAATGGACGCGTTTGGTGAAGATAAAGAAATGAAATTGAATAGTGAGTTTTCGGAGGCAACGGCAACTTCGGAAGCAACGGCAACTTCGGTGGCTACCGAGGAGAAGTTCGAAACTTTTGAAGAATTGTCACTAGAGCAAAAACAAGAACAAGAAGAGGATAAAGAGAAACTAAGTAACGAAGACCTTGCCAAGCTTGACGAGCGCTTTTATAAGAGATGGAAGAGTGAGCATTCTAATACGCCACTCGTCATAGTATCTATCATGCTTGCGGCTAGTTTGCTTTTTTGTGGTTATCAGTCGGCTTATATTTTTCGATTAGCAAATGGCGAAGTGGGTGTATTTGGATATCTACATAACAATAATGAACAATACGAGAGTTTGTCGCAAGCTGATGATGCTGAAGAAGAACAGGAAACCGTCGCTACAACCATCTCGGATGCGATTGACCCTTGGTTCTCGTTGGAAGATGCGGCTGGCGTAACGGATCCTAACAGAGAGCGACTTACGACAGTGGAGATAGTTAATCAAGTGTCTCCAGCGACTGTAACGGTTTATTTATATAGCGACGAGAGTGGAGTTAATGCTAGGTCAGGCTCAGGCTCAGGTTTTCTTATTACAGCTGATGGCTACATAGTAACTAACGCTCATGTTGTAACTAGTCTTGAGAATCAAACAGGTGTAAAGGTTGCGATTCCTGGATACACCGATTTATTTGATGCTGAGATAGTAGGTGCTGATGTGCAAACCGATATAGCCGTATTGAAGGTAACAAGCGAAGAGGATTTGCCATATGTTACTCTTGGAGATTCTTCGGCTCTTCAAACAGGCGAACTAGTAGTTGCTATTGGAAATCCGCTTGGTAGCTTCGCTGGTACAGTTACTGTTGGAGTTGTTTCTGCGGTTGAGCGCGAGATGAGTAATGATGGATATCTCGTTACTTTGATCCAAACGGATGCTTCGATTAATTCGGGAAATAGTGGCGGGCCTTTAATTAATTCTTTTGGCGAAGTAATAGGAGTTACAAACGCAAAGATGGCTTCGGCTGAAGGACTTGGATTTGCGATTCCTATCAATTCGATAGAAAGTGTAATTCAATCTTTAATTAACTATGGTTATGTAGCAAACAGACCATATATGGGGTTTACAGCAGTAACTATTACGGAAGAGTCCTATTTCGGAGCGATTCCGGGTGTGTATGTTAACGACGTTGTGCCTGATGGCCCAGCCGATCAAGCGGGATTATTTGCTGGTGACGTTATCATTTCTGTAGATGGAGTTGAAATTAACGAATCAAGTGATATTATAGAGGCGCGTGATGCACATAGCGCTGGTGACCAGATTGATATAGTCATAGAGCGCGATGGAGAGCAAATGACATTTACGATGATTATAGGAGACAGTGCAAATGCAAACGGGTAATACTGAGAACAGAAGAAGTAACGCGATACAGAAGATTGTAGTATGGATATTGATATTTGCGCTTTTATCAACTTCTTTTTTGGTGCTAATCATGTATTTGATCCAGACGATGAGATTAGGAGCTTAATGGTCATCGTTTAATCTTGAAGAATATAACAACACGCGGTAGGTGAAATAACCTAGCGCGTGTTTTGTTTGTAATAATATGGCGGCTCTAACGATAGCTATCCTTTTCGAAAAAGAAAGGGCATCCAATAGTTGCCTTATGGAACATCTTGAATTTCAGCAAGTCCAGCTGGCTTGAACTCATAAGGGTACTCAGTTTGCATCTCGTTCATGTAGGCCTGATAGTTATTCATTCGAATAAAGCTATTCACTCGATCAAACCATTCGGGATTAGCCGACTCGGACACAATGTAGACAACGTAGAAGGCGTTCTCAGACTCAAGAATAACCTTATCGCCGGCAGCACGCCCATTAGTATAAATCCAATCGTCGATGACAGTCTCAAATTTGCCTCGGTAGGTGTCGGCACTCTGGGATACGGTGACATACCCGTTCAGAATCTCATCGGTATAAAGGTTCTCGACCTCAAGAAAGCTCGACTCATCGCCAACATATTCGTATATTTCCTGAGCCAAAGACTGCGCATCGCCTAGACTTAATCCATTGCCAAGTTCATCCTGTCCAAAAGATACTTGAACCATTCTTACGTTTCTTAGTGGGTCATTTTGTCTATTTCTGTCAACAAAGCAAACGATAATTGGGAAACCATCTGAGTCAGGGAAAATCGTCGCATCGCCAGGTGTTCTAGCAGAATCAAAAAGCCAATCCCTAATGTCTGTATGGTCCAAATCCGCGTAACGCGTATTGGAAACCAAAGTCGAATCAGGCTCAAGCAGCCTGTCATGAGTCTCACCAGAAAAATACTCAGCCGCACACAGCTCGAAAAGCGATTGATCGTGTCCCATAGACTCAATAATCTCGTTTGCGTGTAAGTTAGCTGTTGTAATAAATGCCTCGTCTCTTTGCTCATACGTAATACGCAAAACCTTGTAATCAACTACATCATAGATGTTCGAATTTGCGTTGTAGGCTTCTTCTGCTTGGTCAAGGGAAGCTTGCAATTCAACCAACTTCTCATCTGAAGAATAATCCTCGGTAAAGTATTTCTTTGCTAGCGAATTAATCACGCATTGCTCGTCAACCTGGCTTCCGAAAACACCGCGAATATAAGTATCAAGCGACACACCTAGAACCTCAGCTTTGCCAGAAAGCCAATCAACGTACGATCTAGCGAGCGTATAGTGTGAGTCTTCAATTCGATAACCATGGGAGGTAGCGTCATCATACAGTATTTGGGTAGTTTGCATTTGCTTTGCCGTTAAGTCTAGGAAGTAGTCGCGGTTTGTAGCGTAATTAGGATCATCTGAAGTAGAATTTAACATTTCCTGCGTATCGGCAGCGAAAATATCGACACCATTCTCTATTAGCACATAATGGTACATGAAGCTGAATTCCGCACTATCTACCTGTTGGCCATTAATTGTCAGAGGGCTATCAAGTCGTTTGCTTAGACCTGTCCCATAGAAAATAGTTGAGCCAACGACAATGGCAACTGCAATAATTCCGATTACGAAGAAACGCAAGCTTTTTTTCTGGCGCTTCTTAGCCTTAACGGGATCGACTTCCTTTTTTACCTTAGGAGAAGCTAAATTTACCTTAATAGGTACTATTTTATTCTCCTTGAATTCCTCTTTGATAACACTCTTCTTTTGCTTCTTTACTACCGGTTGCTCATCAGAAAGAACATCCGGATCAATATCATTCAAGCTCTGGTTAACTGCAAGCGTGTTACGCTTCATTCGGTCTGACTTGCTTTTTCGACTACCCTTGCTATTAGGCCCATGCGCCTTATGTTTAGGCAAAACAACATCTTTCTTAATCATCTCTGGAAGGCTTTCCTCTTCGGAATCCTCAACCTCTTGCGTTAGGTTATCCTCCTGAGAAAGAGAGGCAATGTCTTCTTCTGCAGGTATAGCCACCTGTAGCGGATCCTCCTCAATAATTGTATCTTCGGTCTGTGCCGAGTATATCGTTGCGTCCAAGGTTTCTTCGACAGGTGTATTAGTATTCGCTTCAACATTCTCGTCAACTGGAGATTCTACAGACAGAGTTTCCGCAGGTGCGTCCACGCTGTCTTCAACCGAAGGCGTGTCTAATGAAGGCTTTCTTATCTTAGGGGCTTCATCCTTATTCTTGTTTCTCACAATACATCCTCCTCATCAGGAACTATTAATTTAAGTGCTTTGTGAAGGCATTCTATGTTTACAGGCAACGCTGGCCCTTTCTCACCGTCCAAATCGGTGACTACATGGGTGTCCGCGTCAGTCTCGATTGATAGCATATCCGTTTGAAAATAAATAACATTGTCATTATATATGTGGTCTCCAACCATCAGTTTCCCGAGCAAAGGGAACACGTCGGCGTAGGCAACCTTACGAAGAACCAAAACATCAAGAAGACCGTCGTTAAGCTCCGCTTCTGTCATGAGTTTGCGAAAACCAGCGACACTTTGAGAATTTGATACGAAAAACAATGTCGCTTCAACATCGTATTTCACGTCGTTTGCGGTTATTTTAAGTTGAATTGTTCTATTCAAATCTGGGAAGTCAGCCAAAGCACTTATCCAATATGCCACAGGGCCAAGATTAGTCTTCAGTGCAGAAGGAACCTTATAAGCAACGTCCGTCATTAATCCGCCAGCAAGAACGTTCATAAAATAGTAATCGCCTACCTTGCCACAATCGATACGGCTCGTCTTTTTTCGCAAAAGCATTCTCGCAAAATCGTTAGGTTCAGAAGGCAAATTTATGCTTGTCGCCAAATCGTTAACTGTACCAGACGTATATATGGCTAATGGAATATCAATGCCTTCTTGCATAATTCCGGTAACCACTTCATTAACGGTTCCGTCGCCGCCCACTGCAATAACGCAATCGTACTCTTCGGGATTAATCGTTCTAGCGAATCTAGTCGCGTCATGCTTTGCAGCAGTATAGCAAATATCTGCACGCTCAAGCTGATTTATCGATGACAAATACGCCAAAATATCTTCAACGTTACTCTTCGCGCGTTCTCTCCCAGAAGAAGGATTTACTATAATTTTTAGTCTAAGTCCCATAGTAAAAATCACCCATTTAAAGTATTTCAATTTACTCTATCATATTATAATCTTTTTAATGTTACGTTATCAAAGTATATGTGAGGCATTTGCAATACAGTGTGATATTATAATTTGGAGAAAATCAAGAAGAGGGAAGAATATGTCAAGATTTATTAACGAGGAAATTACAAAGAAGAAGTGGTTTAAACTGCTTATGGCCTTTCTCCTCCCAGCAGGCGCAATGCTTGCTATTTTCGCAATCCTTGAGGTGTATCCTTTTGGTAATGCTACGATAATGTCGGTTGATTGTTATCATCAATACACTCCATTTCTAATAGAACTAAGAGATAAGCTACTAAGCGGCGATTCTCTTTTTTACTCGTGGAATAGCGGTCTAGGAAGTGAGTACTACGCCATATACGCAAACTATGAGGCGAGTCCTCTTAACCTTTTCGTAGTATTTGTAACCGCCACTGCAGTTCCAGCATTCGTAGCCTTTATTACGGTGATTCGAGCAGGACTTGCAGGAGTCTTCATGACACTCTTCTTAAGTTCGAATGACTCGAAACGAATAGATGCAATCACAGTTATGTTTGCTAGCTCCTATGCTTTATGTGGCTGGTTTCTAACCGACTATTGGAACATCATGTGGTGTGATGCTTTAGTTTTACTACCACTTATTGCTTTAGGATTGAAGAAACTGATGCTTGAAGGGAAGTATTCACTATATGTTATTTCTCTTGCTGTTTGTATTTACAGTAATTTCTACGCAGGATTCTTTATTTGCTTATTCTTAAGCCTCTTCGCTGTTGTTTATTATTTTATAATCCATACGTTTTCCAAAGACAGATCAATTACAAACCGCATGTCGTTCGCAAGCTTCTTTAAAAGCGCTGGTAGGTTTGCTCTAGGTAGCGCTATTGCTGGTGGATTAACTGCTGTTTTGACAATCCCCACCTATATAATTCTTCAAAATAGTTCTGCCACAGGAGGCGATTTTCCTGTTGATTTCAAGCTTACGACTAGTTTATTTGATTTCTTAGCAAGATTTATGGTTGTTGCTCATCCAAACATACGCGATGGTATGGCTAATGTTTATTGCGGCGTTATGATGGTTCTCCTGTTACCATTATTTTTCATGGCTCCTAAGAAGTCAGGAATTACACTTAAGCACAAAATTGGATTCGGTTTCTTAGTTGCCTTTATGTACTTAAGTTTCTCTAATCGGATGCTGAATTATATTTGGCATGGATTCCACTTCCCCAATCAGATACCTTATCGCCAGTCCTTTTTGATGAGCTTCCTCATTGTATTTATGGCATTTATGGTAATTCGTCGCATAAGGTTCTTCTCAACCAGAAGTATTTGCACTTGCGCGGTTGGCGCTGGGTGCTATCTTATTCTTTTCGAAAAGTTTGGTGAAGGAAACGAGAATTATTTGCAAATCGGATTAACCCTTGTTTTCGTCCTTATTCAAGGTCTTGTTCTTAGAGCGATTAGTCTTAATACCAATAAGCGAAAAGGTTTCTATACTGATCTTGTCGTATCGATGATGATTCTCGAAATGCTCGTTGCCACATGTGGAACGGTAGGTCAAGTAGCAATGAATGAAGGAATTCCTGAATACAATTTGTATACGATGTATAGAGTCGATGCTCGATACTATGCTCAGAAGGCAGAAGGCTCCGATGGTCATGCTCCGTTTGAACGAACAGAGATATATCCTGCAAATTCGTGTAATGTTCAATCAATTTACGGTGTTAAGGGAATCTCCATTTTCTCTTCAACTGCCAGAGAAAGCTTTGTAGTTTATATGAGAAATTTTGGTTTTCATAATAATGGCATCAATAGTATAAGAACTGCTGGCCTTTCCCAAGTTACTGCTACTATCTTGGGAGTAAGAAATTTTGTATGCGTAGGCGAGGGAATAGGAGTACCTTTGTGCTTTGATATGGAGCTAGATACTTCTACTATTGACGTTCATGGCAACGAAGATGCTTTTGCTGTGGGCTTTATGACTTCCGACGATATAATTGATTATCTTCCTGATTCAAATAATAATGATTCTTTTTTAAAGACAAACGAATGGATACGAGCAATGGGAGTAGATGCTGATGTGTATTCACAATTGCAGTTAACGAATGTTTCTTGCGAGAATGCTTCTAGTACTAGAAATAATGATGGCTCAATAAGATATGCATTTACTGATACCACCCAAGACTCACAGGTATCTATCGTTATCGACGAAGCTACCATCGGAAGCGAAGTGTTCCTTTATGTTGGCGCAAACAAGAGCTCGAATTGTGTCATTACTGTAGGAGATGACGATAAAACCCCAACGACTGTTCCGGCTCGTTCTGAACAGATTGTATCGTTAGGTGAGTATGATGGAAATCCGATAAACGTTACTATCAAATATAGTGAGACTCCAACCAGACCTATGAATATCTATGCATACGAACAGAGCATAGAAGGATATCAAGAAATGCTAGATGTTCTTGGTGATGAGCAGCTTCTAGTAACTTCTTACGATTCCACACATCTTACAGGTACTATAGATGCAAAAGAAGATGGATTTCTTTTCCTTTCGGTACCTTATTCCGAGGGATTCACAGTGACAGTTGATGGCAAAGAGACGGAATTGATTTCTGTTCAAGATGCTTTATGTGGAGTTAACTTAACGAAGGGGACTCATACTATTTCGCTAAGTTATGTACCAGTAGGATTCAAGGAGGGAGCGTTAATATCGTTAGCTTCAGGACTTGCATTTGTACTGTTATTGGCTGTGCAGATATTTATCAAACGTATGAGAACGAAGCAAGCAGTTGCTGTTCAATCCCAGTCAGACGCTGTAGGCAGTAATGATGATATTACCAGTGAAGTTGTTGAGAGCGGTCCTACTGATTCAGTTGCACTGAAAGCTACGCAGACTACAGAAATTAATGCGGAACCAGATAATCAAGATCAAGAGAGTATTAATGATTCTACTTCTCCTTCGGAGGGCTCTACAGATGAGAATACCGACGAGAAATAATGGCATGCTGTTCTCGAAGCTTTTCTTCAAGAATACTTTGTACGTATTGTGCGTATTTCTTTTGCCTGTTTTAATTTTCATATCAGCATCCTTTGCTGCCAATGCTTACACTAATAGTGCTAGCAAAACTAAGGGATTAGGGGTTATAAGAGTCTTCCACTTTGAAGAATTTGCTGCCACTGACTCTGATGTAGAGCTTGCTAGCGAGATTCACGGAAGGATGACACACACCGGCGTTGGGCTAGACGATGGAAGCGAATTGCGCGAGGTTCTTGCAGAGAAGTTGGACCCATTGTTTTTGATAGGAACGTTATTTGGAGAAGGTGTTAGAGAAGCATGGTATTTGTCTGCTTACCTTATTCGCATTGGTCTTGCAGCTTTGACGATGGCATTTCTTTGTCGAAAACACATATGTTGTAATAAGTTAATGACAATCGTTTTGTCGTGCGCTTATGCTTTGTGTGCTCCGGTTTTATCTTTCTCGATGAATTCGGCACTCATGAATGCATGCATTATCTTGCCTTTGGTTGTATGCTGCTTAGATAGATTCTTTCGTGACTCGAGAACTTTTAATGGAATACTGATAATTATCTCTACAGCAGTTCTATTTATTTCAGGCCCTTATGGAGTAATATTCGGTCTACCATTCATAGCGTTAATGTCGATAATGCTTGTATTGTGTATGCGTGTTGACAAAACCCAATCTATTATTATGTATTTAAAGTCTATTCCATTCACGCTAATTGGGCTCGCGCTATCGTCTGTATCCATTGTTCAATGGATTCTTGCCAAGGAAGTAACACTAACTTTCAATGCGATTAAGGACAACCTGGTTGTTAAGTATACTTTGTTTGACTTCCTCTCGAAAATGATGGACGGCTTTGGCTACTCTACAAAAGCTGATTCTGGAAATATTGCTCCAGTCTTCGGATTATCTATTTTTGTATTTATTTTATTTATTATTTTTATTTTCAACAGCAAGGTCCCGATAAGGATTCGCATTAGTATATTAGCGATTATACTTTTATATCACTTGTCAATAGCTTTCACTCCACTTGAGATGGTAACCGATCCATATTATCTTGGGGATGGTTTTGGTGCTGCCAGACTATGCTTCTTGGCTGTTATGATTTTCTTTTTTGCTGCGGTATCTATGAAGAACATCAAAAAAATATCAGATGGTACGCTTTACGCTGTTGGTTTCTTAACGATTATCTTACTTATCCTGTCAAACAGCTCTGCAATAGATATTGCTCCTAGCGAGTTTAGTCTTTATTTCTCAGGATTAGGCGGTATTGTCGTTGTAGCCTTACTTATTTTTTATAATCGTTCAGAAGGCATTCTTCCAAGCATACTAATTACGGTTGCTGTCATAATCGGATTAGGAATTAACCTTTCATATTGCCTGTCAGTATCTCAAGTAGATACTCAAACGATAACTAGAATGAGTGTTTTCCAGCCGGATGTGGAGGATGCAACTACTGCATATGGTTACGATATTATTTCAAGTGGAGAGCATCAATTTTCTATTGCTTCTCAAGATGTTGGTAAAATTGACTACATTGTTCTTCCTTATTCAATTTCGGCAGATAACCATCAAGCATTTGGGACTCCTGTTGATTTACTAAATTATCTTTCTAGAAGTACGAATATGGACACTCCCATATTTTCGATAAAAAATTCTACACCTGCTTTTGTGAGAAGTCAGATTTCTACGACTTTTCCTTCCGTTGGCGATGAGATACTATTGGTGAATGACTATGTAGAAGGGCAAGAAGTATATGCTATGTCTAATTTTCGCGGAAGATCAACATTCACTACTTTTCTGGACGATACAGAACTTCATCAAGAATTCAATGGACCTTTCTTAGTAGAGGCTGAACCCCAAGAGAATGCTGTTAATAGCGTTAGACTTTTTTATGGCGAGAATGTGGAATACAATGTGATGTTTTTGCTTTATAGCATGGACGAAGAAGCTTTAGATGCTCTGAATTCTAAGACTTTATCTTCAGGGACGAGTTTATTTTCTCTTGACACTTCAGGAATCCCTCCCGTGGTTGGTAACGTAATTTCTGTTGTTGTAGGATCAAGATACTCAGATTTAATTGATGTTGAAGTAAATTCTGAGGAAGTGCCAACATTCTCAATTGGAGGGTTTCTAGCCTTTGAACTGGAGTATGATGGAACTGGCGATATGAAGGTTTGCGTAGGTCGCGACAACAAGGACATAATTGTAGGTGTAATAATAAGCTCTGCTAGCCTTGCAGGTGTTTGTTTACTGTATTATTATGGTAAAAAAACTATGAGAAACAGAGAAGAGGTACCTTTGTGAGAAGTTCGCTTACAGCGGGTATCGGTATAACCGATTCAACCCAGTTCGTCATTTTTGATATGGAATGGAATCAACCATTTCCTGGAAAGCAGTATTCTTTTGATGCCTCGAATCTTAAAGGGGAGATAATTGATATTGGTGCTGTGAAGTATAGGTATGAGAATGGCGGCGTTTCTCGTATATCCGAATTCTCAGCCACTATACGCCCTCGGTGTTACAAGAAGCTTCATTATCATGTTAAGAAGGTCACTCACAAGTGCAATGAAGATCTTAAGACAGGCGTCAGCTTCGAGGAGGCCATTAATCAATTTTTAGACTTTTGTGATAGTAGTTGTATCCTGGTTGGCTGGGGGACTTCTGATCCTGATATGCTTAAAACAAACCTTAAGTTCTTTGGTCTAGACTCAGAATTACGTCGAGCTTTTTTGGATTTGCAGCCTATATTCTCACGTTTTGCCGGAGAGAAGGGCAAGCAGCGAAGTGTCGAATATGCGGTTGATTATTTCAAAATTCCAAAAGACGATACATTCCATAGCGCTCTCGCAGATGCTCATTATACAGCTCTCGTTTTTGGCGAACTTTTCGAGCATAACAAGACTTCTGAACTCCTAAGTGTTATTACTAGCTCTCTTGTAGATCCTGATATTCAACTTGAATTCAATTATCGAGGAGTGGAGATGCCTTCAGTTAACGAGGCTATAGCATCGGCTTCAGGCTTTTGTGCAATTTGTCCGATTTGTTCTAGTAACCTTAAATTCTCTATTCCTGCATTTCGCATACGAAAATCTGTGTATTCGCTATCAGAGTGTGTTGAGCATGGCGATTTCTTCTCCAGAACTAGAATAAAGAAGCTCAAGGATAAGGCGTATTTTGCGACGGCTGTTCTCAGATATGCAACTCAACCAGATTATTATCTTATTGCTGAAAAGGCTGAAGAGTTTGCAAAGTACGGTTCTAAGGGAGCATTAATTATTCCTTCAACACCTGATAATGTTGATTTGAAGCCGTCTTCTGGGGAATTTACCAAAGAGAATCAACAAGCTTAAGGAATTTGATCAATATGTGAAAATCAATTGTTATCATTTTATCAATAGTTTGTTTACAAACTAGACATATTTACCGCGATTCGTTGATACAACCTCTTTTTTTACTGTGTTATAATTGTGACAAGAATGTGAATAATAAGTTTTGCACGATTTTTCTTCTCGTGAGAAAGAGTGATATTATGAGACAATTGCTAGATTTTATCCACAATAAAAGAAAAAACAAACAAGGTTCAATGCTGATTCTTGTGTTGATTATCATGGTTGTTGGTCTTATTCTCTTTACTTCGGCCATGATGATTACAACTGAGACAAGGACTAGATACTATCAGAATGCGAAAGCTAATCAGGCAAGGCTTACTGTTACTTCAGTTGCTGAGGCGTTCTATCAGGCAGTCTACTTACAAGAGATTACGGACGAGCAACTAGAGGCGCTTGCTGCTGCTGATGCACAAATAACGTTCAACATATCCGGTTCTTCTGTTGCCGGTGCTGCAGCTACGTCTAATAATACTACTACCGCGAAATTCGATAGTGGTGTTGTAGGCGGAAGTGAGACTATCATCATTTATTTTTCTACTACCATTGATTCGCAAGAAGAGAATGTAAAGATGACTTTGACATCTCCTGACGATACCGATGATCCTAATTTATTCCAAAACTGTGTTGATGCAGGTGAAGGTGCTGATTTAGGCCAGTGTCTAATTGGAGCTGGTGCGCCAGCCGGAGCGACCGATAATTTTGTCGTTCTAAGAGGGAACTCTGATTTGGCTGGTTCAGGTACTGGAAGAATGGACTCTGTAGTTGTTTGTACGGGAATTATTACTGGTAGTTCCGGTAATATCTATCATAATGATGTGGTCTTCTATGGTTCTGATGCGGGTTACAATATAGGTAGCGGTGGAAATGGAATTACGATAGCTGCCGGTGAAGGAGACTGTTATTTTGTTTCTCCTGATGGTGAACTTGGCTATGTATTCAGAAATTCTGATGGTTCCCCCAATACTGCCGTATCTAATAATTACTTTAATTTTAATGTTGATAATCTTGTACTTCGTAATACTGTTTACAACGGATATGGACAGAACATGTATAACATAATTAACGGAAGAATACTAAGTGATGGTGGATCGCTTAATAATACTGTTCTTCAATATGGAGACATGAATCCTGGATATGGTAACGATGCTGGACAGAATTGGGGTGCAAGTAGCCCATATAACAATTTTGTTCTTGAGAGAAATGCTGCTAGTTCTGCTTATGTAGGAGGTAACTCACTAATGCAAGAATTAGCAAATCAAGCGAACGAGTACCTAAATGGTGACTTGCAGAGTAGCATCGATGCTGGATTTCCTACAAGTGCTCAGGCTAGGACTCAATTTGGTGTTCCTTCTTCAGCTCCTTCCGGATCCACAGTAATTACTGGTGGACAACTTGCAAATGGTGCCACTTTAACTGCTGGTAATTATATTATTAATGGCGGTTCACTTGGTGCTTCTGGTTGGTCAAACAAGGATGCAACTATTACTTGTGATTTGGCAACTGGTAATTATACATTCTATGTTAATGGAAACTTCAGTATTAATTCTGGTCACTTCGAAGTAATCAATGGAGCAAACTCTGATAATTGGGTGCGCTTCATCCTTGCTGATGGTGTCGATATGAATATAGGACAACCAGCGAATATGTATGGAAATAGAACTACCGGTATTATTTCTACTGGAACTCATACAGGTCGTACTCAAGCAACGTCGGGAAAACCTCATGTCTATATTTTTGGCGCTAGTGGAAATACAGTTACTATGTACCAATATGCTGTAGTTGATGCTTATATTGGAGTGTTCGGTTCTTCTGATAACGGAACAGAGGGAACAGTACTATTTAACAATGGACCTTATTTCTATGGAAGAATCACAGCAACGACGATTAGGTATGTAGGTGGTACCCCGGCTTCTATTCCTTATTGTCCTGATCCGACTGCTGAAGAATTTACGGGAAATATAGCAATTAGGTATTCTGAGTACAATGTAATCGCGTTTGATTATTACTACTAAAATTACTACCAATAAGAGTTCATTTATTTAATTAGATATGATATCACTTGCCCGCTGTACTAGTAATACAGCGGGTTTGCTATATAAATAAATAATTCATCACTGTATCAGACATTTTAGGTATGGAAATCATCTTAGATTGATGCTACAATACTTAATGTTAATGATTTATTGATAATTTAGCTATATGTTAGTCATAATAATCAATGAAAGGATTATCGATTATGATTGGAGCGAGGACAAATATGAGTAGAGAATCTGCCAAGTCGAACAAGAATGGTTCGATGTTAATTGTTGTATTAATGATTATGGCTGTAGGACTTATACTGATTACTTCTGCCATGATGATTACCGGAAGTACAAGGCAGAGATATTTTGATTCATCAAAATCTAACCAAGCGAGGCTTACAGTGACTTCGGTAGCAGAAGCTTTCTATCAGGCCGTATATCTTCAGGAGATAACGGATGAGCAATTAGAGGCTTTAGCTAATGGCAATGCTGTTCTTGATTTTTCTGTGAATGGAACGAGTGTACCTGGTGCATCAGGGGCTGTAGACAACATGACAACGGCTTCTTTCTCTAAGACGGGTACTGATTTGGTTACGATTGTTTTCTCTACAGAAATAGATGGAAAGCAAGAGAATATTAGAATGGTTCTTCGTGGTGATCCACCTGATGAGGATAATTCGCTATTTCAGACTACGGTTCAACTAGGTGATGGTGGAGCTCTTGGTCAGATGAATGTTGGACAGAATCCTTTGCCAGGTGCTAGAGATAATATTGCATTATTATTGGGTGATTCTCACATGGGAAATACTGGTAGTTCTGTCTATAGCTGCGAAGTTGTATGCACAGGGATACTGACTACGGGTTCTGGTAACGCCTTCCATAATAACGTAATTTTATATGGACCAGATGCAGGTTTTGACGTAAACGGAAGTGATGGTGCAGGTCTAGCGATTACTGGAGGAAGTCTATTCTTCTTGTCGGAAGATGGAGATGGTACAGGTGATGCTTTCTATAATGGAGGAAGTGTAATCAGTGGCGATTTTACTGAAGGCAATCCTATTGACGCTGACAGCATTGCTACTTATAACTTTAACTTTAATGCAATTGGAAGCATTAGCAATCAGTCATTGAATGGGTTTTATAGTGATCCAAATAGCTTCATCTTACAAAGAGGTAGCTACTCAAATCCAGCTACTATAACGACTGAAGCATCTAGTCGTATTGTTACAAGTGCATCTTCAACTATGCAACAGCAGATTTCTGCAAGAATAGACGAATATCTATCTGGAATTGTGGCAACAGCAGTTACGAATGGATTCCCTAGTAGCGCTACTGTGGCAGCCTCATTTGGCGATCCATATTCCCATAGTACTGCTTCTTTATTGGCATTGACCAACACTTCAAGTGTTAGCCCTGATCCTGGTGGATACATCATAAGTGGTAATAGTCTAGGTAATCCGTCAGCTTCTGGTGGAACAACTCCAGATGTAACGATAGATTTGGCTGCTGGTAACTATACATTCTATGTAGACCATGATTTTACTATTGCAAATGGATATTTTAATGTAATAAATGCTACAGGCTCTGATAATTGGGTGCGTTTTATTCTAGCTCCAAACGTTCACTTTACAATTGGAACTAATACAAACGATTGTGGTATTATTTCGTCAGGCCGTGCTCCTGGAGCAGCTCCTACATCTGGAACAAAGCCTCATGTATACATCTTTGGAGCGCAGGGAAACACAGTAACTTTGGGACCAAGAACTACAATTGATGCATATATTGGTGTATATGGAGACACATCGAATCCGGGAATAGTAGAATTTTGCAACAGCACAAACTTCTACGGAAGAATCTCAGCAACCTCAATGATGTACAGGGATGGTGCTCAAGCTATTATTCCTTATTGTCCAGGACCTACTTATGATGAGACAAATGGTAATATCTCGATACGATACTCCAATTATATTGTTGAGGAATATGAGTATTTCTATTAATCTTTAATCTTTACTAATAAAAGCCGGAGCATATACTCCGGCTTTTTTGTCGTGATAATAGCTAACCAATACTATTCCAGGGTATGCAATCTATCAATTGCAAGAACTTCAGTGGCAATATCTATAGAATCGAGAAAGCAAATGTCTACTCTGTCATCTGATTCAACCTCAAACTGTTGATAACTGTCCAGGCAAGCACATAAGCGAATTTTTCGAGAGGAAAGCTCTGCAATTAATTCAAATAAGTCGTTATTAGTCGAAAGTAACTTAACTCCGGAATCTATAAAATAAATACTAGCGACGCTAGTGTGATTTATTAATATCGAAGAAATAAAAGCATCTAGAAGACTTCTTCCATGGTCACTATCCGAAGAATAATAATCGTGTTTGATTATCAGTGAAAAACTATCAGAATGTGCGTTATCGATTAACTCAGGAAAAACACTAACTTCTGTCGATTCTTTTCTTTGCTTGCTCATCAAAATCACTCCTATCTGAGCTTAAAAATCTCATTGATCTCTGAATAGCATTCTTGCTATTACCCCATGGCTTATCTGTATTTCTATAATCAAATTTTAATGTAAACCATTCAGCATCTGCTATCAATTCGTCTAGTGATTTCTTATGACTGGATGACAAAATAGTCAAAAAATCAACTGCTTCATTCTGCGAAAGCTTCGACGCTGCGCCTCTTAGCAACATAGCAATGTGCGGTAAACAATGACTTTTTGCATTAGCAAATTTCTGCTTGAAATCCGGATCATGTACAAAAAGCCAAAGTATAACGTCAATATATCTTTCCATAGAATAGTCAATTTTGTCGCATATAGGGCATAATGAAACGCGACCATCTATTCTATTAGCCAAAGACACGAGGTTTGACTTGTACTCATTTGACTTACCCTTAAGCAATGATCGCTTGTTAGGAATACAATTTGATAAAGTATTTGTCACATCTTGACGAATGTCTATCAAATGGGTATGAATCATAAGGCCTAAGCCGAGTCGATTTGCTTCTCTTGTATTTAACATTCCCATATGATCCGGGCAAAATCCAGTTCTGTTTGTGATCATTCTAGTGTCCGGTTCCATTAGTGATGGACCAAGATAATAATTAATATAGTCTTCCTCAGATTTCTTCTTTAAGACACATATTGGACAATCGCACTCAGTAGTGTATGCGTCATTTACAGGAATTGTATAGATTTTTTCCATTAAGTTACCTCTTTCATATTGTCAGAAGGAGAATGCAACAATCGGCAAGCGCGTACGTTAACTGAAAGAATAGTAATAGATGTGTACTCCTCGATACCTCTTCCTATTCGTTCTTGGGCTTGAGATAATACAGCTTGAGCGTCATGGCCGTAGTAAATAGCAATATCAAGACTAATAACAACTCCGTATGTTCTTTTCTCAGACTTAAGATAAACAACTTCTGCAAAACCTTTTACTCGCTTTAGAATAAGTCTAACCAAATCCATCAAAGCTTCATCAGATATCGAATATGAGCCAAGTGAAGAGAAGGTTGGGCGAACTACTGTTCTTTCTGTATCAGGAACAACAGGTAACACACCGCGTTCTTTGTCCAATCGCTGACGAAGTCTGTTGAAAGGGTCAGAGAAGTATCCAGAGAATTCGTGCTTAATTTCCATGCTTGGAACAGGAATTGTATGCATTCCTTCAGATAAGCGAGTATTTCGCGCTTCGCGAATCTCCTCTTCAGAACTTACGTCTTCGATAGTAATCAACATTGAAGGTTGATTCAGCCACAAATTATTACAAATCTTTTGCAACATAGAATCGCTGGTTCCAAGAATCATTAAAGTTGCAGGATTAGATTCTACAAGGGCTCTTCTCATTACTGCCGATCGGGTAAGGTCTGAAAAAAGAGCCTGCCTGACAGACTCCATCTTGGTCGGAGCCTTCTTAGCCGAAGTACCAGCAACAATCCTGCTTCCGTTAATTAGAAGACCATCATCAATAATATAGTGAATATCATTAGCCTTCGCAACGCGAATTGCTCTTGTGCTCTTGCCAGTACCGGAAGGGCCAACAAATGAAACAATACCAATATGAGACAAAGCATCGCGTGTCAGAGCCTCTGATGAAAGGATTCTGTCGACACTGTGCTGGTCGTCCTGACGATGATTTCTTGTCTCACCAGCACGTTCAAATCTGCGTATGGTAGATCTTAACTCCGGGATAAGAATTCCATGTCTCGCAGGAGTCACAGGGCTTGTTTCAGTAGAATTCTGGACAGAAGAAAGACCCAACTCATCAGCACTGTCAACACTATCGCTAACAGATCCAAAAGGAAAACTCTTCCCCTTCCTATTAGTTGAGTCAAATTTCTGAGCCATAAATCCTCACTAATCAGTTGTCCCAGTTATGGTAGACCTCTTGAATATCTTCGTTATCATCCATCATATCAAGCATCTTATCTAGTTGCTCACAAGCAATTGGGTCGGTAACCTCGGCTGTAGTTGTCGCAACAGGGCCAAGCGTAGTGTCAATAAAAGTATAACCCTTTCCTTCAAGTCCATCTCTTACCTTATAATAAGAATCGGGTGAAGTGGTAATACAATAACAATCTTCTTCACTAACAAAATCATCGGCACCAAATTCTAGAGCGTCCATCATTACTTGATCTTCATCCTCAAAATCTTCAGGACTAATTAGAATAGTACCTTTAGTCTCAAACATGAATCCAACGCTTCCGGATACTCCCATATTTCCACCAAACTTGTCGAAAATATGACGAACATCTGCAGCCGTTCTATTCCGATTATTAGTTAAAGTACGTACCATTACAGCAACACCTGCCGGTCCGTAACCCTCATATACGATTTCTTCGTAATCATCACCTTCGCCTGCACCAGCCGCTTTCTTTATTGCGCGATTAATATTGTCATTAGGCATATTTGCAGACTTAGCCTTCGCTATGATGTCTTTGAGACGTGAATTGGACTCAGGATCTGCACCACCGGCCTTAACAGCAACGGCAATTTCCTTTGCAACTTTAGTAAATATTGCACCCTTTGCTGAATCCGAAGCTTCCTTCTTACGTTTTATATTACTCCATTTGGAATGACCAGACATAAAAACCTCCAATTAATATATATACATTAATATAATACTCGATGCTAGCAATAAGACAATAATGCTAGCACACAAGATTCCCATGTACTTCTCATATTTCTTATCTTTAGTTAACAATCGCACAATAGTGTAGAAAGTCAACAAAGGAATGAAAGTATAAATCTTTTCAAACTTATTGACGTATGCATATTGAGATACAAATGTTAATGCAGTACCCATTGCAAAATCAAACAAGAAATCCACTTTGCTATAATTCGCTTTCACAAGTCTTATTACAATATAGGGTATAGCAATAAATGCTACAGACATAATAATGAATATCGCTATGCTATATAAAGCTAGCGTAATGTTACCTACATAGATACCGTAGATTAGAACAACTAAAGCACGACTAATCAAAATAATAAGAGGAAATTGAAGATATGCTTTTCGAGTATCATAAAAAATCATCATCACGGATATGACACAACATATCATCAACAGGAAGGTGCAATACATTGCAAACTGCGGAACCAAAAACTTATTCGAACCTTGTAATAGAAGCTCTGTAATCTCACGATGGTTAAGAGCAGTCAGAAGAAAACATAGTCCAGTGAAGCACTCTATCTTACAATATCTTGAAGCAATAGGGGCCTTGCAATATCTGCACTTACCACCTAAAAAGAGCCAGCTTAGTATTGGTACCAAATCTAACACCCCCAAAGTGTGACCGCACGTCATGCACATCGAGTGTCCCTTAACTATTGTCTTCGATGCAGGTATCCTATAAATAACTACATTTAAGAAACTTCCAAATACTATTCCAAACATAGTCGAAGAAGTAACAAACATAATAAAAAATAAATCAGAGTAATTCACACGAGTTCCTCCTTAATAGTACCCAATAAATATACACTATTAATCAGGAATTTTGAACAAAAAAATATGTCATTCAGAATTCGAAAAAATCAAACGCTACATTAAAATCGAATACATAAAAAAACTTGTATTATTTTAGGCTTTGTTGTATAGTCTTAGGGATATATCAGTCGGGGGTACGTTCATCGTGCACAAAATGCACTGTAACGTAACATAATCAACATGTCTATGCATTATAGTTTTAGGCTCTTTGGTATATCCTTATGCTATAACCGGTATGGTTTCAAAAGGGGGATATGATGAAAAGGCTGGGAGACATTCTTATTGAAAGCGGTTTCTTAACAGCTGCCGAATTGGCTGAGGCACTAAGCGCACAGAAAGACACTGGCAAGAGACTTGGTGAGGTAATCACCGAGATGGGTCTGATGTCTGAGTTTGACGTTTTGCGTGCTGTTTCTAGTCAATACAATTACCCAATTATTGATTTGTCAAACATTGAAGTAGACCCTAAGGCTACAGCTCTTCTTGACGAGAAGTTCTGTATTGATAATCTCGTTATACCTGTTGGTTTTGATGAAGAGAAGCTAATTATCGCACTAGATGATCCGCTTAATATGTTCATTCAAGATGACGTTCAATTCCGTACAGGATATGAATGTACTCCTATGCTTGCTACTCATACGGGTATTGTTGATGCAATTCGTGTTAGTTATGGTAAAGAGCAAGCAGCTCAGGCAGCTCAGGAATTATCTGAAGACGTAGGTGCAGTTATTGAGGGACTCAGTGCTGATGTTGCTGAGGCAGTTAACAGTGCCCCGGTTGTTAAGCTTGTTAACTCGATGATTGATTATGCTATTCGAGCAGGATCTTCCGATATTCATATCGAACCGATGGAAGATAGAGTTAGAGTTAGAATCCGTATTGATGGTGTCATGCAAGAGATTATGAGTAATCCTATATCTGCACGAGATGCTATTGTAACGAGAATTAAGATTCTAGGTGGAATGAACATTGCTGAGAAGCGTATTCCTCAGGACGGTCGTATTCAAACAGACATCAATGGACAGCCTGTTGACATGCGTGTATCTATTCTTCCTACAATTCATGGTGAGAAGACGGTTATTCGTATTTTGGCTAAGAACGACGGTAATTTGAACCGAAAATATCTAGGTATAAACGAACATAATAACGAATTGATTAATAAGATTGTTCAGGTACCCCAAGGAATTTGTTTGATTTCAGGTCCTACAGGATCCGGTAAAACAACCACGCTTTACACATTACTAGCTGAGAAAAATAGTCCTGATACAAATATCATTACCATAGAGGACCCAGTCGAAATTCAAATTCCTGGACTCAATCAGGTTCAGGTAAATGTTAAGGCTGGAATGACATTCGCTAGTGGTCTTCGTTCTGTACTGCGTCAGGACCCTGATATTGTACTCGTAGGAGAGATTCGTGATGGTGAAACTGCAGAAATTGCAATGAGAGCTGCTATCACAGGACACTTAGTATTCAGTACTATCCATACAAATGATGCTGTATCTTCTATTAACCGATTAATTGATATGGGACTTGAACCATACATGGTATCATCGGCACTGGTTGGTGTCGTATCTCAAAGACTTGTGCGTAGAATATGCACAAGTTGCCGTAAGTCATATGATCCTGATGAGAGCGAGATGACACTAATCAAACTAGAGCCCGGACAGAAGTTGTATAAAGGTGAAGGTTGTACTGATTGCAATGGTTCAGGTTATAAAGGCCGAATAGCTATTCATGAAATTGTAATTATTTCGAGAAAGATGAAGGCGCTTTTGGAGAGACGCGCTTCTGAAGATGATATGAGAAAACTTGCTGTTGAGGAAGGCACACAAATGCTTAAGGATTCAGCTGCTGAACTGGTTCTAGAAGGCATTACTACTATGGACGAACTTAAGCGTGTAGCATATTCTATTGATTGATATTTGGCATTTTAGGAGGTAAAGAAGTGGAAGAATTTACACTTACAATGGAGGCAATTCTAACAGAAGCGGTGAGACGTCAAGCGTCTGATACCCATATTACTGTTGGACTTCCTCCTATGATTCGAATTAATGGTGAGTTGATGCCATTAAGCAATCAGGTACTTACTCAAGCGGATACTGAGTTCTTGTGCAAGTCAATGATTGATAAATCAAGACAGCAATATCTTAATGAGAGAGGAGAAATTGATTTCTCTTATGTCGTTAAGGATTATAGCCGTTTTAGATGTAACATTTTTAAGCAGCGTGGTTCTTTCGCATTAGCTGCTAGAACTATTACTAATGAGATACCAACTTGTGAGAAGTTAGGACTGCCGACTATCTTTAAGACGTTGGCTATGAAACCTCGAGGACTTATTCTTGTAACAGGTCCTACGGGTTCTGGTAAGTCTACTACTCTAGCCGCAATGATTGGTCATATCAACAGTGTTAAGAAATGTCATATTCTTACTCTTGAGGAGCCTATCGAGTATCTTCATCAGCATGGAGAGGCAATGATTAACCAAAGAGAAATTCATGAGGATACACTATCTTTTGCTAATGCGCTTAGATCTGCTCTTCGTGAGGATCCAGATATTATCCTAGTAGGAGAGATGCGTGACCTAGATACAATCAGTACAGCAATCACTGCTTCTGAGACAGGTCACTTGGTACTTTCTACATTGCATACATCTGGTGCAGCGGATACGATTAACCGTATTATTGACGTATTCCCTCCACATCAGCAAGATCAGGTAAGAATACAGCTTGGTACAGTACTTATTGCTGTTATATCTCAGACTCTTGTTCCTAAAATAACTGGAGGCAGATGCGCAGCGTTTGAAATAATGATTGCTAATGATGCTATACGTAACAACATTCGTGAGGGTAAGGCTTACCAGATTGATAGTGTTATGGCTACTGCTATTCAACAGGGAATGTGTCCGTTGGACTTTTATCTTGCTGAGTTAGTTAAGAGAGATATCATATCTAGGGAAGTTGCTATTACGAAATGCCGTTTCCCTGATGATTTGAAGAGATATATGGGTAACACTGGAACTTCAGTTCTTAGTCCGTTGTTCTCTGATATTGATTTCTAATATCGTTTGAGTTAGGAGGAAACGTTTATGTCTAAATTTAGATATCAGGTCGTAGATGCCAAAGGCAAAGAGTCAAGTGGCACTATAGAAGCTGGTTCAAAGGGTGACGCTGCTCGTCTGCTGAAGGCTGATGGCAAATTTGTGGCATCCCTTGAAACAGATACTGGTCCAAGTATTTTAACCATGGAAATTGGAAGCAAAAAGCTGAAGACGAAGGAATTAGTTATTATTTCGCGTCAGCTATCATCACTTCTCGCTGCAGGTATTACGGTAATTCGTGCGTTAGATATGTTATATCAGCAGGTTGAAACCAAGAATGCGAAGAGGTGTGTTGGTGCGATTTATGAATCCATACAGTCTGGTAAAACACTTACTGAGGCTTTTAGAGAGCAGAGTGAATATCTACCTTCAATTATGATTAGCATGGTTGCAGCAGGAGAAGAGGCAGGTAAATTAGATGAGGTAACAGCAAGACTGGCTGACCACTTTGCTAAGGATAGCAAAATGAAGAACAGAGTATCGTCCGCGTTGATATATCCTAAGATTCTTGCTGCCGTTACATTGTTAGTTACGGTTGGCCTGTTAACATTTGTTGTTCCAGGTATTGGTGAGACGATCAAAGATCTTGGAGGAGAATTGCCAGCTTTGACAATGTTTGTCATGGGAATGAGTAATGGATTGGTAGAGTTCTGGTGGTTAGTAGCTCTTATTGGTGGTGCTATCGTATATTCATTCCAAACTTGGAAGAAGTCCGATAACGGATCATTGATATGGGCGAAAATTATGCTAAAGGCTCCGATTATCGGAAAAGCAACACGTATGAATGCTGCTGCTAGATTTACTCGTACGGTGTCTACCCTACTAAGAAGTGGTATTTCTGTTCTTCAGGCGGTAGAAATAACCGGTGCAACTTTGGACAATAAGATTCTTGAGAAGAAATTGTATGATGCAAGAATAGAGATTCGAAAAGGATCTACACTTTCAAAGTCTATCCGTCCAATTACTGAGTTTCCTCCAATGATTTATGCTATGACCGCGATTGGTGAGGAATCAGGTACTTTGGATACTATTCTTGATAAGGCTGCTGATTACTTCGAGGATGAGGCTGACTCTGCTACTCAGAAGATGACAACAGCTCTCGAGCCAGTAATGATAGTAATCATGGCTGTTGTAGTATTGCTAGTCGTTGGTGCTGTTGCAATGCCTATTCTCAACATGGCTTCCTTTATTAACATATAATTTGAAAGGAGATAAGAATGGATTTTTCTACATTTGGAAGAAATACACAGAATTTAGTAATCGATACCTCTAGTTCAAATCTTAAGCTTGCTGTTGGAGGATATAATCCTAAGACGGGAGTTGTAATGATCGAGAAGTTCGGAATCATTCCACTAGAAGCTGATACAATCAATGATGGTCAGATAGCTGATTCATTTGGTATTGTAATGGCGTTGAAGCATGCTATTGCTAAATTAGATATAGCAAATAAGAATGCGATTATTACTACTGAAGGTGGTTACCTGCATACTCGTGACCTTGAGCTACCAAAGGTTAAACCGGAGCAACTTAAGGATATGGTTAAGTATGAAATTATTGGTCAAGGTACAAGCCGCGATATGGTAGTTGACTATTTAATCTATGGAAAGACTATTGACGAAGAGACGCGAGTTGAGAAGTTTAAGGTTAGAGCTACTGCTATGCCAGTAGATGTTGTAACTGACTTCAGAGATTTTATGAAGAACGCAGACCTTATACCAGTTGCTCTTGATTGTAATCCTAATGCTATTCGCAAGTTGTTCTCTAGTGGCATGATAAATGGTTCAACAAACGTTGCGAATTCTACTTTGTTGCTAATCGAGTTGTCTGCAAAAACAACCACCATTACTGTTCTTGACAAGGGTTTTCCAGTACTATCAAAGAGAATGCAGTTTGGTCATGGTAATATTCGACAGGTTGCCGAGTCTGTTAAGAAGCTTCAAGGTGGTGGTGATAGACAGTCCTCTTTGGCAAGAAGATTGAATATAACTAAGACTGAATCTGATTTATTTGTTCCTATCGATGACATAGATGTTTGGCATGAGTCGATTGCAGATTCTCCATCACTTGCAAGTGCTGTTAAGGCCTATTTTAAGCGACTTACTGATGCTATTTCACGTACAGCGCAGTTCTCAATCTCAAAATATAGGATTGACAGTATTAGCACATGTTTTGTATACGGTTCGGGAGCTGATTACAAGAAAATTGACAAAGAGCTTTCTTTCCAACTTGGTACCCAGGTTGATAGGTTGAACACACTAAGTACGGTTTCTGGCCCTAAGGATTTCGAATTGGCTCAATTCGTTAATTGCTGTGGCGCTATGATTCGTGAAGAATAAGGAGGATAGCTACGATGTCAAGTATTAATCCAAAAAAAGATTTTGCGAAGCGAGATATGAACTTCTTTGCAGAATTCACAGAGAAAAGTGCAAAGATGAAGAGATATCTTGGATTTGCATTTGTAATTGGTTTTGCCGTGATTGTTGTTGTTGTTGGTGTTATTATCGTTCAGTTGATAATGAATCAAGTTATTCAAAATAATATTAATGATTTGAAGAAAGAATTAGCAAGTGACGAATATCAAGATCTTGGTTTAGAGTATGATAATTTAAGTAATACGCTCCAGACTAAGACTGACTACTATTTTGCACTGACGTCGCACAAAGCTAATGTTGATTCCGTAATTACTTCAGATTTAGATGCGATTAGACTTCTTGAAGCTTGTATTCCAAGTGATACTATGATTACGGGTTATGAAACAACAGCTGGAGTGTTTACTGTATCTGGACAGACTTTCTCATACTATTCTGGAGTTGAGATTGTAAACATGCTGAATAATTCCGATTTATTTAACGATGTAGAGATTTCTATCATAAGATATGATCCTGCAGAAAATAATGAGGAGGCGTCTACATATGTACACAATGTAATTAACAACTATTATGAGTTCACTATTACTGGAAGCATTGTAGGAGATTATGTTGTTTCAGTAGTTGCATATAACAACACTGATTTGAATGCTTTGGGCGGTGTTAACGCAACATCTGTTGAATCAGGAGATAGCTATACTCTTGATAACATAATGACGCGCGAAGAAAACGGTGTTACTTATACTCTTGAGTCTATCTTAGTTAACGGAACTACACTGACAGAAGAAGAGTTTAGCTTCGTATCAAATAACGATGTCTTCTCATTTGTTCCAAACTCCAATGCTAGTATTGTATTGAATTATGTTAATGCTAGTGCTGCAACAGAATCAACGGAAGGAAGTGAATCATAATGTCTAAGATGGGAAATACTACAAAAATACTATTGTTTGGTCTTGGTATGGTGATCTTTGTATTAATGAGCTATTTGATAATAATTAAACCTCTTCAATCAAATTACACCAAACTTATGCTTACTCAAGAGCAATTGCAAGGTGAGAAGAAATACTATGACAGCTTGAAAGATGCTAGCGATAATACTAGTGGTGAAATCGATCAACTCAATAGCGAAATAACTGATGTTGAGAACCAATTTCTTCCATATTTGAACACAGAGTGTATTGAGCAATATGTTATGGCAATGTTTGAAGAGAACGGATGCCCTTATTTGAAATCTATAGAGTCTGAATCAATTGTGACTAATGATGTAGCATTACCTGATGGTACTTTCTCGTCAGAGAGATTGGTGCAAAGAAGAATTACTGTAACATATTCAACCACCGATGGTTATTGTATTCCTCAATATAACACTGTACCTGATAATAATGAATTAACGCCTGCAGGCTTTGATGCGATTGTTGCTACAATGGGAACAGGAATGTACCAAAGAACAGGATACCCTCAATTCGTTAATACTCTTGAGTTGTTAGAGCAATCGAATCCTTCTTGTATCAAGATAAATAAGGTTACTATACAGGATAGCAATTTGGGATACGTACTGATGACAGCTGAGATAGACTTCTATGGACTAAATCTTACTGATAGAGTGTCTGTACCTAATCTTGATCAACCATATATTACTTGGAACGGTGAAGTTAATGTTGACTGCGTTGGTGGACAAGTTGGTTGCCCTCTATTAACTACTGATCCAAATAGTGACTGGTACGGTGTATCAATTGTTACACGTGAAATGCTTGAGTTCCACGACAGGCCATTTGCTACTTACTTCTCAACGGCAATATTTGTGTTATTACAGGGACAGTACTATAACGAAGAAGGACAGCCACGAGTAGACGAAGTATATACTCCTTACGAAGCTGGAATTGTCCTTCCAGATACCGAAGGCTAATTGCGAAGCAATTGTGAAAAAAAGTTCAAAATTAGTGTTGCATTTCTTCACAATCGTGCTATAATCAAATTACAAACTAAATAAAACCTTTAAGGAGGAAACAAACATGAAGAAGATTTCTAAGTCAAAGAAGGGCTTTACACTCGTTGAGATGGTACTAGTTATTGCAATTATCTGCATCCTTGCAGCTGTATTGGTTCTATCAGTAACTGATTACATCACAAGAGCTCAGTCTGCTACATCAGTTATCAATGCAAACAGAGCCGAAGTTGAAGCTGCTACTGGCGAAATTGATGATGCTCTTGGAGAGGTCGCAGGGGCCTAAGTTAATCCAAAATTTAGCATTCATTAGAGTTAATTAAAGGGGGAGCAATAGCTTCCCCTTTATTATTACTGATAATCAAATCTTGTCACATAGTTGTCACAATGGATAAGTAATCTTGACATATACTGACAACAGGTATATACTGAAATCACTTATTAGAGGAGGTTTGCATGCGTAAATTTTCAAAAAACAAGAAAGCATTCACATTAGTAGAGATGGTGATAGTACTTGCTATCCTATGTATGTTAGCTGCGGCATTAACTCTTACTGTAAGCGATTATATTAACAAAGCGAAGACTGCTGATTCAAAGATTACTGAGAAGGTTGGTCAGATGTCTAATTCGGTTTCTGCCGAAGAAGCTGAGTTTGTTACTCTTGGATTCTAAGGGAGGATTATTCTTAATATGATTAAGATATATAAATCAAAAAAAGGATTTACTTTATTAGAAATTGTACTTGCTGTTGCTATCTTAATGATAATGTCGACTGCACTCGTACAGGGTTTTCTATCCACTTTGCAATATAGCTATGATACTTCTTTGTATTTGAGAATGTCTAAGTCAAACTATGGAAGAGCAGTATCGGATTTATCTAACTATTCAAATAGTGCTGTTGGATCCAGATATGAGTTTTCTGGAAACGCTACATTGAGTATTGGTGGAGCTGCTAGTGTGGCTGGACTTGATAGAAGTTTAAGTGTTTACGTAAATCGTGAGACAAATACAACTATTACGGTTTCTGATATAGGTTCTGGTATTGCTGAAGGTAGTAGCCCAGTGTCTTCAAGACGTACTAATGTCTTGTATACTCCTGGATTATGTCCATTGTGTGGTAGGTCTTTACGACATGGAACAGATCCTAATAACGGTAATACGTGGGTGACAGTATGTAGTAATGCTGCTTGCCCTAATCATAATCATGCTATTTGATGATGGAGGGATATATGAGACAGACAAATAAGAATAAGAAGGGTTTCACACTAGTTGAAGTAATGCTTGCATTAGCTATTATGATGATAACTGTTGGCGCTTTTTATGGATTAATAATATCTGTTCAGCAGGCACATGTGGACGTATATAATTATAATGATGCAGCTGATTATGCTAGTCTGAATGCACAAGCCATAGAGAATGTCGTTTTGTCTTCTGATTATATCGGATCTAATGGTGGCGCGGCTGTAAGGACTTTGTCTTCTGACGGAAATATACTCTGTGTAAATGGTAGTCCAGCGTTTGCTATGGCAACTTCACAGATTACTAAGAATGGCGTACTAATGGATAGGTATAGATTAGTTGTTCACTTCACTGTGGTTGATAGTGAGACAGTAGATTATACTGTTGAAGTGTATAATAATCTTGATGATCATTTAGATGCTAGTGTTTCTGGTAGTGTGTGGTTACCACATTCAAACGATGATGGTGCGACACTAACTTATTCCGCGGGTATATCTACTACTACTCTCACGGTATCGAGTAAGTAAAATTAAGTTATTAATAAATTAGGCCGTACTTCTTGTACGGCCTTTTTGTATGCAAATAAATCATTTTAGTATAATATAAAGTAACAAGCAAAACGAGGTGGCTCTATGGGTGTTACTATTGGAATAGATGTAGGTGGAAGTACAACGAAGATTGTAGAGATGTTTGGAAGAGATTTGCTTTCAAAATGCATCGTTAAGGCGGCAGATCCCGTGACGTCAGCTTTTGGAGCGCTTGGAAGACTAATAGATGAGAACAATCTGAAGATTTCGGATATAGATCAGGTGAATATCACGGGTGTTGGGGCTTCTTTTCCCGCAGGACCACTGCTTGGAATAAAAACGGTTGCGGTTACGGAGTTTCTTGCTACGGGACTGGGCGGGCTATTTCTCTCGGAGATGAATAATGCTGTTGTTGTAAGCATGGGAACAGGAACGGCATACTTGAACGCCTCTTACGATGCGGTAAGACATATTATTGGATCGGGAGTTGGCGGTGGCACAATCCTAGGGCTTTGCAACGCTGTACTAAATGTAGATAATCCCATGAGGCTTTCAGAGATGGCATCGGCTGGAGATATAAATAATGTTGACTTGAGTATTGGCGATATTACAAAGAGCGAGATTCCTGGGTTACCTATGCATATTACGGCTTCGAACTTTGGTAAAGTTGCCGATGATTTAAGTAAAGAGGATAAGGCGATTGGTATTTTTAATTTAGTATATCAGTCCATTGGAACTATGGCGGTACTGGCGGCTAGGTCAGTTGGATTAAAGGATATTGTGTTTACTGGACAGCTTACGACTTTGAAGCAATGTAAGCAGGTTTTTGATACATTTTCAGCTTTGTATGAGGTCAATTTTATTATTCCTGAAGATGCGGTGTATGCAACAGCTATTGGTGCATGTTTATCGCAGGAGGGGAATTGATGGAAGTGACAGTAGATAAGAAGGCTAAAATAGCTAAGAACAGGGCGTTTGAGCTTGATGTGCTAAGGGGAATTGCGCTTGTCGTGATGCTTTATATGCATTTTGCTGTCGATTTGAGGTATATGTTCGATGTCGACGCTTTTGATTTTCTGGAGGCGGATTGGTTCTGGGCTTTTGCTCATCCTGTGTTCTTGTCAATATTTGTAGGAGTATCGGGAGTATGTTGTACTTTTTCGAGAAACAATTTATTTAGGGGTTTGAAACTGATGGCGGTTGCTATTGCTTTTACTGCGGGCACGTGGATTGCGACGGAGTACGTGGGTGTAGATTGCCTGATTATATTTAATGTTCTGCATTTGCTGAGTCTCGCGATTCTTCTTTATGCGATGATTGGATTTATTGAAGAGAAGTTCAAGGTGAGAGCCGAGGTCATGAACGCAATTATTGGATCTGTTGCTATGTGCGCGATGGTGTACGGTAATACGCTTAGTGTTTATGACTATACGGTCGACACGAATGTTTTCTATACTATTATTGGGATCGAGACGAATATGCCAATTGAAGTGGCGGACTATATCGAAGTGTTTCCGTGGATTGGGGTTTTCTTAGCTGGGTGTTTGATTGGAAGGGTTTGTTACAAAGATAGGAAGTCGTTGGTTCCTAAGTGCAGCGGGATTTGTAAGAAGGTGTTAGCACCGTTGGATTTTTTGGGAAGGCATTCCCTAATAATATATATTGTGCATCAACCGATAATGTATGGGGTTTTGTACTTGATTTTTTCACTAATTGGAAGATAGGGAGACGTATGAGGAAGACTGCTGCTAGAATTGCATTGGCGGTGATGCTTGTAGGGTTGCTTATTGTTGCGATAATCAATCGTAATGGAGCGCTTTTGCCAGATATTTGGGTGAACTACTACTCACGAAGTATTTATCCCACATTCTCGTATGGGTTCTATACATTTCTAAACTACTTTTACTTTTCGGTAACTGAGAATGCTGTGGTGATTTTATCGATAGCGGCGATACCATTAGTAGTTCTATTTGTTGTTTCTATTGTGAAGTTAGCAAAAAGCAAGGGGAAGAAGGCGCTCGGAGCTTTCTTGTACAAATTTATGGTTGCTGTTTTAGTAGTCGCACTTGTTGGTGTCGTGCAGTTTCAGTTGATGTTTGGATTAAATTACGCGCGAGATAGTGTTAGTGAAGTACTTGGATTTGAGAATAATGAAAGTAACGATGATAGCGATGAAGAACTGCTTGTTGATGAGTATGAGGCGGCGTGCGAGTGGGCGTATCAGGGAATGACTCAGGCGAGAAGCAGACTGGGCGAGGATTATAATGGCGTGACGCACATTCAGACGAACTTTGAGGAGTGCGTATATGATGCAAATGCTTGCATTACGGCTTTTAGCGAAGAGTATGGGCTGAATTTAAGTATGAATTATGTAAGGGCGAAGCCGGTTAGCTTAAGCAATCTGTGGAGTCAAACAGCGATTACTGGAATGAATAACCCGCTATTTGGCGAGGCGATAGTTAATACGGATAATATGAATTCTGTTGATTTCCCAATTGCATTGGCGCATGAGATTACGCATGCGAGGGGAATTTCACGCGAGAATGATGCGAATTTTGTTGCTACGATGTCGCTATGCTTGTCGAGTAGAGCGGATTTTAGGTATGCTGGATTCTTGCAACTGTATGATCATTTTCGAGGAGTACTAATAATGATTATGGACTCAAATGCGGATTTGGAAGTGAATATTCCAGGAGACGCTAGTGAGTTAGCAGGGGTAAACAGGGATTTATTTGCGAGTTATGCTTACTGGTTTTTGCTTGAGGACTATAGTTTGAGTGATTTTATTAATCAATTGGCTGAGGATACGAATGATGCATATCTGGAGTCGAATGAGCAGGAGGGCGGAACGGATACTTACAACGTGCCTTCGAGCATGTATCTGGACTTTTATTTGATGCTAGTTGGGAATGAGGAAAGCAATGAGAGTAACACTTAAGGGACATGAGAGTTTTTATGGTGTTGGCGATATTGTCAGGTTGTTTTTCGATGAGCCAAAGGAGAATCGCGAAGAAGGTTTTGTTGAATGCCAAGGGTGTGACGAGCTGGAAATTGTAAGTCAAGTTGGCGATCGAATTGTAAAATCGTTTGTTACGAACTCGGACGATTTGAGATATCGGGATTTATCTGTAGAAAGAAACATAAACGAGGACGGAATTCCTTCAAAAAGAGAAGTAAAAAGGCAACTGTATGAGCTTTTGTCGCAGATTACTGGAAAAAGCTTTCCTTGGGGAAGTCTAACAGGCATTAGGCCGACAATTGTTGCGCGAGAGCTTAATAGTGCTAGTGAGCTGACATCTAAGTACTTGGTGCGTGAGGATAAGGCGAAAAGAGCAATTGAGACAGCTAGAAACGAGGACATGGTTCTTGCAAGACAAGGGCCGGATGCGCTAAACGTGTATGTGGGAGTTCCATTTTGTCCTTCGAGATGTGAATACTGTTCATTCATTTCGCAAGATATCACCAAGCATATGGATCTGCTTCATGATTATTCAGTTGCATTGATGCGCGAGATAGAGGGCATAGGGCGTGGTCTGGAGTTGCTTGGACGAGAGGTGTCAACGGTGTATTTTGGGGGAGGTACGCCTACGGTTTTTGAAGATAGAGACTTCGCAAATGTGGTGGAATGCTTTGGGAGAAGTGTTAAGCTTGCAAAGAATTGCGAATTCACAATAGAGGCTGGAAGGCCAGATACGATTAATGAATTTAAGCTTCGTAAAATGAGGGAGGCAGGAGTTCAGAGGGTATGTATTAACCCGCAAACCATGTGCGACGAGACACTTAGGAGGCTAAATCGCAAACACAATAGCAAGGATGTACTGGATTGTATTGAGCTCTCTAGGAAAGTAGGGTTTGAGATAATTAATACAGATTTGATTGCGGGATTGAAATACGAGGATGCTTCGCAGCTTAACAGGTCGCTGGAAGTGCTTTTCGATTATGAGCCTGAGAATATTACTATTCATTCACTTTACAAGAAGAAAAATGCGCGAATGTCGCGAGAGGATTGCTTGAGTACGAACAATGGTCGCGGAAGTGTTGATGAAGAGGTTAGTAAAGCGTACGATAGTTTGGATGGAAGGGGATACTCGCCGTATTATATGTACAGACAAAAGGATACGGGTTTTGGATTGGAAAATGTTGGATTTGCCAAGGAAGGAACTGAGTGTTTGTATAACGTTGCCATGATGAGCGATAGGGCCGATGTGCTGGCGATAGGTGCGGGCGCAATAAGCAAGCGCGTTTTCGAGGGGAATCGTATTGAGAGATGTCCTTGTGTGAAGGATGCGATTGGGTATATGAATAGGGTTGATGAGATGATTGACAGGAAGATGAAGTTTTTCGAATAAGTCAAGTTTAATAGGGCAGGAGGGCAAAATGGAAGCAATTCAAATTGATGGTTTGACGAAATACTATGGTAAGGCTCGAGGAATTATTGATTTGTCTCTTAGCGTAAAGGCGGGCGAGTTTTTCGGGTTCATTGGTCCTAATGGTGCTGGAAAAAGCACGACAATTCGAAGTCTGCTAGGATTAATAAGTCCGACATCTGGAAAGGCTAGTATTCTTGGAAATGATATAGTGACTGAGAGCAAGAAAGTGCTTGAGAAGTGCGGATATTTGCCTTCAGAAACTGCCTTTTACTCGGGAATGCGAGTTGGAGAAATTATTAAATTCTCGGCGCAATTGAGAAAGAAAGACTGCAATAAGGAAAGCAAGGAACTATGTGAGAGATTGCAATTAGATGTGAGCCGTAATGTAGATGAGCTTTCTTTTGGAAATCGAAAAAAAGTTGGAATTGTTTGCGCTTTGCAACATAAGCCTGAGGTTCTTATTCTTGATGAGCCTACAAGCGGATTGGATCCTCTAATGCAAAAGGAGTTTTTCGAGATCCTTAATGAGAGAAATAAGGAGGGAGCCACTATATTCTTATCATCTCATGTGCTTTCGGAGATTCAAAGAAATTGCACTCGAGCAGCGATAATAAAAGAAGGTAAGATGATTGCCTGTGATAGTGTGAATTCTTTATCAAAGACAAATACAAAAAAGATTAGTGTTGTTGGAGATTTTGATGTAACTAAGCTTACGAATGCGAGGAATATTCAAAAGGTACAAGGAGGAACTTCTTTCCTATATGGTGGGCAGATTCAGGATTTAATCGCACAGCTAGCTAAAAGCGAAATAAGTGATGTGACGATTGCCGAGCCAGACCTTGAGGAAGTTTTCATGCATTTCTATGTGAATGAGAAGGCTAACAATGGTGAGAAAAAATGACTTTTGTAAAACATGAACTTAATCAGGGCATGAAGACTTTCTGGATATGGACTTCATCAATAGCCTTTATGGTAGCTATATGTGTTTTCATGTTCCCGGAAATGACGGGAGAGATGGACTCGATGACGCAAATGTTCTCGTCAATGGGTTCTTTAACCACAGCCTTTGGAATGGATCAAATAAATTTTGGTTCGCTAATAGGCTTCTACGCAATTGAAGCCGGTTCGATAATTGGTCTAGGTGGTGCTTTTTATACTGCACTTATATCAGTAGGGGTTTTGGCAAAGGAAGAGAAGGATAGAACTTCAGAATTCTTGCTATCTCACCCCGTTACAAGAGTTCAGGTGATTAGTGAGAAGCTTGTTGCGACGGTAGCACAAGTGTTGGCCATGAATGTGGTTGTATTTTTAATTTCAATTGGATCTATTGCTGTTATTGGCGAGACGATACCTTGGAAGGAAATTAGTCTTCTCCATCTAGCTTTTGTATTGATGCAAATTGAGATTGCAGGAATTTGTTTTGGAATTTCAGCATTTATCAAGCGTGGTAGTCTTGGCATCGGCCTAGGCATTGCAATACTGATGTACTTTTTGAATCTGGTTGCAAATATTGCTGAAGGGTCCAAGTTCCTTAAGTTTTTTAGTGCATTTAGTATGTCTGAAGGGGCGGACATAGTATCGTCGGGCAAACTTGAAATGAAGTATGTATTTGTCGGAATGACGGTTGCCATAATTGGCATCATTACAGGATATATTAAGTACTCTCGAAAAGACATTAGTTGAATCTCTAAGCATTATCGATTACGTCATCGAAAAGCTTGTTGCATAGATATATATCTTGAGCGACAGCGATGGATGCGCTGATGAGTATTACGACTGTAGTTATTAGGATCACAAGATTGTTGGAGAAAAAGCCTAGCAAGAAAGGCACACTAAATAGCAGAAGTCCTGTAATTTTGTTTGAAATAGTGTGAGGAAGGACGAATATCTGCTTCTTGGCATAAATAACAACAACAATAGCCGTCTTGACTATAGCAATAATTAATATCCAAAACAAAGACCAAATAGGCAAACTAACAAACGGAAAAAGCTTAAGAATACAAGCAGAGAGAAAAACCATATCAGCGACTGAATCAAATGTTGAGCCAAATTTACTCACGGATTTGGTGACGCGAGCGATAGTGCCATCAATCATGTCGGATACTCCGCCTGCTCCATAAAGAATATAGAAGACAAGCGAAAAAGGGGCAACACAAAGAATTGCTATTGCAACTGCCATTCGAATAGAAGTTAATATATTTGCTAAGTGCTTCATGTTAAACCTTGTAAAGTCACAAATATTACTATACGGAATAATTATAATACATAATTTCGTAGTCACAAAGGGAGTTATCTTTGCTAATATAATGTAACAAACTATTGCCTTTAAAGATAAGGAGCCATATATATGGAAGATCAAAAAGTATGGAAGATATTTGTCATAAACCCAGGTTCGACTTCAACGAAGCTAAGCCTTTTCGAGAATGAGAAGCTGGTTTGGGAGAAGAAGGTCTTCCATGACGCATCTGTGTTAGTGAAGTTCAAGTGTATCAACGACCAGCTTGAGTACAGGTTCGAGATGATTAAACAGCTTCTAGCTGATGACAAAATCGATTTGAGCAATGTTGCAGCTATTGTTGGCCGCGGGGGAAGTTCATATACTGTTGAAAGTGGTGTGTATGAGATCAACAATCAGTTAATATTAGACACAGTTCAAATGAAGGGCGGACTCGAGCACGCATCTATGCTTGGTACTCAACTTGCGAAGAAATTCCATGATATTTATGGAGGCAAGATGTTAATGCTAGACCCTATCGTAGTCGACGAGTACTCAGATCTAGCCAGAATGACAGGAATTAAGGGGCTTTATCGTACTCCTTCTACGCACACTCTTAATCAGAAGGGTGTTGCTATGAAGTACGCGAAGAGAATAGGGAAGCAATATAAGAGCTTGAATTTAGTAGTATGTCATATTGATGGTGGCATAACGATAGCAGCTCACACGAATGGTCGCATGGTGGATTGCAATAGTGGCGCTGGTGGAGATGGACCATACACACCAAGCAGAATAGGGAGCATCGGAATAGTTGACTTCATACATTATTGCAAGGGCAAGGATATGGATGAACTTGAACACATGTGCAATACCGGTGGGGGCTTTAGCAGCTTAATTGGCACAAATGATGCAGATATTGTGCATGAGATGGTAGTTAATAATGATTCTGATGCCATTCGCGCGTGGGATGGAATGGTTTATCAGATATGCAAATGTATCGGTGCGATGGCTGCTGTCCTTGAAGGTAAGGTAGATGCAATTCTTCTTACTGGCGGACTTATGAGATTTGATGACATAATTCAAAGTATTGAGAAAAGATGCGGATGGATAGCTCCTATTGAGGTTTTTCCAGGTGAGGTGGAGCAGGAGGCTATGGCTGCTGGGGCTATGCGTGTGCTCCGAGGCGAAGAGACTGTAAAGCAATATAAAGGCTCTCCTGTCTTCAAAGGCTTCTAATTATTATGCACGGGCAATTTCTCTAGAATCTATTAAATATTGAGAAAAAAGTACATTTTTGCTCGTTTTTGTGGAAAAACGGAGTAAATGTGCTATTATAATCGAGGAAAAATGGAGGGGATATAAAATGAATAATTACACAGTTATCTCTCAAGAAGAAATTAATCAGGCATTAATTGTAGCTAACCAAATCAACTCATACTACTATGAGAAGATGGTTGGGCAAAGTGATCTTGGTTCTGCGCTATTAATATCCATGATTGTTAATGGACACATCTTGATTGAGTCAGTACCTGGACTTGCAAAAACAACTGCAGCTAAGACAATGACTGAGGCAGTTAATGGTAAGTTCTCAAGAATTCAATGCACACCTGATTTGCTTCCTAGCGATATCATCGGTACGCAAGTTCTAAACTATTCTACGAACAACTTCGATACGAGACTTGGACCAGTACATGCGAATTTTGTTCTTCTCGATGAGATTAATAGATCAAGTGCGAAGACACAGAGTGCTATGCTTGAGGTCATGCAAGAGCATCAGACCACAATTGGTGGAGAGATTTATCCAACACCGGAGATATTCATGGTTATCGCGACACAGAATCCTATCGAGCAAGAGGGTACTTATTTATTGTCAGAGGCTCAGCTTGATAGATTTTTCATGAAGGAGAAGCTCGACTATCCTACTGAGGATGAGGAGCTTATGATATTAAACAGAATTGAGTCTGACGCGTTTGCTAAGAAGGATACTGTAGTAAGTCTAGCTGATGTTAAGCTCATGCAAGATTTAGTTAAGCGCGTTTATATCGACGAGTCTGTTAAGCGATACATCATTAAGCTTGTAAGTGCTACAAGACATGCATCGAGTTATATTTCTGAAGATCTTGCTCAATATATTACACTCGGTTCTAGTATTCGTGGCGCTATTTGTTTGATGGAGGTTGCTAAGGCTGTAGCTCTATTGAATGGAAGAGATTATGTAACACCAGATGATGTTAAGGCTAAGATACATGCAGTATTAAGACACAGAATAACATTAAACTTTGCAGCAGTTGCAGATGGCGTAAACGAAGATCAAATCATCGACGCTATTATAGGAAAGATTCCGACCCCATGAAAAAGGACTATATCACTAGAATTAAAGCAAACGTCAACATTTTCGCGACAAAGAAGACAAGTAACGTACTAGATGGTACATATGTTTCGGTTTTTATGGGACGAAGCATGAACTTTGAGGATCTTCGTGAGTATGTGCCTGGAGATAGCATTCGAGATATCGATTGGAAGTCATCTTCTAGAAGTAGGAGTCTCTTGGTAAAGAGATATGTCGCAGACAAGAAGCATAACATTATGCTTCTCATGGACACAGGCACGAAAATGTCTGCTCACACCAAAGAGGGTGCTAGTAAGAAGGACGTCGCACTATATACAGCTGGTACCATTGCGTATTTGGCGTACAAGAATGGCGACACTATCGGTTCTGCTTATAATAAAGATGGAATGATTCAGTATCATCAATTTAAGACGGGTCTTGTGAATATTGAGAAGATTCTCTCATATTGTGATGCCGAAATGTGTCTAGGCAAAACGAACAACATGGAGAAGACTGTTGACTACCTAATAAATAACTTCAGACGAAAGATGATTATCTTTATCGTAACAGATAAGAAGGGAACATCATCTTTGACTGAAACTGCTCTCAAGAGATTGGTTTGCAGACATGACGTCCTGATATGCAATATTAGCGACTCTGAAATCACTAGTGGCGGACTCAATTGCTTTGACGTTGGGAATGACCACTATGTTCCTGCATTCATTAGTTCAAACAAAAAACTTATGAAGATTGAAAAGGAGAACAATGCCAGAATTGTCGAAGAGAACGAGCGAAAACTTCTAAGGCATGGCATTATGACCGTATCAATCGACAAAGAAGAGGAAATCGTTACTAAGTTAATTGAGTTATTGGAGAAACATAAGCATGCAAACACCCGTTAATTTGCAAAATCCTTTTGAATACTCATTACTTCTTACATTGGCGCTAGCGGCGGCAGTGATTCTGCCTATTGCTATTTTTCTTTTCTTTAAACTTAGAGGTTTTAAGTTTCCTACGTATGTTCGTAAGCAGAAGCCTAAGGTCGTCAAGCCTTATAAGACCGATTTACCATCGCTTAAGCGTAAATACATTCAGAAGATTAATGAGCTTCAAGAACTTTGCAAGAAAGAGAACTTGGAGGATAGAGAGGCATACTTGAGATTAAGTTCTTTAGTTAGAACTTTTGCACATCATGCAACAGGAGTTCATGTTCAGAACTTTTCTTTATTTGAGATCAAGGCTTTGAATATCCCATCACTTCATGGGCTTATAGAAGAGTTCTACAAGCCGGAATTTGCCTACGAGGCAGAAAGCCATATAGAAAAGGCATTTGAAGATGCTAGAACGGTGGTGTTGACATGGAATTAACTTATACACTTATCGTATATATTGGCGTCGCGGCTCTGGCAGTGTTATTCATTGTTACGTCTTTTTCGAGAGCAAAATACAGCAAAGGTCGCAGAAGTGCTAATACTGAGTTCATTCGCAATACGCCACAATATAAGGGGCTGGTAATAAGATATGAATTACTTAAAGTATTGACTGTATTATGCCTTGTGGTAAGCATATTAGCGGCACTATTTCTTGTTGCTAAGCCAATCTCAGTTAAGACGACTACTACCGAGGTTCATAATAGAGACATCATGATATGTCTTGACGTGTCAACATCACTTGACGGCGTAAATTTGGAGCTTTGTGAGCACTTGAAGGACATGGTATCTGAACTCAAGGGTGAGAGATTTGGAATTAGCATTTTTAATGGACGTTCCGTTCTTCTTGTACCTCTGACTAATGATTATCCATTTATACAGAGCACGATTCAAGAACTTGAGGATTCAATATCTGCTAGCGACGACGAGCTCTATATTTCTGATTATGGTGACTATGGCTATAGATTCTCGGGAACCATATCTGACGTAGGAAGTTCATTTATTGGTGATGGACTGGTATCAGCTCTTTATAGTTTCCCTGACTTGGATACGAATCCGGACAGAAGTAGACTGATTGTATTTGTTACCGATAACGACTTAAATGGCGAGCCACTGGTCTCGATAACACAAGCTGGTGAGCTTTGTGCTTCTAAGGAAGTCAAGGTCTTTGCTTTGGCCCCTGAGTTTATTGTCGAAGAAAACATATTCGCGTCTGCAATTCAGTCTACAGGAGGCGCTTACTTTAATACTCGAGATAATAGAGCTATGGATGATATGCTTGCCGAGGTTAAGGATACTGATGTGTCCTCTTACTTCTACAGTTCAAGACAAGTTACGGATATTCCAGAGGCAGCAATTGTTTTATTAGTTGCCGTAGCATGTGTTTACTCTTATGGTGTATGGAGGTTAAAGTTATGACGTTTAACCCAGTAATACCATTACCAATGATGATTATTATCTGTATCCTTTTGATCGTCATGAAGCGAAAAGGAAAGAAATTCATTATACAGTTGATTGTTGTTGCGCTTCTTTTCGCGATAAATCTAAGGATTACGATTCCTTCCGACAACGTGACAACTATTAAGAATGAAGTCGACGTACTTTTTGTGATTGATAACACTATCAGCATGCTTGCTGAGGACTATGAAGGAGACGGCAGAAGAATTGATGCGGTCAAGGAAAACGTTAGTACCATAATCGATTCCTTTGAGGGCGCGAGATTCTCTTTAGCGACATTTACGGATGTTGCTACTGTACAAGTTCCGTTTACATCAGAAACCGACCTAGTACTTCAGGCTGTTGACGCTTTGAATGGACAAGCAGCAATTTATGCACAGGGTACTTCCTTAAATGTTGGGGCAGATGCTTTGGAAGCGTCCTTAGTAAGAACCTCACAACATAGACATGGCAATAGTCAAGTAGATGACTATGAAAACGGTGATGAAGACAGAATAAGAGTTGTGTTCTTTATTAGTGACGGAGAGATTACCGATGACAGTAGATTATCCTCTTTTGAAGATTATGCAGAACTCATTGATACCGGAGCTGTTCTAGGTTATGGTACGAGAGCGGGCGGGCAAATGCATGTTCGTGAGTATCCATATTCGGAAGATACTATTCTTATTACGCATACGGGTGATGACTTTAGCCAAATTCCAGGTTTGGCAATATATGATGAAGGAAACCTTCAGGATATTTCTGAAGATTTAGGGATTACATATTCGCATATTCAGCATGCCTCGGACCTGGATGAAGTATTGAAAGGCATACAGGATCAAATTGATGAAGGCACATTTAAATCAGAAGAGACTGCCGGAGTCGGGGTAGCAGAAACATACTACTTCTTCGCTGGAGCTTTGGTAATTGTGCTTGTTGTTGATTTTATCCTGTGCAGAAGAAAGCTGGGTAAAGAACGATGAAAAAGAAGCTATTACTTATTTTGTTCCTCGTTGTTGTCTTGCTATTTGCCAAGCAATCGCTGAACTACTTTTACAATGGATATGTTCTCTCAAAATATAGGCAGGACGATTTCTCGATGAACGAGGACCTCTTGTTGACCTTTAACTGTTTTGAACCGTATATCGTTCACTACAATAACGGAAACCTACTATACATGAATTCTTTATATCTTGAGGCTGTTGAGGAGTACAAGACTAGTCTTACTTTTTCCGGTATTCCAGAGGATAGGGACTGCTCGATTAGAATAAATCTTGCTTTGGCTTTGCTTGGTTCTCTTGGGGATGATTACGAAGAACCTGAGAATATTGCGCATGCGATAGAAGTATTAAATGAGGCAAGAGATGTCCTGCTCGAAAATGGATGCGCAAGCGATGATGGCGAAGGCCATAGTAAGAAAGCCCAAGAGCTTAAAGAATATATTGACGAATTAATTGATGAACTAGAGGAACTTCAGCAGCAACAGCAACAACAGCAGACCGAGACGAGCAGCTCAAGTGATTCAAGTGGTTCTGATACAACTCCATCCTCGGGATCGAGTGACTCCTCGGATTCGTCGGGAGAGACGACTACTGAATCGTCCGGCGAACCTTCAGATACGAGCGGATCGAGTGGGACGCCGTCGGACACTGGCTCGTCTTCAAATCAAACTCAGCAAAACGGCCAGAATGGTTCAGAAACTACGAATTTCTCTCAATATGAGAGTAGCATTCAGGAGCAAATAAGAAGCGATGCATCGTATGCGTACGACCTGCGTCAAGATGAACTTGAGTCCTATCGAGCATATGATGAGGATTGGAATTACGACTACAATGGTGTGTGGTAATTCGCTAGATCAAAGATTAATACATGTTAGAAGGAGCTTTCATATGAGGGCTCCTTTTTTATTTCATGATGAAGGGGCAGGCTTCATTATTTAATTGACATATATATCACTGTGAAATATTCTAGAAGTGAAATTCATTGCTCATTATAGCAATAATATGAAGAAGGTAAATGATTATGTCATTGGTAAATAAATCCATATATGCAATATTAGGAATTCTAAGCATTCAGCCAAGTACAGGCTATGATATCAAGAGATATAGCGATAAAGTCTTGTCGGGCTTTTGGAACGAGAATTTCGGGCATATTTATCCTACGCTTAAGAAGATGATTGAAAGCGGGTTAATCGAGAATGTGCCTGGCGAGGTTGAAGATCGCAAGATTAAGTACGCGATTACTGAGAAAGGCAAGGGAGAACTCAAAAAGTGGCTATCAGAGGAGATTCAGACTCCCGCGGTTCGCTCAGAATTGATGTTGAAGCTTCTTTTCGGAAATGATATGTCTAAGGAAGCCACAATAGATATGCTTTCAAAGCAAAAGGACATTCACGAGGAGAATCTGATAAAGTATTTGACGATGCAGCAGGAACTAACTTGTGAAGGCTCGCAAATCACTGCTAAGCGCTCTGTATACTATAATGCAATCCTGCGAAAAGGAATTATTAATAGTGCCGCTAACATTGAGTGGTGCGAGGAGACCATTGAGAGTTTGAAGAAACTTAAGGGATAGTTTGGTTCTCTTGAATTAGTCCTATTTCTAGAATAATGCAAAAAATAGCACTTATATTGAATTCAATACAAGTGCCAATATGGTCGAGGTGACAGGGTTCGAACCTGCGACCCCATGCTCCCAAAGCACGTACGCTACCAGCTGCGCTACACCTCGTTGCTTTTGCGTTTTGAAGTATACATTGAAACTTCAATAATATCAAGACTAAAATTCAAAAACGTAGTGAAAAAAGAAGCCGCCTATTACAGCGGCCTCAAAAACTCACTTTATCAAATTAATGAATAACTGTGAACTTCTCACCAATGATAGGAACAACATAGTCCTTACCAGTTATAGCCTTAACGATTCCCATGATATAGAAAATCAATAAAGCAATCATTGCAATACAGTAAACAATCTGTCCAAGAACTGGAATAATATTTACTAAAGTAAGAGCAAAAATTGAGAAAGTCAATTGGATTCCAGCATTAACATGTTTCTTAACGAATGGATCGTCCTTATACTCATCAGCTAGAAGACCAATAACCCACATCATTCCACAATAGCACATAAGAGCAACTAGTTTCTTGTTCCCTGTTGCTGGTGCTGGCGTTCCGTAATTTTCCATAAGTTGTGCACCTCCATATAAAGATGAATTTATGATAACATAATGAAAGAAAAAATTCATTACTATTATCAAAAAACGAAGGCGAATTAATGAAAGTTTATAGATATAAGAAGGAAGATGAATACACTTACGCTCTAGGAGCTACTGTTGTTATGGAATATCTGCTTAACAACCCTAGTTTGGTTCAAGGGGTGATTTTTCATCCTGATTTTACAAGTATCGAAACTATTAAGCACATAGAAGAGATTTGTACTGCTAAAGGAATTGAGCTGGATACTCAAGCAAAGCCTTTTAATATAGTTTCATCAAAAGAGAATTGCTTTTGCATGGCGATTATTCGAAAAGTTAATGAGACTATTCTCGATGGTAATCATGTAGTGCTCGTTAATCCATCAAATGCTGGAAATCTTGGAACGATTATTCGAAGCTGCATTGGGTTTGGCGTTGAAGATATAGCTATTATTCTGCCAGCTGTAGATTTGTTTGATCCGAAGACCATTAGAGCTTCAATGGGGGCTAAGGCAAAGATAAGGATTGAGCTTTTCGAAAACTTCCAAGAATATGAGAAGAGATTCCATAAGAATAATATGTATCCCTTCATGTTGGATGGTAGCAAGAAATTACATGAAACAAAGATTGAGAAGCCTTTTAGCCTAATTCTTGGAAACGAGGCGACGGGACTTGCTAAAGAATTTGCAGTGGTTGGACAGCCAGTAAGAATTGATCAGTCCGATAAAATTGACAGTCTAAACTTGCCTATAGCTACTAGTATTGGGCTTTTTTATTCGACTACTATGAATTAGTACATTTGCCATGCTGTATTTGAACTTTTTGGGTAAAAATCCTATTGCACGAACAAAACAATCGTGATAGAATTCATCGGTACTTGAAAAATAACGATGGAGGTGAAGAAGATGCCAAACATTAAGTCAGCAATCAAGCGTGTTAAGGTTTCTACTAAGAAGACTAATGCAAATAAGATGAAGATGAGCGCAATTCGTACAGAGCTCAAGAAGGCTAAGGCTTCCGTCGCTGCGAATGACGAAGGCGTTGAGATGATTCTTAAGAACGCTCAGAAGACTTTAGATAAAGCTGCAGCTAAGGGTTACATTCATAAGAATGCCGCTGCAAGATTGAAGTCAAGTCTTGTTAAGTCTGCAAAGGCTTAAGAATATCCTTGAATGCGAAATATAGCGTCACTCGTAAGGGTGACGCTTTTTGATTGCCTTGAAATATTAATGTCAAAAAATATGTCGATTGCTTTTGCCTGATTGAACATTATCATTTGATATAAATGGGAGGGAGTTCCCATTCATAGTTCCGCTTCATCCCAAGCAACTTAGCATGATAGTTATTTGCTTGTAAATCCTGCCTGAAAACGGCTTGAAGACTTGGATTCGAAGAGTACTCTAGATAGTCCGAGCAATTAGAGATAATAGGAACCTTCGCACACTTACTCATGATTTTGAGACAATAACGGCCTTCCTTGTTGAATCCGAGAACTCTTATGTATGGGACAGTCTCATTACCTTTAACAAAACTTGTCTTCTGATTAAGAATAGCGCTTGAAATAGCTCTAAAGATTCTAGGCATAGTGAAGTGCTTAGTTTGAAGTTTGGATGATATAGAGTCAAAAGTGCACTCATTAGAATTGAGCTTAGATAGACTGTTCGTAAGAAATCCGTCAAGACCATCGCCCATATATGATATTAAGCTGGCTTCGTCTTCTTGACTTGAGCAATTTCTATCTAGGTAGGCTAAAAAATCTTCAATGTAAGCGTCCATATTTAGCAAAGAATACTCTTTGCATGATAGCCCGGAGAGCATGCAAGCTAAGGATTTAGCAGGCATTGTATCTATTAAAGAATTAGCTGTGCTCGATATGAATGTGCTGCTTTCTCTGTTTTTAAAGTACATATGCCTTATTGTTGAAGCGCTATAGTTATGCTCGCTAGAGGCGCGAGGTATCATGTGAACGTTTACTTTTAGATTTGCCCTGCGAATAGCGATTAAATAGTCTAGCGCGAGAATTGAATTTGGACTTCTAAGGGTATTTGGAAGATTAGAGAGATCTTCTTGAGATATGTCTATGTCAGCTTCATGCGAAGAACAAATTGAATAAATAGCATTTGCTCTTGCTGAAGGAAAACTCATGCCAGAAGAAAGGTTCTCTTTAAGCAAGGCTTTATAGGAATCAATGTCGTCAAAGTTTATTTCTGATAGCTTGGTAATCAACGAAGAATCTTCAAATTCTATTCCAAAAGCAATATCACTAACAACTGAGCTCTTCACAAAAAGATCAATCGCGCCTTGTGCAAAACGATTTGAAGGAGCCATAGCGAAAGTAAAAGGCAATTCAACGACAACGTCTGAGCCGCAATATAAGGCTTGCTTAGCTCTTGTATGCTTTGGAAGTATGGAAGGTTCACCACGTTGACAGAATGGTCCGCTCATGCAAATCATGACAATAGCGCGATCGTCGCCAACTGCCTCTCGGGCCTTCTGAATCAGATACTCATGTCCATTATGGAAAGGATTAAACTCGGCTACGATTCCGATTACTCTCATATTAGCCTTTCTGACATAATTATTTGATAAAAATGCCAATAATGATTATAGTTATTACATTATATTCATAAAGTTGGAGTCGACGCAATGAGATTTAGAGTGTTGAGTTTTTTCGATAGGAGAAAGCTAATTTGGATATGTGTTGCTGTTGCAGCGATACTTGTTCTTGGTGGCCTTTATCTTTGGTATGCTTCAACATATGGAAATGCTAAGAAGATAGTAGTACCTTCTAATTTTGGTATTGAATATGAGTGGCAGGAAATCGCATCAAACAATGGTATCGTTACTGATTTCTTATGGGCGCGCACTAGAAGTGTTATGGTTGAAGATGCATCGGATGGAGTTCTTATTCCTAGTAGCTATGTAGTTAAAGGAAGACTTGCTACTCAACCTTCGGCAGAGTCTGGGATGTACAACCTAAGGGATCAGGCTATGCTTTTGAATATTTATGTGTCTCAAGGAGATAGAAGCAGGGCTTCTCAGCTACAAGAAAGAGTTTTGGAGCTTTTTGCAAGCGGTGATTCAGGGCTTCTTGTTAGCACAGTTTATGCGGATACATATGAGGGAGACAAGGAACTTGAGGGCTTAGTGTCTGTATATGACAATATGATTTGGCTTGAGAGTTTTGTGAATTACTATAGTCTGTATGGAACCTCTCAGAATTTTGATTGGTTGCAAGGTTATGTAGGCGTACTTTTCGATCATGAGGGCATGCCGATTGTAGAGGATTTGTCTGTTGAGACATATATTGAGAACGCTTATGTTGGTGTTACGGACGATGAACTTAGTGAGGTCGATTCTCAGAGTGGAAGTCTAACGAACTTCAGCCAGGAAGCAAATCAAACGCAAGAGCAAGATGAGCAAATGACTGCTTATGTTGGTGTTAAGATATCTTCTATAAGGCTACAACTAGTTGATACGCTTGAGACGAATGAACTTCTTCCAGAGGGTAGCTATGACAGGCTTTTGCAGATTGTACTGGATAGTAGAGTGTCACCTGAATTGCCTCTTTACGCTTATGCGTACACATTCCTTGAAGATGGAAGTATAAGCTATGTTTATGAAGCGAATAGAGCAGCTAGAATTAGTGTCAGTGAATCTGTTCAAACGATGTATAACCTGGCTTTGGTAGGGCAATTACCTCAAGAGTCTTATGCGTGGCTTAAGACACAATTAATGAACAATGCTAGTCTAAGTGATACATACTCAATGATAAGCGGGATGCTTGAGGGAGATAAAGCAACCGATGTATATGATGAGATTCTGCGGATAGCTTATTTGAATGAGGATAGCAGCTTTTTTGAGAGGGTGTGTTCCTTTGTAGGTTATAGAGTAGCGACACTTAGCAGCAGTGAAGTTCTAAGTATGATTTTCAGAAGTAGTAATGGGCGCTTTATATGCTATGCGTCGGATAATTTGGGAGTTTTCTTAGCATTAATGTGAATTATATTAATTGAAAAGATGTGCCTTCAAGAGTATACTTTCTCACGGAAATATAACGTACTGCATTAGCATGCAAAAAATCGACCACAATCGTAGGAAAGAGGAAAGACAAATGGCATTTATTGACGAAGTAAAGGCAAGAGCAAAAGCAGACAAGAAGACGATAATTCTTCCAGAGTCCATGGATAGAAGAACATTCGAGGCAGCTGCAGAAATTCTAGCTGAGGATATCGCGGATATCGTTATTATTGGAAGCAAGGAAGAATGTGCAAAAAATAGCGAAGGACTGGATATCTCCAAGGCAGTAATTGTTGATCCTAACACCAACCCAAAAACTGAAGAGTATATTAACGGATTCGTTGAGCTTCGTAAGTCAAAGGGTATGACAAAGGAAGAGGCTACCAAAATTCTAATGAATCAGTATATGTACTATGCTTGTATGATGGTAAAGATGGGAGACGGTGATGGTATCGTTTCTGGTGCTTGCCATTCAACTGCTGATACACTTCGTCCTTCACTTCAAATAATTAAGACTAAGCCAGGAACAAAGCTTGTTTCTGCTTTCTTCGTAATGGTTGTTCCTGATTGTGGATTTGGTAATGAAGGTACTTTCGTATTTGGAGATTGTGCATTGAACCAGAATCCTTCTTCTGAGGAACTTGCAGCTATCGCTGGTTCTTCAGCTGATTCTTTCAAGCAGCTTATTGGCAAGGAGCCAGTAGTTGCTATGTTATCTCATTCCTCTATGGGTTCCGCTAAGCATGCTGATATTGATAAGGTTACTACGGCTGTTGAGATTGCTAAGAAAGATTACCCACAATTCCAAATTGATGGCGAGTTACAGCTAGACGCTGCTATTGTTCCTGAAATTGGTGCATCTAAGGCTCCAAACAGCAAAGTTGCTGGACGTGCAAATGTATTGATTTTCCCAGATCTTGATGCTGGAAACATTGGATATAAGTTGGTTCAGAGATTAGCAAAGGCTGAAGCTTACGGACCTATGTGCCAGGGTATTGCTAAGCCAATTAATGATTTGTCGAGAGGCTGCAGTTATAAGGATATTGTTGGTGTTATTGCTATCACTGCTCTTCAGGCTCAGAGCAACTAATTTTCGAGGACTAAATTTTAAGGAGTATATGAAATGAACATTCTAGTAATCAATTGCGGTAGCTCTTCCTGTAAGTTTCAATTGTTTAATATTGATACAGGTGACATTCTCGCTAAGGGCATATGTGAGAGAATAGGCATTGACGGGAAGCTTACATACAAGCCAGCTAACAAGGCCGATTACGTTTCAAAAGAGCCAATGCCAGATCATAAGGTAGCAGTAAAGATGGTTCTTGATGCACTTGTTGATAAGGAACATGGAGTTCTTAATGATATTAGTGAGATTGCTGCTGTAGGACATAGAGTTCTTCATGCAGGAAAGTACTATAGTGAGTCAGTTATCATAAATGATGACGTTAAGAGAGTTATTAAGGAGTGCTTCCCTCTAGGACCTTTGCATAATCCTGCAAACCTTATAGGAATTGAGGCATGTGAGGCAGTCCTTCCAGAGGGAACGCCACAAGTTGCAGTATTCGATACAGCTTTCCATCAAACAATGCCACCTAAGGCTTACATGTATGCTTTGCCATACGAGTATTATGAGAAGTATTCTATTCGTCGTTATGGCTTCCATGGAACATCACATCGTTATGTATCTAAGAGAGCGGCTGCTTTTCTTGGCAAGAATTTAAAGGATTTGAAGGTGATTACTTGTCATCTAGGTAATGGTTCTTCTTTTGCTGCTGTTAAGAACGGAAAGTGCGTAGATACTTCTATGGGACTTACTCCTCTAGCGGGAATTTGTATGGGAACTCGTTGCGGTGATATTGATCCTGCTATTGTTCCTATTATCATGGAGAAGGAAGGCCTTACAGCTTCTCAAGTGGATGACTTGATGAATAAGAAGAGCGGCGTTCAAGGCTTGTCAGGCGTAAGTTCTGACTTCCGCGATCTTTCTAAGGCTGCCAAGGAAGGTAACGAGAGGGCGGCTTTGGCACTTGAGATGTTTGAGTATCAGGCAAAAAAGATTATCGGTTCTTATGCGGCAGCGATGGGCGGTGTTGATGTAATCGTATTTACTGCTGGTATAGGTGAGAATTCCGATTATATTAGAGAGGCCGTTTGCGAAGATATGGAATTCTTTGGCATCGAAATTGATAAGAAGGTTAATGACGGAAATCGCAAGGAGTCCATAATTAGCAAACCTTCTTCAAAGGTTACAGTTGTTGTTATTCCAACAAATGAGGAACTTGCTATTGCTAAGGAAACAGAGGCGCTTGTAAAGTAAGCTTCTTTTCGAAAAAGAAAGTTAATATATTGAAACTACCCCGAATTGCATAGTAGCGGTTCGGGGATTTTTCTAATAGAATATGGGCAGTATCAAGGGGGATTCAAATGGACAGAAAAAATACTAGCGATATGATTAAGCAAATTGCTTATGCAGGCGTTTGTGCCGTATTTGTTTTGGTAGCGACCCAAATTCATGTTCCAACTCCAATGGGAGGCACCATTAATCTTGGCGATGCAACGATTTTGCTTACTGCATATTTGTTTGGACCATTTGCCTTCTTTGCTTCTGCAATCGGTTCTATGCTCGGGGATTTACTTGCTGGCTTTGGCGTATATATGATTCCTACGTTTATTATTAAAGGCCTTATGGCTTTTGTTGCTGGACTATTGATTAAGAGGGCCAAGCTGAAGCAAACGGATGGAAAGCGTGTTCCAATTCTTGTTAGGCTACCAGTATTTCTTCTTGCTGAAGTTATCATGATAGCTGGATATTTTTGTTTTGAGGCTTTGCCGTTCATGTATGGGGTTGAGACAGCGGCTTTGTCCATATTGTTCAATGTAGTTCAAGCTATTGCGGCTCTCGCGGTTGCTATACCTGTTTCATATATTAGCTTTTTCGAGAAGAAGAGTTTCATTTCAAAGAGAAAGTAGCATTTTCACGAAGAAAGAACATATTTTCGCTCCTTCTTTGATATAATATAAATATGCAATTTCTAAGAATGGAGACTCAACAATTTTGAATAACAATAGCGACTATTCTGAGTTCGATATTACTGCGGCTCTTAGTGATATATACGATACTAAGCCCATAGATGATTCGCCCGATACGCTCCTTGAAGGACTTAATCCTGAGCAAAGGCAAGCCGTTAAGCATCTTGACGGGCCTTTGTTGATATTGGCGGGTGCTGGTTCTGGTAAGACAAGAGTAATCACATATCGAATAGCATATATGATGAAGAAGCATAACGTATCACCAGGTTCTATTCTTGCTATTACCTTTACTAACAAAGCAGCAAAGGAGATGCAAGACAGAATTAGAGCGCTTGTTGGTGATAGAGCTAGATATATTTGGTGTGGAACCTTCCATAGTATTTTTGCGAGAATTTTAAGAAGGCACGCAGATTTAATTGGATATTCAAGTACTTTTTCGATTGTCGATACTGACGATCAGCTCAAGTTGATTAAGAGGGCGATGGCCGAGTGCGAGCTTTCTGAGAAGCTATATAAGCCAAAGGACTTCTTGTTTGAGATATCGAAGGCGAAGAACATTATGGTTGATAGTAAAACATATACTTCGCTTAATGGTGCCGATAAACGTGGAAGCGTTGTGGGGATGGTATATTCGAAGTACCAGGAGCTTTTGGCAAGCAACAATTCGATGGATTTTGATGATATTTTGATTAATACAGTAAGACTTCTGGATAATAATCCTGATGTTCTTTCATATTATCATGAGAGATTTACTTACATTATGGTAGACGAGTATCAAGATACGAATTTGCCTCAATATAGGGCGGTTCGCTTGCTTGCAGATAAGCTAAGGAATGTATGTGTCGTGGGAGACGATGATCAATCGATTTATTCTTTTCGAGGGGCAGATGTAAGAATGATCCTTAACTTCGAGAAGGACTTCAAGAACACTAAGGTGATTAAGCTTGAGGAGAATTACCGTTCGACTAGAACTATCCTAGATGCGGCCAATGAAGTTATTTCGCATAACACGGACAGGAAGACTAAGTCGCTACGAACAAAGGGCGAGCAGGGCGAGAAGATCATTGTAATGAATACGGACACCCAAGCCGCAGAAGCCTCGTTTGTTTCAGACACAATTCAAATGATGGTGTCGAAGAACAAATTCAAGTACTCGGATATCGCGATTCTTTATAGAATGAATGCTTTGTCACGTTCGGTGGAGATGACGCTAAGAGATAAGCAAATTCCTTATCGTGTATATGGTGGCATGCGATTCTATGATCGTAAGGAAATTAAAGATGTTTTTGCTTATCTAAGACTTATTGCTGATAGCCATGACAACTTAGCGTTCGATAGGATTATTAATGTTCCTAGAAGAGGTATTGGTGATACGACAGTTAATGCTATTCACAATATCGCAATTGAAAATGATATGGATTTCTTGTCTGTATGCGCGAATTGCAGGAATTTCCCCGAACTTGGAAGAGTTGAAGGCAAGCTTATGGCTTTTTCTGCTTTGATTCAGAGCTTTAGAGATCTTCTTAGCGAGGATAGAATGAGCTTCGCGGAATTTATCGATTATGTTGAGGATAAGTCAGGAATAATCGATGAGATAATTGCTCAGAGGGAATCAAAAGGTGAGTTGATAGATAGAGTTGAGAACTTGAAGGAGTTATTATCAGAAGCAGTAGAGTTCGAGAAGAATCATCGTCTCGTTGCTAATAATGTCGAGAGTAACGGTGAGAATAATAGTGAGAATAATGGTGAAAAAAGAGATATAGAACAGAAAAAAGATACTTCAGAACTAGATAAGTTGATAGAATTGGATCCTTTGCTTTCTGAAGAAACGAGGACAGTTGAAAGTCTTGCTGGAGTGTTAACTCTCTATTTGCAGAATGCTGCCCTTTATTCTCAAGGTGACGAGGCTGATGAAAGCGAAGATTATGTAAAGATGATGTCAATACATAGTTCGAAGGGATTAGAGTTTGGTGCTGTCTTCATTATTGGTTTGGAGGAAACTCTATTTCCAAGCTATAAGGCTATGTCTTCTTCGAAAGATCTTGAGGAGGAGAGACGTTTGATGTATGTGGCGATAACAAGAGCAAAGAAGAATTTGTTTATCGTACTTACGCAGAGAAGAATGCTCTTCGGACAAACGCAGTGTAACGCTCCTTCTAGGTTCTTACTAGAGATAAATCCGGAGCATCTTTATAAGATGGGTACAGCTCGAAAACCAGATAGGGTTCAAGAAGCAGATACTTCGCCGTCACAAAGAGAGAAAGTTCGTAAGCAAATTTCTAGTGCTCTCTCATCAAACTTCATAAAGAGAAGTAGTGAGAGTAAGACTTCCCAAAGTAGTGATGAGCATAGCGGATTAAGGCCAGGAGAGTTAGTTGTAGGAATGAAGGTGAAGCACCCAAGATTTGGTGAGGGCACTATCCTCAAGACAGAGCTGGTTGCCGGAGATGCACTGGTTTCTATAGATTTCGATGGTATGCGCAAGAATATGCTTGCAAAATCAGCAGGACTAACAAAGGTTTAGTATAAAAAGATTTTGCGATATAATTAAGTGTTAGAGTAAAACAATTTGGAGGGACGAAATGACTGAGAACAGCTTATTTGATATGTATTCCGATGTGTTCGGCACGTTGCTTTTCGAGCCTTCCTTGATTAGCAATGATAAGGACAAGGAGACGTTGGAGCTGCTTAGAGCAGAGAGGGAGACGGGGTTATCTAGATTTGCTTGTAGGACAAGTGAGACTAGAGGACGTGTTCATCCAGAGCAACCATGCAATATTCGAAGTTGCTACGAGCGCGATATGGGAAGAATTATTTTCTCTCAATCTTTCAGGAGATTGCGTCATAAGACTCAAGTATTCTTCAATCCTAGTAACGACCACATTTGCTCTAGAATTGAGCATGTTATATACGTCAATTACATATCGACGATTATTGGTAGAGCTCTAAACTTGAATATTGATCTTATTCAAGCGATAGCGATGGGACATGATATTGGACATGCGCCTTTTGGACATACTGGAGAGAAGGTTATTTCGAAGTGCATGCAAGATATTGATAAGGATTTGTTTTTTGAGCACGAAAAGCAAAGCTTGAGGGTGCTTGATGTTTTAGAGGAACATCGAGAGGGCGAGTATGGGCTCAACTTAACCTTTGAGGTAAGAGATGGTATTGTGAGCCATTGTGGCGAGACATATGATGAGAGAACGCTTTCCCCTAGAAGAGACAAGACTTTTGATATGGTTTCGTCAAAGACTAAGAAAGATGGAATGGCGCCGGCAACGCTTGAGGGTTGCGTTGTTCGATTTGCTGATAAGATTGCTTATGTTGGGCGAGATGTAGAGGACGCTTTTAGGGCTGGAATAGTAAGTGGTTACGATTCTATGCCAAAAGAGGTTATTGAGCGCCTTGGCTCGAGTAATGCTGAGACGATTAATGTTCTTGTTGGGGACATCATTCATAGTAGCTTAGATAGCGACATGATAAGCATCTCGGAGGGCAATTTCCAAGCGATGAATGAGTTCCTACACGGAAACGTTGAGAAGATTTATAGAGCGAAGAAGATTTCCACTTATGAGAAGACAGTTAAGCTAGTAGTGGAGGGATTATTTGAAGCTTTCTATGAGTGTTGTAGCGATATTGAGAAGGCTATGGCCTCCGAAAATGATATGATTAGAAAGTTTGCCAAGTTCTGCATGAAGCACCCTGAGAAAGACTGTCCAGATGCGGTTAAAGTCGCTGACTACATATCTGGAATGACGGACAATTTTGCAAACACGTGCTTCGATTCGATTTATAGAGTATAAGGAGAATGTGGATATGAGTGAGGATTTTCTTTTCGAAAATGATAAAAGATACGGCTTTTTTGCTATGCTTGATAGGATGGCATACATTAATCGTTGGGGGTTAATGAAGAATAGTCGCTTCGAGAATTTGAAAGAGCATAGCTTTGATGTTGCAGTAATAGCGCATGCTCTCTGTGTTCTTCACAATAAGATTAATGAGGATATAGAAGGAGCTGTATTGCCAGATCCATATAAGGTGCAAGCTCTTGCCTTATATCACGACTGTACTGAGATTATTACGGGAGATCTGCCCACTCCAATTAAGTACAAGAATGAACAGATTAAGGCGGCATATAGGGAGGTTGAGAACGATGCGGCGAACACCCTTGCCGGTCTTTTGCCAAACTTTATGCAAGATGATTATATTAAACTACTAGCGCCTGATTTATCTTCCGAGGAGCAAGTTCTTTGTAAGAAGTTAGTTAAGGCAGCAGACAGAATAGCGGCATATCTGAAGTGCTTATCAGAGAGAATTTCGGGGAATTGCGAGTTCTCAAGCGCTCAAGATACAATAAGAGAATCAATAGAGAAGATTGATTTGCCTGAGGTCAGACTGTTCATGGAACGCTTTGTTCCTTCTTATGGCTTGACCTTGGATGAGATTAGCAACTAATCGATTCTGGTAATATAGCATACTAAATAATGGATGGGTGAGTGAATTTGAGAAAGAGAAGTTCTGGAACATGTATATTAATATCCATTGTAACAGCGGCGACAGGTGTTCTCGTTGCTTTGGCTTTGTTAGTTCTTATTAATGGTGCTTATGCTTCAAGTGCTAAGAAACTTGACTCAGAAGGCGAGGCAATAGTCGAAAGAGCAGCTACTATGCTTTCTAATGAAGATGGGAGTATCGATGAGCACGCTAGAGCGTTAGCTATTGAGAGAATCGAAGATGGCATTTTCTCGCTAGGCGATTATGTTATTAGTGTAATGACAGACTCAAGTTACCTTATGAATGCTTACGACGATAATACTTTCGCATCCGACATATGTTTTGTTCTTTATGGAAATGAAGCAAGTGATGACGATATTTCTTCCGTTATTAGCTTGCTCAAGAATAAGTCGCGTCAATTCGTGATTTCTCGTAAGCTAGCGGAGATAGATGAGCATTATGAAGCCTCGTCTTATGTGACGGATAATAAAGGAAGTTCCGTAAGTGATTGTAGTATTAGTTCGTTACCTGGAAATGAGGATGGATACACTATAGGTATTAGACAAATTAGTGGCTCTTATGTAGCTGATGGCAACGAAGTTAGAACGGATTTCTTCATAGATGGAGTATTGTATCAAGGCTATCTTGTTTCAAGTGATAATCAGACAAACGGATTAGTGGATAGTAGCTTCGTTATTTCGTGGGATACGACTGGAATTGCTGAAGGAACGCATTCGGTTAGTCTGATGATTAGATCTTCAGATGGTAGAAGTAAAGTCTTGGGGGGTGGAACGATAACAGTTCCTCATTGCTTGTCGCTATCAAATAATTCGGTTGAATTCGGTACGATTGCTAGTGGTCAAAGCGAGACATGGTACGCACTTGATGCCACAGATAATGCTGCTTATGTTAATTTTCTGGATATCAGCGATGATATTGAAGTCTCAATATATGATGCTTATGGCAATACTATCGGAACGAACGATATCGTAGATTCGAAGATTGAGGTTCTTCGGGCAGCCGAGCAGGACCTTGAACAAATCTCTGCTGAAACAGGTATTACCGATCCTTCAAATATGTTCTATGTTAGAACAATCCGTTCTGGTGACAACACAAACCTAGATGAAGAAGTCACATATACTATGGTTCAGACGCAAAATGTGGCTAAATATAATGGCGAATATTATGCTGTGCTTTCCGAGATAAGTAGTGCAGTTCCAGTATCTTCTTCGCATGCAGGCGAAGACCAGACCCTTTCTTCATTAACTATTGATATGATTGGATTAGATGGGACAACAATTAGTGCGGGATATGATGAGATTAGCTTTCTGCCTTTGAATGGATGTCTTTCATCTTTGGTGGTAAGAAATGCTGCAAATGGAGAGAGCATTAATTTCTTTCCTATATTTGAAAGCGCGGAAACAGATTATGCTTATTATACTTCCGAATCTTCTTCTATCACGATAAATGCAGATATTGTAGAAGGATATTCGGGTACGTTATTGATGTCAAATGAGAGTGGAATATCTAGACAAATCAGCCAAGGCGAGGTCATCACCTTAATTCCAGGTGCTAATAAGATTTGCCTTACTGTCAGGGGATTTGATGGAGAAATTAGAGATTATTACTTGTATATTTTGAATGGTATGGATGATTCTGGATTTTATGAGACGACTCTATCTCAATTTCCTGAGTCTTATTATGCTGGATTATGGTTACTTCACAATATCCACCCAGAGTATAACTTTAGACCATATTACACAGGGCTAGATTACAATGCGGTATTGGATAATGAGGATAGTGGCTCAAGGAGTCTAGCTAATGTAAACACACATCCTGGATGGGTTGATTCCAGCAGCCCAGTTTATGATGGAGGAGGATGGATGATGGCTACGAATCAAGTCGTCAATTATTTCCTTGATCCTAGAAACTTCTTAACCCCAAGAGACATTTTCGAGTTTGAAATGCTTTCATTTGATTCGACGGCACAAACAATCGACGGAGTTCGCTCAATTGTTGATGGAAGCTTCATGGATTCTACAGATCCAGATTATGCTCAAATTATTTTTGAGGCTGGCGAATATGCTAATGTATCTCCTTATTTTCTATCAAGTAGGATACTGCAAGAGATGGGATTCTCAGGTGAGTCTGCCTTGTGTCATGGCACGTTGGAGGGATATGAGGGATACTATAATTTCTATAATATTGGCTCTACTCCTGATCCAGATATCGAGAATGGCGCTTTGATAAATGGTGCAAGATACGCTCAATGGGGAAGAGACCCTGAAGATCAAGAAATAACTGAAGAGGAAAGTGCATTGTTGCTCCCATGGGATTCAGTAGAGAATGCTATCACTGGAGGAGCTATTTGGATTGCTTCGAGATATACTGAAGCGGGTCAATATTCTTTGTATTTCCAAAAGTTTGATGTAATAGATAATGAAGATGGACTATACGAGCACCAGTATGCTCAGAATATCTCTATGGCGTATACTGAGGCGCATAGATATTTTGAAGGATATGCTTCAATAGGAATGCTGGATAATGGATTCACGTTTATAATACCCGTATATGAGAATATGCCTTCTACTTTTGGAGTTATGCCTGATAGAGAATAAGAAATAGACTAATAGGAGAGATATGAAGCGACGTAGCATAAGTGTTATATTATTCAAATCATTAGCAGTATTGCTTATTAGCATTATGCTAGTAATGTGTTTACCTATTAATTCTGTAATAGCAACGGGAAGCGTTGCATTGTCCTTGAATGTTTATAATTATGGTGTAAATGCTGGTGAGGATGTAATCGTTACACTTACGGCAAGCCCATTTGAAGATATAACGGAATTTGGTCCAATAGAGTTTTATTATGATACAACGAAGATGATTCTTCAGAATGTAATTGTTGGAGATGAGTTTAGCGATAAGTATACGATAACTTCTGAAATAGATGAAACTAATGGCCGAATTTCGATTTCCGGAGAATACATTGGTCTTGAGGGACAAGGAAATGCGGAAATAACTGGTGAAGAAGGAGTTACGGAGAGTCTAGTTATAGACGCTGATTACGACTCAATAGATATATGCTCTATTCAATTTACAGCACTAGAGAATTCGAGTGGTAGTGCAAGATTTTGGATAGGAAGTGCACTAGGATTCAGGAATTCTTTGGCTGAGACTATTAATACAACCTATGGAGATGGAGTTACTGTTACTATTTCTCCGACAGTTTCAAGTGATGCAACGTTATCTATGATAAGAATATCTGGTACGACATTGGAGCCTGAATTTAATCCTTATACTTATTACTACGATGCATATGTAAGCAAAGATGTTACCGAGGTCTTAGTATATGTTACTACTAGTAATCTGAGCGCTTCGTATACTGTTTCTGGGGGATCTAATTTAAGGTTAGGGGATAATGTAATTACAATCAATGTTGTATCGCAAGATGGAGCATCATCAGAAACATATACGATAATTCTCAATCGTAGAGATGGATATGTACCTACGGGGGCATTCCTCACTAATTCCGCTGGAGTCGACATGAGTTTTATTGAGATTACTGACTCGAGCATTATTCCAGCTGGATATACTCAAGTTACGAGAACAATTAATGGATATAGTGTGCCGGTATTTGCTAGAGATGGAATTGAGAGTGTTTTGTGTTATTTACAAGGAGAGGACGGTAATGGGACTTTCTTCTTCTATAATCCAACCAGTCGAAGAACGACTCCATTTTTCCCCAATTCTACAGTTGTACAAGAAAGCGTAATTCTTAATCCTGTGAAGCTTCCACCTTTGGTAACTGTACCCGAAGGCTTTGAACCCGACACGCGCTCCTTGGAGAATTCCATAATAAACGGTTATTCTAATAGCAGAGGAGACTTTATTAGTTATTTTGTTGATGAGGATGGCAGCGGTTCCTTCTATATTTATGACAAAACAAGCGGTAGCTTTACTATCTATATTCCAACGGACAGGTTCGCTCAAAATGCAATAACTGTGTTGTTCCTAGTGTTCTTCGCGGTCTCAATATTGGAAGCGTTGATGATTATAGCTATAGTTTTTTCTGTTAGAAAAAGCAGAAGGGAAAGAGTTAATCCAAAGCCAAAACGTGTATAAAATGGTAGGATGTTTATATATTAGCGGCAGGAAAGGGTAATTCAATTATGGCTTCAAAAGAATATAAGTTTGTAAAATCATTACTATTTGGTGATGATTCGTTATCTCCAGAACAAGCAAAGACTAGAATGTTAGTAATGTACTTGTTTACTGGTGTTATTACTACTATTGTTAACTTTATTTTTTTTACTGCGTTTAATGAATTAGTTCCATTTCATTATGATGTCACCTTATTTAAGTGGGAATTTGATCTTTTCTTATTAGTCAATCAAACCATTGCCTGGTTGGCATCAGTAATTGTTGCTTATATTACTAATCGTGCCTTTGTATTTGTATCGAATGGGAATTATATCAAGGAATTTTTTATATTCGCTACAGCAAGAATTGTATCCTTTTTTCTTGTTGAGCTTGGAACATTTAGCTTGTTCTTATTACTTCTCGAGAACGTTATGAAGATTCCTCAAGAGACACATTTGTTTTACGTATTTCAAATAGACATAACTGCTCTATATGTAATTAAGCTAATGAATTCTGTAATTCTAGTTATTTTGAACTTTGTAATGAGCAAGATTTTTGTTTTCAAGAAAAATGATAACAAGGCAGAATCAATTGCTAATTCAAAGATGCAAGAAGAATATGAAGAAGGCTCAGCTAATGAATAAAGATAATAGCCCTGATTTTCTTAGAGATAGTCTTAAGTTCGGGATTAAGCTAGGGCTTGAGAGAATGATTAAGCTGTCTAGTCTTCTTGGTAACCCACAAGAAAGACTCAAGTTCATACATATTGCTGGAACGAATGGTAAGGGTTCGACAGTTACATATATTTCGACGATTCTAGCACAATCGGAGCTAAGGGTTGGCGTTTTCACATCACCTTTTCTAGAGAGATTCTCCGAAAGAATGCGCGTAATTGATAGACGGCTTGGGCTATCCCGAATGCAAGTTAATGAGCAAGAGGGAGAAATAAGCAAAGAAGACTTGGATCGCTTATCGTTAACGCTTCAGAATGCAGTCGAATGCATGATTAGCGAGGGCTTCGAGCACCCTACTGAATTCGAGTTAGTAACTGTTATGGCTTTCCTTTGGTTTGCTGAGAAGGAAGTTAACGTTGTCGTACTCGAGACTGGTCTAGGAGGAAGATTCGATTCAACAAATATCATAGAGAAACCAATATGTTGCGGCATCACCACAATTGGCCTTGATCATACAGACGTCTTGGGGAATACACTTGATGATATTGCTTATGAGAAGGCCGGAATCATCAAGCAAGATGTGTCCTGTTTTGTTTCTTCTCCAAAAATTAATCACGATAGTGTTATGAAAGTTTTTCTCGATAAAGGGAAGGAAGTATGCGCTCCTATATTCGAAGTTGATTCTACAAAGCAATATTGTATTATTGACGATGACTATTCTATGAGATTCAAAGTAGTTGATGACGATCGAGAATTCTCTACCTTCCTTCTTGGTGAGCATCAAATTGTTAATGCAGCTCTTGCGATTAAGATGTGCGATATGATAAGGCATATATTTCCAAGTATTAACGATGAGTCCATTGTTGAAGGAATCAGACTTACTAGATGGAAAGGTAGATTTGAGATTATATCTAGAGATCCGCTTGTTATTCTCGACGGTGGTCATAATCCACAATGCATGACTAGTTTAGTTGAGACGTTAGATGGGATTTTCGAGAGCCAGAGAAAGCAAAAAAGAATACGAATGCTTATTGGTGTCATGAAGGATAAGGACTTTCAGAGCATGCTTGAGGTAATAAAACATAGCAATATTAATGTAGCAGATTTCACATGTGTACGCGTTGATAACCCTCGCAGTATGGCACCTTTGGACATTGGTAATATGATTAATCTTGTGTATAATAACGAAGTGAAGTTTCGTCAATTTGAGGATGCCAAAGAAGGTTGCTATGAAGCAATTATGAATAGCAAACTTGATGGTATTCCGCTAATAATCGCAGGTTCCTTATACCTGATAGGGCAAGTAAGAGAAGCTGTTAGGGAGTCGGTTTAATGTACGGTTACATACAATTGCTTGGTATGCTGGGTCCTGTAGATGAGGCAAGCCTCATTCTTGATCAAGTTAAAAATGAAGATAAATTTTTTGTTCTTAAGCAATATGATAGCGCCATGCTTAATGCGAAGAATGATGGTTCAGATATGGCTCAAGTATATTTGAAGTCTATTATCTCCAAGTATCCGACCTGGGGTGAACCGGCCTTGATTTATGGAATATGCTTAGCAATGAATGGCGAACTTACTAGAGCGGAACAAAGCATAGAATATGCCATCAGTAATCACATAAGTACAGAAACGAATTTTGCTGTTGCTCAAGAGGTTCTTAAGACGGTACGTGAGGATTTGAAGAATCCTGAGAATTCTCGACATAAGCAGGAAATAGAGGTTGGAAAAACACTGGCCTCTTTGAAGGCTAAGGGATTAATATCTGATGAGGATTCGGTATCAGCAAGAAAAGGTATGCAAGCGCCAATCCTAGTCAGAGCGTCGAGAGGCAATTCGAAGGCGGCTTTTGCGACGGATAAAGAGAGACGAGAGGTAATGCTTCGTGCTCAATCAACTAACGGTGAATTGCCTTCGGATAATATCTCGGTTGAGTCAGTTAGAACTCCTGCTGAGAAAGCGAGAATTGCTGTTGGAATAGTGGCTGCAATTGTTGTACTTGCTCTAGTTGGGGTATTGATTTATTTCGTTGTACTGCCAGCAATTGGCAAGCTAAATTCAGTTGATGACACTAATGATCGTTTGAATTTCTTAGTAGATATTCTAGGAGAAAATAACTCCGATCCAACAGTTGCATCCATTCTTGAAGAGTATGCTTCTGAATATGATGCCGAAGGGGCTATAGACAGGAGCTCAACACCTAGTAGCGGTGATAGTATAGCGACAGATACTTCGATTGAGACTCCAGTTACAGCTGCAAGCAGTGCACAAAATGCAGATGGAACTTCAGTAGAGACTGCGACAGGTACCACTGTTGAGACTTCGGTAGATGCAACTGCAACAACTGCAGCAACTACGTCAGTTGAAACGACAGTAGGGGCTTAGGATATTAAGTAACAATTATCGAAGATATAACTTTCTTTGGAGGAGACGATAATGAAATATATTAGTACTAGAGGATATGATCAAAAGTTTACTGCTGCACAGGCAATAACACTTGGAATAGCACCTGATGGTGGGTTGTTTGTTCCTGAGAGCACTCCTACTTTTGCAGATGGTCAAATTGAAGAGATGTGCAATATGGAGTTCTATCAAATTTCGGCGAAGGTTATCTCGATGTTTCTTGATGACTACTCCGAGAGTGAGCTTCTTGAGTACACACGTGCAGCGTATGATGAGTAGAAGTGGGGAAATCCTGCTATTCCTCTAGTTCAAATGAACAAGTACAATGACAGAGAATATATTTTAGAGCTTTGGCATGGCCCAACATCGGCATTTAAGGATGTTGCCTTGCAACTGCTACCATATCTTATGACAGCAGCAATAAAGAAGGAGAACGAGAGTAAGAAGGTTTGTATTCTTACGGCTACTTCCGGAGATACTGGAAAAGCAGCTTTGGAGGGTTTCAAGGATTTGCCTGGAACTGAAATTATAGTATTCTATCCTTCAGATGGCGTGTCTGAGGCTCAGAAACTTCAAATGATTACAACTGAAGGCGATAATACTCATGTAATTGCTGTTAAGGGTTGCTTTGACGATACTCAAACAGGTGTTAAGAAGATTTTTGCTGATGAGACACTTCGTGAAGAGCTTGCTAAGAAGAATGTTAGATTATCTTCAGCTAACTCAATAAACTGGGGCCGTCTTGTTCCACAAATTGCATATTATGTTTATTCATATGTTGAATTGTTACGCACTGAGAAGATTCAAAAGGGTGAGGAGATCAATATCGTTGTTCCAACAGGCAACTTTGGCAATATTCTTGCTGCATGGTATGCGAAAAAAATGGGTATCCCAGTACATCGCTTGATTTGTGCTTCTAACCGTAATAAGGTTCTATGCGATTTCTTTGCATCAGGTACTTACGATAGAAAGAGAGAGTTTTTCAAGACAAACTCGCCTTCAATGGATATTCTGATTTCTTCGAACTTGGAGAGATTGCTTTTCGAGCTATGCGGAAAGAATCCATCAATTGTCTGTGGTTGGATGAAAGACTTAGCTGAGAAGGGTGAGTATTCGGTTGATTCAAAGACACTTCGTATGTTGCAATCAAACTTTGTAGGTGGATTTGCTGATGAGACAGGTGTAGCTAAGACGATTCTTGAGGTATACGATAGGACAGATCATGTAATAGATACTCACACTGCTGTTGGCTTCAACATTTATTACAGATATCACACCCGTTCGAAGGATGAGTGCAAGACGATTTTTGCTTCGACTGCTTCTCCATTTAAGTTTGCTCCTGCAGTTATTGATTCGATTAGGGGTGCGGGATATAGTAATGGTCGTTCTATAGAGACGGTAATTAAGGAGCTTGCTGATGAGGGTGGACTGGAAATTCCAGCAGCTATTGCTGAGCTTTCTAGCAAACCTGTTCGCCATACTGATTTTATCGAAAAGGATGAAATGGAAGCAAAAGTTAAAGAAATCCTTATGTAGTCTAGGCTAAAGTAGGGCAATACAGTATTTATCAGGAAGAAGAGTGAAACACCTCTTCTTTTTTTGTATAGAAAATTTGACATTGCCTATGGGCGATAATAAAATATAAGTACAATCGCTTTCGGTCAGACTTGTGGAGGTGCACATGATTCAGGAATTAATACAGAGACCTTTTTTCCAGATAGAGATGCAACTTCTCTTATGCTTGGGAGCAATGCTAACATTTACATTGATGCTATTAGTTCTATCCTATATCTCGAAAAGACGAAGATCTCAACATAAGATGCAGAAATTGGTCTCTATCGATGACACAGAGCAAATTCAAGAAATTGCATAAACAAAGCCGTTCACCTTAAAATGAACGGCATTTTTTTGAGTATATCTATATCTACAGAAATATGGTAATTCTTTAGAGAATAATCGACCCAGGAAGTTTAAACCAAATCGTTTCTATCCTTGGTATGTATTCCTTCAAATGAAAGCTTAGCAGACTTATTGTGGTCGATCGCCCAATCTACCGCCCACTCAGACTCGAAAAGAACTACAGGTTCATCGTCTCTATCCAAAACGAGCATAGATGTTGATGTCAAAGTCATATCTACGAAAGAGTAGTCTGTGAGCTCGCTCTTTGCCCATCGCGCCAAGCGATAGTTGAGGGGTGTTCTTAGAATCTCAACACCATACTCTGATTGCAAACGATACTCGAGAACATCAAACTGCAAAACACCAACTACACCAGCAACAAAAGTCTCAGTTCCAATATTTGGTTGCTTATATAGTTGAACAGCACCCTCCTCTGAGAGTTGCTCGATTCCCTTAAGGAATTGCTTGCGCTTCATGGAGTCCTTTGGCTGAATTCTCGCGAAATTTTCAGGAGGGAATACTGGGATAGGATCGAAGGTAAACTTGCGATTCGAAGAAATCAACGTATCACCAATTCTAAAATGTCCTGGATCAAAAACACCAATAATATCCCCTGCATATGCATCCTCTACAATGTTACGATCTTGAGCCATGAATTGCTGTGGCTGAGCAAGAGTAATCTTCTTACCAAGACGCATAAGGTTAACGCTCATGTTCTTCTCATACTTACCGGAGCAGATTCGAACGAATGCCATTCTGTCTCTATGGTTAGGATCCATATTCGATTGAATCTTAAATACAAATCCAGTGAAAGCCGGGTCAGTAGGGTCAATACTACCATCCGAAGTATTATGAGGCTGAGGACATGGAGCGATCTCAAGAAATCTCTTTATAAAAGGCTCAACGCCAAAGTTTGTTATTGCAGAACCAAAGAATACTGGAGTCAACTCGCCACGAAGGATTCTATCGATGTCGAACTCGTCTCCGGCCATATCTAGTAACTCAATATCGTTACGAAGCGTTTGCAGATGGTCCGGGCTTATTAATGTCGCGAGCGTATCATCGTCAATTCCGGTGGAGGAAGCAGAGATCATTGATGCACCATGGTCTTTTGTTTTTGAGTCGAAAAGGAGAACCTCATTTGATTCTCTTTGGAACACACCTTCAAAGTCTCCATCTGTGCCAATAGGCCAATTGATAGGCGTTGAACGAATGCTAAGTACCTTTTCGAGCTCGTCTAATAAATCAAACGGATTCTTAGCGGCTCTATCCATCTTGTTGATGAAAGTAAAAATGGGAATTTTTCTCTTGCGACAAACTGTAAAAAGCTTAATTGTTTGGGCCTCGACACCTTTTGCACCATCAAGCAGCATGACAGCGGCATCGGCAGCACAAAGTGTACGATATGTATCCTCAGAGAAGTCTTGGTGGCCAGGGGTATCTAGAATGTTGATGCAATAGCCATTGTAATTGAATTGCATAACAGAAGACGAAACAGAGATACCTCTCTGTTTCTCGATTTCCATCCAATCCGAGACGGCATGCTTCGCTGCTTTTCGAGATTTGACAGAGCCGGCCATATGAATAGCGCCTCCATATAAAAGCAGCTTTTCGGTCATGGTAGTCTTACCAGCATCTGGGTGAGAGATAATCGCGAAGGTTTTACGACGCTTAATTTCTTCTTGTGTTGTATAACTCATATTCCGCCCCTGTTAGTGTATAATAATCAAAACGAAGTTATTATAGCAGTTTGAAGCTCATTGATAAAGATGACTTTTGCACATAATACTTTAGCTAACAAGGGGGACTTATATGCAAAGAGGTGCAGGTGTTCTAATGCATATCGCTTCACTTCCGGGACCTTTTGGAATTGGAGTTTTCGGAGAAGAGGCCATTGATTTTGCGAAGCAGCTTAAGAAACAAGGAATGAAGTACTGGCAGGTTTTGCCTTTCTCGTATCCTGGTATGGGCAATTCTCCATATCAAAGCTTTTCTGCATTTGCTGGAAATAGACTATTTATTGATCCTAGAAGATTGATGCGCTTAGGACTTCTAACAGGGCAAGAGGTTGTAAAAGCAGAGTTGCCTGATAAGAAGTGGCGTATTGATTATGATTTTAACAAGATAGAGAATGAGAGATTCTTAAGAACAGCCTTCTATAGAATCGGAGACGATTTGAAGGCAAAGATTGTAGATTTTGCCTCGTCACACAAGTGGGTTGATGATGTTGCTCTATATCTCACAATTAAGGAAGCTAATGACAACAAAGCTTGGTGGGATTGGGAAGACGAGAAGCTTAAGAATAGAGATGAGGATTCTCTCGCGAAAATAAGGGAGAAGAAGGACTACCAATATCACCTATTTGTTCAGTATATTTTCGTGACTCAATGGAAGGAAATTAAAGAGCAAATCAATTGTGAGGGAATTAAGATTATTGGTGATATGCCAATTTATGTTTCTGGAGATTCTGCTGATGTCTGGGCAAATAGAGATTTGTTTAAGATGGCACAGAATAATTCTGAGGATATAGTGTTTGATAAAGTCGCAGGTGTACCTCCCGATTACTTCTGTAAGGATGGCCAATTATGGGGTAATCCTATATATGAATGGAGCAAGCATGAGTCTTCGAATTTTGCTTGGTGGATGGATAGATTTGAGGCTAATTTCGAATTGTATGATCTTGTAAGAATAGACCATTTTAGATCACTCAGCTCCTATTGGGAGATTGATGCTTCATCTACTACCGCAAAGGAAGGAAAGTGGGTTGAAGGTCCTGGGATGAGAATAATCGATGCCTTCAAAGAGCGTTTTGGCGATACATCAAAACTAATAGCGGAGGACTTAGGAGATAAGACGCCCGATGTTGATATTCTTCTTAAGGAAAGCGGACTTCCTAATATGCGTGTAATGCAATTTGGTTTTGTGCCACAGGATGATAGCTCAAACTTGCCACATAATTTTGCAGCTAATTGTGTCGCATATACTGGAACACATGATAACAATACGCTACTAGGATGGCTCTGGGAGGTGTCTGAGGACGTACGTAATTTTGCTCTTCGCTATTGTGCATTCACTGGAAATACTTGGGGCGAGGGTGGAACAAGAAGTGAGTCATGTAGAGCTATCATTAGAACACTTTGGATGAGTCATGCGAATTGCGTTATTATTCCTATTCAGGACGAGCTTGGATATGGTCGAGATACTAGAATGAATACTCCAGGAACTGTTGATGGAAACTGGATGATTAGATTCTCTAAAGAGGATTTAGCAAGTATAGATGATGGTTGGTATAGTGAACTTAATAAGCTTTACAAGAGATAACTTTCGAATGTGAATAGAGGGCTGAATAATCATTTTGGATTTGCGAGGATAGCAAATGGAGTACATTCTTTCTATTGATCAAGGTACTACTTCATCTAAGGCATTCCTTATGGCTATGGATGGTAGCATGCACAAGGGTGTCTCTTATGAGGTGGAGCAATTCTTTCCGAATCCAGGATATGTTGAACAACAACCTGAGCAAATCTTGTCTTCTGTACTTATGGCTATATCGAGTACTCTTGAATTGTTAGGGTCTGAAGACAAGGTTATCTCTATTGCTATTACGAATCAGAGAGAAACGACTATTTGCTTTGATAAAGCGTCTGGTAAAGCATTCTGTAATGCTATCGTTTGGCAATGCAGAAGAACGACTCCTATATGCGAGAGAGAAGAATTCAGAAGTAGAGAGTCTCTAATCCAAAATAAAACCGGACTTAAGCTTGATCCTTATTTCTCAGCCACCAAGATGAAATGGATGATGGAAGAGAATCCCAGATGCAAGGAGGGAGTTCAAGAAGGACGCTTGCTTCTTTCGACTGTTGATGCTTATCTTGTTTTTCAATTCACTCAAGGTCGAGTCTTTGCATCGGACTATTCAAATTGTTCGAGGACGATGCTTTTTGATATCAACAAGCTTGAATATGATGATGAGTTGCTGACTCTATTCGATATTCCTAGACAAGCCTTGCCTAAGCCTATGCCTTCGTGCTCTGATTATGGCGCATTCGATATGGATGAGAAAGAATTAAAGTCGTTAGGTCTTACTGATGATCAGATTAAGGTTCTTGCTACGATAAAAGGGGTTTCAATCTCGGCAGTTGCTGGTGATCAAGCGGCTGCACTTTTTGGGCAAGCATGTATCGAAAAGGGACAATCTAAGACCACATATGGAACAGGTTGTTTTACCTTGCTTAATATTGGCATGAAACCTCAGATGTCAAAGAATGGCTTGTTAACTTCGGCTACATGGTCATTTGATGGAAAGACGTATTATGCTCTTGAAGGAAGCGTGTTTCAGGCAGGTTCCGTAATAACTTGGCTACAAAAAGAGATGCATCTAATTTCGAAGCCTTCGGATTGCGATGCTATATGCAATTCGTTGAAGGATAATGGTGGAGTATATTTAGTCCCTGCATTCACAGGACTAGGTGCACCATATTGGCAACCAAATGCAAAAGGAATTATTTCGGGTATTACTCAAGGAACCACAAATGAGCATTTCGTTCGTGCGGGAGTTGAATCGATAGCTTATCAAGTAGCTAAGCTACTTGAATGCATGAATAGTGAGACACAAGTTAAGCTTAGTGAGATGAAGGTAGATGGAGGCATTTGCGCCTGCGAGTTCTTAATGCAATTTCAATCAGATATTACTCATTTGGAAGTTATCCGTGCGGCAAGCGATGAGATGACAGCAAAAGGTGTTGGAATGCTAGCAATGCTGACAATTGGGATTTTGACTTCAATAGAAGAAACCAAGTACTTGTATGCCTCTTCCGATACTTATTCACCAAAGATGAAGGTGGTTGATGCTAATAGACTTATTGATTCTTATGAAAAAGCAGTGAACATGGTTGTCAATTAGTTAAATTGGTGTAATATTATCGTGCTTGATGATTTGGTTATAAAAGGAGTTAATAATGAGTGCATTAATTACGGTTTTTGCAGAAATCGCATTCTTGATATTGTTAGGTTTTCTTCTTCGAAAGAAGAGGGTTATAGATGAGAGAGGACAACAATGCTTGACAGGAATCTTGATGTCAGCTGTTTTGCCTTTCAGTATTCTTTCTTCAAGTCAGCAAGAGTATTCGCTTGTGTTCCTTAAGGCAGTACTTGCTGTTGCTGGAGCCGCTATTTGCTTCTATATTGGTTCGCTTCTCTTAATGAATATAATCCTTTCCAAGAAGAAGTTTGATTGGAAAGAAAGAGTAGTAATGATTATGAGTTCAGTATTCGCAAATACTGGATTCGTTGGATTTCCTTTGATGAAGACATTGTTTGGAGCTCCAGGACTCCTTCTGGCATCAGTTTACAATTTAATCTTTAATATTTTCTTTTACACGTATGGTATGCATTCTTTTTCGGGAGGTAAAACAAACGCAAAACAGGCAATCTTTAATCCGGTGACTATTGCTTCGGTGGTGTCTTTGATTCTCTTCATGATTCCTTGGCGTTTTCCTGGAGTTGTTACGAATGCAATCGACTTAGTTGGCGGAATGACTGTACCGCTTTCGATGATAATAGTTGGTTCGACTCTAGCGACAGTTGAGATTAAGAAGGTATTTAGCGACAGCAAATCCTATATTGTTTCAGCACTAAGACTTGTTGTTTTCCCATTAATAATGTGTGCGGCCGTTCTTGTTATTCGCCGTTTCTTCTATATGATGCCTGTTACTGCGACAACAATTGTATTGATGACAGCTCTCCCATGTGCATCTATGAATGTAATTCTTTCTGAGAGGTATGATTGTGCTCCGAAGTTTTGCGCGCGTACCTTCGTTCTCTCGTTTGCTTTGATGGCGATTACTATGCCACTAATGATGATGTTATGTATGTATTTTTTCCCAGCTACGTGATTATGAGGTGATAGCATGAGTGAAACAGTATTCTTAAATAGAACCATAGTAAACAATAATCTTGTTACGCTTCTTAAGGAAGTTCGCGAAAAGCCAAGCGAGCAGAAAATGCTCGAACTTTTGTCCGAAGCAACCGAAGTAGAGTTTGTTGTTCCGGTAGATTGTGACGATGCCAAGGAAGGCAAGTTCTCTTTTCACGCACTTAAGGGTAAGGAAGACAGACTCTTGTTAGTAGTATTTGCAGATACTAATACATTTAACAAAGCAAATAGCGACCTTGATATACCTCCACATGCAGTATCAGCTGGATTTGTTGACCTGATTCGTGCGGTTCTTAATAATGGGGGAGAGTTGGATGGATTTATTATTAATCCAGGATTTGAAGAAGTTGTCTTTGGACGCGAAATGCTCAAGATGATTGCTGAGCAAATGGCCGTTCAAGATAATGCCAGAGCAAAAATAGGCGATCCTGATCACTATCCAGAGAATCTTCTTGAGAAGGTTAACGAATTTGGAAAGGCCGAGTGTGTCGTTAATGAAATATACGTAAGAATCTGCCAAATTGTAGGCTCAGATAAGCTTCAGTGGTTGTTCCTCATTGATCACGATGGACGAGATGAGAGGGAAGATGTATTCAATCGCTTTAAGCACTTCATAGCACCATATCTGGATGGCTTGGGATGCTTAATGATTGATAATTATGACGATCTTGCCGAAGGCTGTAAGCAAAAGGCAAGACCACAGTATAAGGCAAATGCTTGAAATTAAACCCCGCCATCATGTAAATCGGTTAGCCGGTTAATTCTCTCCATGCGCTTCTTCGATAAGCGTCTATTGAGGTTTCTTGATTTACGAATTACAGGCTTAAATATCTTCTTAGTTCCATTGACTGACAATGTTAAGGTCCTATTAATAAATGATTGCGTCTTGAAAACCACGTGCATAGGCACATGACTATCCATTTGTGCTCTCTTAGTCATGAATGCATTCAGAGTATTGTAGTATGCTTTCTCCACGCGTAACGCGAACACCTCATCGTCAAAACCTTTTACAGACTCAACTGCTTTAGCCGACATTCTCGCCCTTGTCTCATCATTCTCGAAAATCTCTTTCACACATAAAGGCAAATCTTTAGCGTCCTTGAATACTCTACTATTAACAGTATCTTCCAGGACATCCGCAATGCAATCATCATATCTTGCAATTACAGGTAAGCCAGCAGCTAAAGCCTCATAGTATGTTAGTCCTTGAGTCTCGGTGGTTGAACAAGAAATGAAAGCATCACCAATTTGATAGTATTTCCCAACATCATCAAAGCTAACGCTTCCAGGGAATATAACTCTGTCTTGGATGTTCAATTCTATAGTCAGCGCCTTTAAATCTTCAGTTGCAGGTCCTCTTCCAACTATAACAAACAGAATATCTGGATTTATCTTCAGTATCTCAGGCATTTGCCTTATTGCCATGTCTAGGCTTTTCTCTTTAGCAATTCTTCCAATTGAAAGAAGCACTTTATCACTATCCTTAATTCCAAATTCTTTTTTTATTTGTCTAGTGAAATCCTCGCTGTTATTCTCCTTCATAAAAGGGCGAAGATTGATTCCGGACGGGATAATATATGTTGGAGTGCCTTTGGCACCCCAATTAGTAAGACTATTCTTTACTTTCTCAGTTGGAACAATAAGAGCTTGAACTCTATTCACAAATATTGCTGAATACCTTCGAGCAGCATTTGGTGTAACCATCTTGCCGTTACCAATGTAGTAGGTATAATCTTCAAGCATTGTATGATAAGTGTGAATTAGTGGAATTCCTAGTGACGTTGCAATAGTCATTGCCATAAGTCCCATTGAAAACTCCGTCTGTGAATGAACAATATCTATCTTGAATTTCTTGCAAATCTCAAGCACGTCCAAATACATTGGAAGTGCAGCCCTGTATGGCTTCACGAAAAATATCGATACAGAAGGAATCCTGTATACAGGAGGATTTGAATGAACTAATTTTGTCTTCCTGGTAGGAGCTGAAATAGAAAAAATATAAACATGATGTCCCTTGGAAATCAAGCGGTTCGAAAGCGTATATATGGAACTTGCGATACCATTAATGTCAGGGAAATATGTATCCGTAAAAATAGCTATGTTCATAGTGAGTTCTTTCTGTCAATCTATCGTGCAATTAGAATTTACTCATATTATACAAGATAATTGTCATTAGAGTTCACTTGCCATCGAAATACCCTAAACTAAATTACATTATCATCAAAAATCACAATTCGCTCTTTTTTGTATTTTTTTACTTGCTCCTCAGAAACCTTAAAGTAGTCTGAAATCTCTTTATCCGAAACATTCAAAGGCATTTGCCTTCTTCGAAGCTTACCAAATCGAATTGAATTATAAGAACGCCAAAAAGTCATGACAAGAATAACAACAAGAATAATCACCAGAAGTGCATAAATCAAGTTGCTTGTCTCTTCTAACATGTGTCGATTGTATATCCATAAGTCCGGAATATACCAACCAAATGTCAATGCCAAGGACCCGTAAATTATAAAAATCACATAGGTAAGAATATACATCCAGCCAAGAGTAGTAAATATATATTCGAGTATCCTTATCCATAATTTTTGCCTACCATCTATGATGTTTGAAGCACCCTTCTCGACAGTTACCGGAATTGAAGGTAATTCTCGATATATAAGTTTATTGTCCATTTGATTTACCTCCCTGCGTATTACTATTTCTTTCTTTAAGACCTCTATCCGGAGAACTCCAGGTTGCATAACCATCTCGTTTATTGAAGATGGTTGCTGGAATTGAGATTAGAACAACAAAAGCATTAACGTACCAGTACACGAGCGGATACCAAATAGCCCAAAGGGAATTACTTACTAAGGTCTTATCATATCTGCTATCAAGAACCATAGCCGTCAGAAATTGAACCAGACAAATCAGAGACAGAAATTGACTCTTCCAGAAGTATGGCATCAAAGGAGCCCCTTGAAAAAAATCGATTGTTCCAATAATGGTCAAAATTAGCCAGCAGATTGCCCAGAAGCATGAAAAGATTTGTTCTATACCAACTGGGTAAAGGCGCCTCTCGGTCCAATGGGTGAAAATATCCCTATTGCGCCACAATACTTCAATTCCGCCAGAAGTCCAACGCCTTCTTTGCTTCCAAAGGTTCATGAACTTCTCAGGAACAAGCATCCAGCACAGAGCCCTCGGTTCATATCTGATATCCCAGAATTTCTTTTCAAGCTTCCAAGTAATAGCCACATCCTCTGTAAGAAGATCACGATCCCAAAGGTGGCAATCAAGAAGAGCTCTTTTTCGATATGCAACGCATACGCCAGAGACAGTCATAACCTTGCCAAGGATTCTTTGTGTACGTTTAGTTAGGGAAATAATACTTGCATATTCGCAAAGCTGAATCTTCGATAAAAGCGAACTTCTGTTACGAACACGAGGATTACCAGTAACTGCACCAACACGCTCGCCAGAATTCGTATTTGTGAAGTGAGGAACCATATATAGAAGTGCGTCTTTTTCTAGATAAGAATCGGCATCAACACCAACAAGTACTTCTCCTTTGGAGACAAGAAGCCCATGGTAAAGCGCATTGGCCTTTCCAGAGTTATGCTTCATTTTTACAATTCGAAGGTGAGAATACTTATCAAGTAATTGTGTAAGTACCTCAAAGGTGTTGTCGGTTGAGCCGTCGTCAATAGCGATTATCTCATAGTTTGGGTAATCTAGATCCTTGAGATTTTCAAGTGTGTGTTCAATAGTTGAGCTTTCGTTGTGACAAGCGATAAGTATTGAAACCATAGGAGTTTTAGTTAATGGGAGTGGCTTCTTAAGTTCAATTCTCTCAAGAAAAAGCAGAGCACCAACAATCCATACAGTGCTCATAATTGCAGGATACCAAAAAACAAAACTCTCTAGAAAGCGCATGTTTGACACCTTTTTGTTTTATTATACTAATCAAATATTGCGAAAATTCAAGGATTTCGCTCCTCGTGATAGTCATCTTGTAAACAACGGGTAAATTATTAAAGGATACTACTAGAAATGTATAACTCTAAGGTGTGTACAAATTGCACAAATTTTCAAGAATGCATGTTTCTTGTAGGCACAAGTTGGAAATTCATTGTATATTATTTTTGAAAGGTTATGTCTTGAAGTGCATAACCTGAACGGAGGGTATAAATGAAAGACTTTGTTTCAGGAAAGTGGGATCATCATATTGATGTTCGCGACTTTATCGTAAAGAACTACACGCCTTACGATGGTGACGAAAGCTTCCTTCAACCCCCGACAGATCGTACGCTAAAGATATGGGAAAAGATCTCTGACCTCATGAAGCAGGAAAGAGACAAGGGTGGGGTCTTAGATATAGACACTCACACCATTTCTGATATCGATGCATACGATGCGGGATACATTGATAAGGAAAAAGAAATCATTGTCGGATTACAAACTGATGCTCCTCTTAAGAGGGCGGTCATGCCATTTGGCGGGTTGCGCATGATTGAGAATTCTCTTGACGCTTATGGATATGAGATGGATGAGAGAATTAGTGATGTTTTTCAATATAGGAAGACTCACAACGATGGTGTTTTCGATGCATATACTCCTGCGATGAGGGCAGCTCGTAAGAGTGGAATCATCACGGGACTTCCAGATGCTTATGGTCGTGGAAGAATCATTGGCGACTATCGTAGAGTTGCTTTGTATGGTGTCGACTTCTTGATTGAAGAGAAGAAGAGAACCAAGGAGAATTTCAACAATCCGTCACTTAACGAGGAGAGTATTAGATGCCGTGAGGAGCAATCTGATCAAATCAGAGCTCTAAAAAAGCTGAAAGCTTTAGGTCATAGTTATGGCTTCGACATTTCTGCTCCTGCTAAGGATACCAAGGAGGCATTCCAATGGCTATACTTTGGATATTTAGCTGCGATTAAGGAGCAAAATGGAGCTGCAATGTCACTGGGCAGGACATCGACCTTCTTGGATATTTACGCTACAAGGGATATTGAAGAAGGAAGATACAGCGAGGCAGATATTCAGGAAATCGTAGATGATTTCATCATGAAGCTTCGTGTCGTTCGATTCCTTAGAACTCCTGCTTATGATGACTTGTTTAGCGGAGATCCTAACTGGATTACAGAGTCGATTGGTGGAATGTGTTCTGATGGAAGACACATGGTAACGAAGATGTCCTATAGGTTCCTACATACGTTAACTAACCTTGGACCTGCGCCAGAACCCAATATGACAGTGCTTTGGAGTACTCATCTTCCAGACAACTTTAAGAAGTATTGTGCTGAAATGTCTATTAAGACTTGTTCAATACAATATGAGTCAGACAGACTAATGCGCAAGCGTTTTGGAGATGACTACGGCATAGCTTGTTGTGTATCAGCTATGGTTATTGGAAAGCAAATGCAATTCTTTGGTGCAAGAACTAATTTAGCTAAGGCTTTGTTATATGCTATCAACGGTGGTCGCGACGAGAAGAGTGGAGACCAAATTGGGCCTCAATTTCTAGCTTGTCGTGGAAATGTCTTGCAATTTGACGACGTCATGAAGAAGTATGATGTTATTTTAGAGTGGCTTGCTTCTTTATATGTTAATACGCTTAATGTTATTCATTATATGCACGACAAGTATTGCTATGAGAAGATTCAAATGGCCTTGCATGATGATGAAATTGATAGAACTCTTGCTTGCGGTATTGCAGGTTTATCTGTCGTAGCAGACTCGTTGTCAGCAATTAAGTATGCTAAGGTTAAACCTATTCGTAATGAAGACAACTTATGTGTTGATTACGTAATTGAGGGAGACTATCCTAAGTTTGGAAATAATGATTCAAGAGTCGACGATATAGCTGTTGAAGTCACAAGAAGATTTATTGAGAAACTTAAGAAGGTCCCATCTTATCGCAATGCTAGACACACGATGTCTATTCTTACAATTACGTCTAACGTAGTCTATGGCAAGAAGACAGGATCAACTCCCGATGGACGTAAGGCAGGAGAGCCTTTCGCTCCAGGTGCAAATCCAATGCATGGAAGAGATATGAATGGATGTGTTGCTTCAATGATGTCTGTTGCAAAGCTCCCATATGAGTTTGCTGAGGATGGAATTAGTTATACATTCTCAATTGTGCCCAATGCTTTAGGTGATAGTGAAGATGCAAGAGAGACCAACTTAGCGACCTTGCTAGATAGTTACATTTTGGCTGATGGACATCATATTAATGTTAATGTTTTGAATAGAGAAGTATTGATTGATGCCATGGATCATCCTGAGAAGTATCCACAGCTTACAATTCGTGTTTCTGGTTATGCTGTCAACTTTATTAAGCTTACTAGAGAGCAACAGCAAGAGGTTATCGCCAGAACCTTCTTTGATCAAATATAATAAGTGATATAGGGTATGGAACCAATTATTGGACAAGTACATTCAATAGAAACCTTCGGAACGGTTGACGGCCCAGGAATTCGATACATAGTTTTCCTTAAGGGTTGTCCGTTCCGTTGTTTGTATTGCCACAATCCCGACACTTGGAGAAACGCTGGCGCGACAGCAATGTCGGTGAATGAGATTGTTGAGGATTTTTTGCGCTACAAGAAGTTCTATGACAACGGAGGAGTCACGATTTCAGGTGGAGAACCGTTAATGCAAAGTCGGTTTGTCGAGGAATTGCTTGAGTCTTTTCGAGCACTAAAAGTACATACTGTAATAGATACAGCTGGCTCGGTACCAATAACGGAGTCGAAGAAGTGTCTTGAACTAGCTAGCCTGGTGTTACTTGATATCAAGGCGCCTAATGAGGAGATGTATAGGCGAATCACTTCGCAAAGCATGAAGGACACACTGGATACCTTGGATTATTGCGAAAAAATTGGTAAGAGTGTCTGGATAAGGCATGTTGTGGTTCCAGGACTTACGGATAGCGACGAGTCAATCAACGGGATATGCGACATAGTGGCTGGTAGGAAGTGCGTAGAGCGAGTTGAGCTTTTGCCTTTTCATAAGCTTGGAGAATTCAAGTGGAGGGAGCTTGGACTGGATTATAAGTTATACGACACGCCTGCACCTACAAATCTAAGGATGGCGGAGCTTCGCGCTATTATTGACAAGAGATGCAAACGCCTTTAACTCAAGTAAAATAGCATTTCGAGAGTGGTTTTGGCAGCGAGATTAATTGGTAATTAAAAAAAAAAGCAGAAAACTAATAAAAATGTTTGACACTAGTGCATTTCGAATGTAAAGTATTAGAGGCGGGCAATTCGTGTCCGTAGACTTTTTTATTATTTTTTTAGCGAGGTACAAAATGTACGATGACAAGACCCTAGTCTGCAAGGATTGTGGACAAGAATTTATTTTCACTGCTAATGAGCAGGAGTTTTACGCCGAGAAAGGCTTCGAGAACGAGCCACAGCGTTGTAAGGCATGCCGTGTAGCAAAGAAGAACAACTCAAATGGTAGAGGTAACTTTGGTGGTCAGCGCCAGTTATACGATGCTGTTTGTGCAGAATGCGGAAAGCCATGCAAGGTACCATTTGAACCTCGCAACGATCGTCCTGTATACTGCCGTGACTGCTTCAAGCGATAAGCTTTAACTCAGTTACTTAATAGGCGCTAGAGATTTATGCTCTAGCGCTTTTTTTGAACTGATTAACAAAGAATATAAGATCTGTTAATAGTTTATTTCAACCTTTTCGAGCAGTGCGAGGTATACTCTAATTAGTTAAACGAGAACGGTTTAACGTAAGAAAGAGGTGATTCCGATGGGACAGGACGAAGAGCAGTTTCAGTTTAGCGATTTCAAATGTTCGCTCACCGGAAGTGCTAGTTTATACCTCTAAAACGGTAAAGATTGAGAGCTCCTCGTTCATGGGAGCTCTTTCTTTGTGCAATAAAAAATATGTAAAAATCACAATGGTATTAATGCACAAAATAGTCCGCAGAAAGCCTGTTATTATTCATTTTTTCGCTACTAATTATGTCGTTGACTATTCTAAAGCGTATATGTAGGATTTAGAAGGATATTTGTATGAGAAAAAGAGGATAGCTAATGGGTAAGATTCTTAAGTATATTCAGAAGAGAGAATGGCTTTTTATCCTTGCTAGTCTTGTCTTTGTATTAATTCAAGTTCGATTAGAACTATTGTTACCAGATTACATGAAAGAAATAACCGTCCTAGTTCAGACTCCGGGAAGCGACACTAAAGCTATTTGGAACGCTGGAATAGTGATGGTTTTATGTTCTTTTGGAAGCTTGCTCGCTTCGGTAGGTACGATGTACTTTACCGCTAGAGTTGCTGCAGGGTATTCAAGGAACGTTAGAGTTCGTCAATTCGAGAATGTTCAGAGTTTCTCACTGAAAGAAATAAGTAAGTTTTCGACAGCAAGTCTAATTACAAGAGCAACAAATGACGTTTCACAAGTACAAATGGGATTAGTAATGTGCCTGCACATAGCTTTGAAGGCACCAATTACTGCAATTTGGGCTATTTCTAAGATTGCTGGAAAAGGTTTCGAATGGACTCTTGCAACGGGTGTTGCTGTAGCAGTTCTACTTGTTACACTTGCTATTGTTGTATCTATATCATTCCCTAGATTTATGAAAATGCAAACCTTTACGGATAACTTAAATAAAGTAACTCATGAGAATCTGACGGGCTTAAGGGTAGTAAGAGCATACAATGCGGAAGAGTATCAAGAACAGAAGTTCGAGAAAGTAAACGAAGAACTTACGAACAACAATTTAAAAGTATTTAAGATGATGATAATTCTTAATCCTGGTATGTCTCTAATCATGAATGGTTTGGGACTATCAATTTATTGGATTGGTGTTTATCTAATTGAATCTGCGAACATGATGAATAAGATTGCGGTATTCTCAGACATGGTTGTTTTCATGAACTATGCTGTTCAAGTTGTAATGTCATTCATGCTTCTAAGCATGATATTTATAATGATTCCAAGAGCTATAGCTGCTGCCAAGCGTATTGATGAGGTAATCGCAACTAAGACTACGATTGTTGGAGGGTCCAAAGTTACTACAAAGGATGTTAACTCTGTAGGAAACGATGTTGTATTCGAAAATGTAAGTTTTAAATATCCAGATGGTGCAGACTATGCACTAAAGGATATTAATTTTGAAGCTAAGGCTGGTCAAATTGTAGCATTTATCGGCTCAACAGGTAGTGGTAAGAGTACGCTTGTAAATTTGATTCCAAGATTATTCGATGTTACGGAAGGAAGAATAATTATTGGTGGTGTTGATGTTAGAGACTATGAGCTTGAGGCGTTAAGAATGAAGTTCGGTTACGTTCCACAAACAGCCGTTATGTTTACTGGTACCGTTAATGAGAACGTTGGTTTTGGTCAAAGAGCCGATAGAGAATATTCTAGCGAGGATATCAAGGCGGCCTTGGATATTTCACAAAGTGAAGAATTCGTATCTAAGATGCTTGACGGAAAAGAATCAAGAATTGCTCAAGGTGGCAAGAACCTTTCTGGCGGTCAGAAGCAAAGACTTTCTATAGCTCGTGCTATTGCGCGAGATCCGAAGATTTACATTTTTGATGATTCCTTTTCTGCTCTTGATTACAAGACTGAAAGACAGGTTCGTGATGGATTGAAGAAAGTTGCAAAAGATAGCATTACGTTCATAGTAGCGCAAAGAATTGGTACTATTCGCGAGTGTGACAAGATAGTAGTTCTTAATGAGGGTTTGATAGCTGGAATAGGCACTCACTCCGAACTCATGAAGAACTGTGAGGTTTATCAGGAGATAGCACTCTCTCAACTGTCAAAGGAGGAATTGGAGTAATGTCTATGGGTGGCGGTGGCAGGAGAGGAAACATGCAAGTTGCTGAGAAGCCAAAAGATATTGGCTCCGCAATGCGTAAGCTTGTCAATTACAGTTCGAGATATTGGATTTTCTTCGTTCTTGCTCTTTTGTTTGGTGTAGGAGCAGCGATTTGTACTTTGATAGGACCTGATTTGTCAAAGTCAATTACAAACTTGATAACAGAGGGTATGATGACAGGAATTGATATTCCTGCTGTTGTTGAGAAATGTATTATTTCAGCTATTGTTTATGGTGTTAGTTTTGTGCTTGCCTTTGTTCAAGGATACATAATGATAGTAGTAACCCAGAATCTTACAAAGCAGATGAGAACGGATGTATCTCTTAAGATTAATAAGCTTCCTATAAGCTATTACAACAGAGTGTCATATGGTGATGTATTAAGTCGCGTAACTAACGATGTGGACATGCTAGGGCAAACCTTGAACAATAGTATTAGTGGTCTTGTTTCGGCTATTACTTTGTTCTTTGGATCTTTGATACTGATGTTCCTTACGAATGCATGGATGGCGGGAGCTGCAGTGCTTTCAACATTATTCGGATTTTTCTTTATGGCTTTTGTTATGTCAAAGTCGCAAAAGTACTTTTCTATGCAGCAAGAGAACCTTGGTGCTATGAATGGACATGTTGAAGAGATTTACTCTGGTCACAACATTGTTCAAGTATTCAATGATTCCAAGAGAGCGAAGAAGGAGTTCGATAAGATTAACAACAAGCTTTTCGAGAGCGCCTTCAAGTCACAATTCCTATCGGGATTGATGATGCCTGTAATGATGTTTATGGGCAATTTTGGATATGTTGTAGTCTGCTTACTTGGAGCTTATCTTGTTCTGAAGGGGGAGGCTACTTTTGGAGTAATTGTTGCCTTCATGCTATACATTAGATTGTTCACACAACCTTTGCAGCAGATTGCTCAAGGTGTTACGAGTCTGCAATCTACTGCGGCTGCAGGAGAGAGAGTCTTTGGTTTTCTTGAAGAGAAGGAAATGCAGGACGAATCTTATAAGAATAAGACTATAGAAAAGGTTGAGGGACATGTAGTTTTCGAACACGTGAGTTTTGGTTATGAGGATACCGAGAAGACTGTAATAAAAGATTTCTCAGCTGAAGCTAAGCCAGGTCAGAAAATCGCTATAGTTGGACCTACAGGTGCTGGAAAAACAACAATGGTCAACCTTCTCATGAGATTTCATGAGATTAATAGTGGTAAAATCGAGATTGACGGTGTTGACACGTCGGAGATGAGAAGAGAAGACGTTCACAAGTTATTCTGTATGGTTTTGCAGGATACATGGCTTTTCGAGGGTACAGTAAAGGAAAACATCGTATATTGTAAAGAAGGTGTAAGTGATGCAGATCTTGAGCGTGCATGTCGTGCTGTGGGTATTCACCATTTCATAAAGACTTTACCATATGGATATTATACAGTTCTTAAGGGTGACGCGAGCCTATCTAGCGGTCAGAAGCAACAACTTACGATAGCAAGGGCGATGGTTCAGGATGCCCCAATGTTAATTCTTGACGAAGCTACGAGCTCTGTTGATACAAGAACAGAAGTTCTTATTCAAAAAGCGATGGATAAACTTATGGAAAGAAGAACTTCGTTCATAATTGCGCATAGACTTTCGACTATCAAGAATGCGGATTTGATTCTTGTTATGAATGAGGGCGATATTATTGAAAAGGGTACGCATGAAGAACTCCTAGAGAAAAGGGGATTCTATTATGAGCTTTACAATAGCCAATTTGAATCTGCTTCTTGATAGCGCTTGAGTTGTCTTTTTGTGGTAAATTACTAAAGGGTAATATTAATGATTAAGGAGACAAAGTATGACAATAGGATTCTTTGATTTTATTAGCCAACTGGTGTCGAATCCGATGCTTGCCATCACGGTAGTGCTCACACTAGGAGTAATACTTGTTAATGGATGGACGGATGCGCCGAATGCGATTGCGACAGTTGTGTCGACCAGATCGATGAAGGCTTCATCTGCTATCATGATGGCAGCTATTTTTAATTTTCTAGGCGTACTGGTAATGACCTTCATTAATTCGAAGGTTGCGATGACCATATATAATATGGTTGATTTTGGCGGCGATACTGGCGATGCAACTGTTGCTCTATGTGCAGCACTTTTTGCAATTGTGTTGTGGGCGACTATGGCTTGGAAGTTTGGAATTCCTACAAGTGAGAGCCATGCATTAATAGCAGGTCTTTCTGGTGCGGCTATTGCATTGCACGGAAGCTTGAATGGTATTAATGCAATGGAATGGGCTAAGGTGTTAGGAGGCCTTGCACTTTCTACTTTCTTAGGCTTTATGTTTGGTTTCATTAATGTACGAATTATTGAAGCTGTGTGCAAGAAGATGGACAGGAGAAAGACAGTTGGTTTCTTTAAGAATGCTCAAGTGTTTGGTGGAGCTTTTATGGCATTCATGCATGGAGCTCAAGATGGTCAGAAGTTTATGTCAGTTTTCCTTCTTGGAATCTTCTTAGCAAATGGTCAAGGTAACGTTAGCTCTTTCTCAATTCCTATTTGGCTAATGATTCTATGCTCAGCTGTTATGGCACTTGGAACTTCAATTGGCGGATATCGAATCATAAAGTCGGTTGGTATGGATATGGTTAGCCTGCAAACGTACCAAGGATTTGCTGCAGACCTTGGGGCAGCTACGTGCTTGCTATTCTCATCTATTACAGGTATACCTGTAAGTACGACACATACAAAAACAACAGCAATAATGGGTGTAGGCGCTTCGAGAAGGCTCTCTGCAGTTAACTGGGGAGTAGTTAAAGAAATGGGCCTAGCATGGATTCTTACTTTCCCTGGTTGTGGGCTAGTAGGATATTTGATGGCTCAGCTATTTATGTATATTTTCTAGAATCAAACGCAAACACATTTATTGATATATAACGGAGGTAATTACAATGTCACTATTTAACAAGAGCAACGATTTTGACTACTTTACAGCTTTCACAAAGATTTCTGAACACGCTGTTGCAGCCGCTAATGGTCTTAATGAGGCACTGATCAATTACGACTACGCGAGCATCTCTGAGACGATCAGCAGAATTCATGTAATAGAGCATTCAGCCGATGCAAATAAGCATGAGATAATCGAGCATCTTTCTCGCGAGTTCTTAGCTCCAATCGAGATCGAAAATATTGTTGATCTGGCTCAATGCCTTGATAATGTTGTTGATGCTATTGATGATGTTCTTCGTCGAATCTATATGTACGACATTAAGACAATTAGACCAGAGACACTTGAGTTCACGAAGCTTCTTGTTGAGATTTGTGAGAAGCTTCAGCTAACTGTTGAAGAATTCCGTAATTTCAAGACATCGAAGAAAATCAAAGATATGATCATTGAAGTAAATACTTGCGAGAGCCGCGGCGATACTCTTCACTTTGAGTACACTCATAAGCTATTTGCGGAGGAGACAAGTGAAAAGGATATCATTGCGTGGATGACTTTGTTTGATGCACTTGAAATGTGCTTCGATTCATGCGAGGACGCTGCTGACAGTATCGAGAGCGTTATCATGAAGAACACTTGATTGATATTTCGGTTTGACAAAGTCAAAGATGAGGCGTAGTATCTAACTACTTTTTCGAAAAAGAAACTAAGAGAACTATAGGAAGGAGGACCATTATGCGACGATTTACTAATTCCAATCTAGCACTTAATGGAAAGCGCGTTGCCGATAAGCATATGCGTTGGGCCTTCCTGTCTATGTGTAATTTTTAGTTTGAAATAACCAGATTATATTAAAAATTAAGCAAAGCAAGTCGGAACAAGAATGAATTGTACGGCTTGTTTTTTTGTAGGAGAAATTATGAAAAGTGAATGAAGAAGCTTTGGCCGCTCGTTAATAGGCGACAAGGCATTCTATCTAAAAGTATTAACATTGACGCTTCCAATTGCGCTTCAGAATGGCTTGGTTAATGTCGTTGGAATGCTTGACAACATTATGGTTGGACAACTTGGTACCAACGAGATGTCAGGTGTTTCAATTTCAAATAACCTTCTCTTCATCTTAACCATGGTTATTTTTGGAGCGGTATCGGCAGGCGGACTTTTTGGCGCGCAGTATTTCGGAAAAGGTGATCACAAGGGAGTAGCGAATTCTTTTCGCTCGAAAATCTACTTGTGTTTGGGTGCTCTGACTATTGCTATCGTGATATTTGTTGTCTTTAGCAAAGATCTGATCGGTTTATACCTAAACGAAGAAATAGGTGACGCGAAAGATATAGCTGAAACCCTGGACTATGCCCTGAAATACTTGATGATTATGCTTCTTGGATTACCAGCTCTTTGCTTAAGCACCATTTATGCGTCAACAATGAGAGAGTGCAATGAGACAGTAACTCCTATGAGAAGCGGCTTTGTCGCTGTAATTATTGACTTAGTTCTCAATTACATAATGATTTTTGGTAAATTTGGTTTCCCTAAACTTGGTGTTGAAGGCGCGGCAATCGCAACGGTCATTTCTCGTTACGCTGATTGTGCGTTGAATATTCTTTGGACACATAGGCACAAGGATAAGATGATTTTCGCGAATTACATTTTTGCTTCCTTCAAGGTACCTGCGGATTTGCTCAGTAAAATCGTCTCGAAAGGCTTGCCAATCATGCTCAATGAGTTCATGTGGGTTATATCAATAGCGCTAATTGCTCAAAGCTATGCTTACCGAGGATTGACAGTTGTTGCTGCATCGAATATACAATCTACGCTAAGCAATATCTTTAACATCTTCTTCATAGCATTTGGAAGTGCGGTTGGTATCATTATAGGTCAACTTCTTGGAGCAGGGCATTTGGATGAAGCTAAGAAGATGGCGCGAAAATGCATTTTCTTCTCATTCGCTTCAAGTTTTGTCTTTAGCCTGCTTATGTTTTCCTGTGCATGGGCATTCCCAACAATATATAACACTGAAGCAGATGTTAAGGCTTTGGCAACAAAACTGATTATTGCATATGCGATACTAATGCCAATTATGGCCTACGCTCATGCTTCGTATTTCACGCTAAGAGCAGGAGGTAAGACCTTGATTACACTCCTTATGGACGGAATATTCTCTATTTTCTTAGTATTTCCTTTGGCATATTGTTTGTCACATTGCACTTCTTTAGATATAATCTACGTGTATACGATAGTGGAAATGACCAATTTAGTTAAGAGCATTATTGCGACGTTTTTCCTTGAGAAGCTAAATTGGGCCGTGAAATTAGTATCGTGAGAGAGTTGGCATTCATGGAACTAAGCATTGTAATCCCTTCATACAATGAGGGAGAGCATATTTATGATAATTTGATGGAAATGGCAAGCGATATCGAAGCTTTTTGTACTGACTACGAGTTAGTCCCTGTGAATGATGGAAGCAAAGATAATACTGCTTCTGAGATTAATAGAGCGGCTCAAGCTCATCCGCACATTCATCCTGTAAGCTACGAAGATAATCGTGGTAAGGGCCAAGCTGTTAAAGCAGGAGTTCTTGCTTCTAGTGGAAAGTACATTGGATTCTTAGATGCTGACTTGGATTTGTCGGCTAAGCATTTTGACGCTTTCCTAAAGAGAATCAAGAGTGAGACCGAACCATGTAATGTAGTAATTGGATCGAAGATGCATAAAGATTCTAAGCTTGATTATCCTCCAATAAGGAAGTTATTCTCTTTTAGCTTTTATGTTATCCTGAAGGTCCTTTTTGGAATGAGATGCAAGGATACTCAAACAGGTGTTAAGCTCTTCGATGGAGCTCTCATTAAGGACATCGTTAGTAAGCAACGAGTTAAAGGATATGCCTTTGACGTTGAGCAATTGGCACTAGCCTCACATTCTAAGGGTGTAATTGCCGAGATGCCAATTGTTCTAGAATATAGGCGAGGCGAATCCTTTGGTCGAATAAAGATGAAGGACATATGGAAGATGTTTTCCGACACGGTTGGTGTGTGGTGGAATCTTCGGATGAAAAAGAATTACTAATCAGATAGGCTCTCATTTGTATCTGCACTTGAGAGTTTTATTTTTGACTTCTTTGAAAGTTTAGCTTCCCTCATGGCATTACGAATGTTGTGATTCATAAAGAATGCTATGACGTTAAAGATAGAACAAAGTATCCAGCTAATCGGCTCGCACACAATTATTCCCCAATACCCGTAGTGCTTAGCAAGAAAACCGACAGTTGCTATCTTAAGAACTAATTCCATGATACTTGCAACTAGAGGCACGATTTTCGAGCCAAGACCTTGAAGAGAACTTCTTGTAAATAGAAGAATTGCCAAAACGAAATAGAATGGCAAGTCAAACTTCAAGTATAAAACTGCTGTGCTAATTGGTTTTGACGATTCAGATCCTGAGAGTCCTGTAACAATGGATCTGCCAAAAAAGTAAATAATAAAAATCATAATTATGATAACACCGTAGGATAATAGTAGAGACTTCTTGATTCCCTTCCAAACTCTAAGATGTTTGCCCGCTCCATGATTCTGCCCCGAGAAGGTTGCAAGAGTAGTAGCTAAAGTAGAAAGTGGCATCATGCATAGCTCCGAGACTTTACGAGCTGTAGTATGCGCGGCAATTATGGTTTTACCAAAACCGTTAATAGCGCTTTGCAAAATCAAGGTGCCAAGGTTTACGATTGTAAACATCATGGCAAAAGATAAACCTGATGTAAAAAGATCAATCATTAGGTTTTTATCGACTTTGAAATCACTTCGTGAAAGTCTTAATTCTGGGACTTTCTTAACGATGAAAACGAAAGCGAATACTGCTGCAAGAACGAAGGACAATCCCGTTGCTAATGCAGCGCCACGAATTCCCCACTTGAACACATACACAAATAACAAATCTAATCCTACGTTCGTGACGGTAGAAACCATCAAAAACAGAAGCGGATCCTTAGAATTGCCAAGAGCTCTCATAATTCCAGCCTGGACGTTATATGCAAATGAGAAAATCATGAATGAAAGAATTATAGAAATATAACCATAAGCTTCGTCGAAAAGTTCCGGCGGGGTATTTAGCGCATGCATAAGAGGTTTCAAAGTCAGTAGACTGACTACTTTAATCAAGACGCCCCATACAACAAAGATGAGAATAGTATTTCCAACAGCTTTACGCATCTTCTTATAGTCGCAAGCTCCAAAGTGCTTTGCAATTACAATAGAAAATCCGTTCGACATACCAAAGCATAGTGAAATGAACAAACTGTAGATAGTTGATACTGCGCCAACGGCAGATAAAGCGTCATCACCTAAAGCATTTCCAACAATGGCTATATCTGTTAGGTTATAGAATTGCATCAGCAAATTGCTTAAAAATAAAGGAAGTGCGAACTTCAATATATTCTTCATCGGATCACCAACAGTCATATCGATGATACGTTTGCTATTGAATTTAATCGTATTTGAACTTAAATTTGTATTTGAATTTGTACTCATAATAATTCTCTTTTCTTTCAAGAAACTATACATTCATTACACTTGTTAATCTATTAAATTCTTTGTTTTTGTGTTAATATTTCGCCTTAAGAAGCGACTGATGTATTTATCAAAACACCTTGCAAAGATCACTATTGTTTTGTATGATTTTCATTTGTAATGTCGTATAATGCCATTATTGAATTGCGGAGGTATCATTTGGATCAATTCTTATCATGTGAATTATTGTCTCAAGAAATTTTTGATGCTGCTGAAGATATTTTAATGTCTGAAGGTGCTCAAAGCATGAAGACTTTCATGCAACATGGGACAACTTCAGTATACGAGCATGTAGTTTCAGTCACTAGAGTAAGCCTTATTATTGCTTCCTCACTTGATATGTTCTTTTCTGCGTTTAGCAAGAAAAGAATCGATCGACGCAGTTTAATTCGTGGCGGACTTCTTCACGACTATTTTCTTTATGATTGGCATATATACAGTAAGAAACATGAATGGCATGGTTTCACTCATGCCGGTTGTGCATTGTCCAACTCTAATCGTGATTTCAAGCTAAATGGAATAGAGCAAGATATTATTAAGAAGCACATGTTTCCGTTGAATATTTTGCCTCCTGCTTATCTTGAAAGTGCAATAGTATGTATGGCTGATAAGTGGTGTGCTATGTGTGAGACTTTCCATATTGACATTTCTTCCATATTGCTTTATCGCTTAAACATGATGTATGCATTAAGAAATGGAACTATGGTATATATCATGAAATCTCAAATAGAAGCAAACAATGTTTTCTTATCTACAATGATGGATAGAATTAATTCCGAAGTATCAGCATCCTGAGGGATAGTGCAAATATCCTGTATAGAATTTAAAAAGAATAACCACTTAAATGAATTGATCATTCAATATCTTCGCTAATATCACCGCTTTCGGCGGTGTTATTTATGTCATCAATAAGGACTTGAGATGAACCCTCTTGAATACCTTCACCATCATAATCCAAGACATCATTCAAAGCGCGTAGAATCTTCTTTGTCTTAACTCCTTGTAAATCATCTATGTTTCTAGAAGCCAAATCAAGGTTCTTCTTGACCTTCATAAGTTGCTCGTCATATGCTGTGAACGCCTTCTTGGTTTGCATAAGAGTAGCTTCAATTTTATCGGTTTGCTTCACTATCGCTAGACTTTGGTAGTAATTAACAATCGTTCCGAGTATTGCTAACATAGTATATGGTCCAGCAATAGTAATGTGCTCTTTGTTAAGTGTCTCCAGAAGATTAAGCTTAATTACTTCAGAATACATTCCTTCAAATGGAACAAATAGAATACCAAAGTCGGTTGTATGAGGCGAAGATATGTATTTACTACTGATATCCTTGCAATCGTTACGAATAGCATCGGCAAATGCTTTTTGCTCTCTTGTAATAAGCGACTGATCACCTGACTCATAGGCATTCTGAAGGGCTTCAAATCTGTCGAGGTGGCATTTCGAATCAACTGGCAAGTAAACGAACGAATCGCTACTGTTATCTGGAATCTTAATAGCTATCTCAACTCGCTCAGTTGAACCAGGGATAGTAGGTACTTCAATATCAAATTGATTTGGATTAAGGACGTTCTCGATAATAGAGCGAAGTTGAGTCTCGCCAAGGATTCCTCTTGTCTTAACGCCATTTAATGTCTTCTCAAGACTACCTACCTGAGTAGATATTGACTTAAGCTCGCCCATCGTAGTCTGTAACGAGTTCATCTGATTAATTACATTCTTAAAGCTCTTCTCAAATTGCTCGTTAATTGTCTTGTCAAGTTTCTCGTTAACGGATTCACGAATTTTCTCAATTTGTTCGGAGTTAGTCTTACGCTGAGTCTCAAATTGGGAGTAAAGCATCTTAGTAAGATTATCTAATCTAGTCTCCATCGTTTTGCTGTTAACTTCAAGACCTGATGCAAGAAGTTTCTGGTTAGCTTCAAGAATTTGCTTTTGCTCTGAAATACTCTTCTCAAGCATGGAAGTAATTGCTTGATTCATGTTACTAACACGTTCAGCTGTTAGTCTGTCTGAAGCTTCTCGTCCACGAAGCGCATACTCATTTTGATGCTTGAATTGCTCATCTAAATTCTCGAAAATAGGCTTCCAATCCAATTGGATCTTCGTTAAATCCAAGCTAGATAAGTTCCTGGAATTTCTATAGCTAAGTATTAGAAGTATCACAGATAGAATTAAACAAATTGTGATAGCGATGCTCGTGTATGTCATAAGGACTTACGCCTCCTCTTGAGAATACTTAATTGTAACCTAATTTTTGGGAGAATAATCGTACACAAGTGATATAATTATTCAAATTACTTTTTTAGGGGAAATAATGGATACTTACTTTATCTATTTGTTTATTATTGGCGTGTTTGTGATTCTTTCGTTGACAATCAACAGAAGAAAGAAAAACGCAGCTTTAAGTATTGCAAGGAAGAAAAGAGGAGGAACAAGGGAGATGCTTGAATTAGCTAAGAGATTTATTGACAAGGATGTAATCATCGCAACGCTTAACGATACTACTGTTGGCAAAATCACCGAGATTTGCGATGGCGGAATTATGGTTGAAGAAAAAGGACGAATTGAAGCGGTAAACGTTGATTTCATTATTTCTATCAAAGAATATCCTGTAGATAGTAAGGGCAAGCGTAATTTTTTCGCCTAATGAAACAAGCGACCGACTTATAAAGAGAGATTACTTGGCTAATCCTTTTCGAGAGAGGCCAATAATCCAGAAGATTATGAAGCCAAGGATATCCATAGCTACGATTGTTGAGCCAACTGGAGTTCCTTCAAGAATTGAGATAATCATTCCTAACGCGGCACAGAATACGGAGAAACATGCCGAGCAAATAATTACACTCTTAAAGCTCTTGAATACACGCATAGCAGACAACGCGGGGAATATTACGAGTGCAGATATTAAGAGTGATCCTACCAGATTCATAGCTAGCACTATGACGAGCGCTATCGTAATCGCGATAATCAAGTTATAAATGTTTGAATTCGTACCTGTGGCTAGAGCGAAATCCTCGTCGAAAGTTACAGCAAAGATTTTGTTGTAGAAAAGGATAAATACGACTAGCACAAGAACAGATAATCCTATACAAATCCATACATCGAGCGAATTCAATGTAAGTATTGACGTCGCGCCAAAAAGTGTCGAGCATACGTCCCCCGTCACATTTGATGATGTCGAGAATATGTTCATTAGTAAATAACCGAGACCTAGTGCACCAACGGAAAGCATTGCAATTGCTGCATCGCCCTTGATTTTAGTGCTTTTGCTTGTTCGAAGAAGCAAAATCGCGCAAATAATAGTAATTGGTAGCACTAGAAGAGTATTGTTAGTGATTTTAAGAACAGAGGCTATTGCCACTGCGCCAAAAGCTACGTGTGAAAGACCGTCGCCAATAAAGGAGAAGCGTTTAAGAACCAGAGTTACTCCAAGTAATGAGGAACAAAATGCGATCAAAATTCCAACAATTAAAGCGTATATAACAAACGGGTATTGAAGGTAGTCTATGAGTTTATCTATCATTGTGATACACCCCCGTTGAACATAGCTCCAACTTCGCTTTGAAGATAGTCAGTGGTAGTTCCAAAAAACAGCTGGCTGCGATCTACATGTAAAATGTGAGAAGAATATCGAAGAATTGACGAGATATCATGCGAAATCATAATAACCGTAATTCCGGAGTCTTTATTTAGACTGCTGATTAGGCCGTACATTTCCACTGTAACCTTGGGGTCTAAGCCTGCAACTGGCTCGTCAAGAAGCAGCATCTTTCTTGTTGCGCAAAGCGCGCGTGCAAGCAAAACTCTTTGCTGCTGTCCGCCGGAGAGTTCGCGATAGCAAGAAGATGCTAGATCAAGTATTCCCATTCGTTCCATGCTAGCCTGCGCCTTTTTCTTTTGTGCGGAAGTATAGAAAGGGTTGAAGCCGCTACTATTAAGGCATCCAGATAGAACAATTTCCTTAACAGAAGCAGGGAAGTCCTTTTGAACTACTGTTTGTTGTGGCAAGTAACCAATCTCGTTACGTTTTAGATCGTCACCGAAAAGGATCGAACCAGATATTGGATTCTTGAGACCTAGTATCGTCTTCATTAAAGTGCTCTTTCCAGAACCGTTTTCGCCAACAATACAAAGATAATCTCCTGAATTTACGACAAACTCAAGCTGCTCAGCGACAATAGTCCCATCATATCCCAAGTTCAAATTGCTACATGTAAGTAAAGCCACAACGTTATTCCTTTCAATTGAGTGCAATTTGAAGAGCATCCAAGTTGCTTTGCATTATGTCGACGTAGGTCACGCCATTTTGAATATCCTCATCAGAAATAAACTCCATCGAATTCAAGTAAATAATTTCCTGCCCACCTGACGCGCTGCTGTCTATGATAGTTTGCGCAAGACCAAGGGTTGAACCTTCTAGCTCAATTATCCAAGGAAGATTGAGCTCGTCGACTTTTGATGCAAGAAATGCAATCGTCTCAAAGGAAGCTTGCGTGTCTGAAGAGCATCCTACAAAGGCCGCATAGTATTCGATTCCATAGTCGTTCACCAAATACCTGAAAGGGAATCTGTCCCCTACAACAATCGTATTTCTAGCGCTATTGCCGCATACTTCTCGAAAAGCCGCATCCATTTGCTGTAGTTCCTCTACATATAAGCTCTCGTTCAAACGATAATCAGGCGCGTTATCTGGATCCAACGCACAAAGCTCATCCACGAGAGTTGCACAAATAATCTGTGCGTTACTAAGAGAAAGCCAGACATGCTCATCGAACTCAGTCTCACCATCGTGGCCTTCTTCATCGTGGTCACCGTGCTCTTCAACTTGCATCCCCTCAACAATTTCCTCTTCAAGTGCATCTTGCCCAATAGCGTCTACTACATCAACTATAACCATATCCTTGTTTGTTACATTCGCGATAGCATCGTCTACCCAAGTGCTCGATTCTCCGCCAACATAAACAAACATGTCGCATGTCGAAATTTTAACAATATCATCTGTTGAAGGCTGAAACCCATGTACATCCGCGCCATCATCTATTAGAAGCGTCAATTCTATATTCGAATGCCCGTCGCCAATTATGTTTCTGAGCCAATCGTACTCTGGAAAAATCGTGCAGACAATGCTTATCTTGCCATCATCTTCCTTTTTCGAAAAAAGGCTGTCACATCCACAGAAACTTAATCCAATAGCTAACGCTAATACTATGGCAGAAAACGTCTTAATTAACTTGCTCTTAACTGTTATCACTAATACATCCTTTCGTTTTGCAGTTCTTGCAAACTCCATTAATTACTGTTGTATGTTCATCAAGCGTAAACCCGCTATGCTCCAAAAGCCTGCTCAATCTAGCCTCATCGCTCTCAGCTTCTAGATGAAGAATATCTCCACACTTGTCACAATGAAGGTGTACCCTCGAACAATGCGTGTCACACTTAATTAGCTGATATACCGCTTTTCTACTGCCAGGAAGAGTCGATACGCTCAAAACCTCGTCAGCCACCATCTTGTCAACATTGCGATAAACTGCACTTCGACTAATCGAGTCCTTAGGTAGCAGGGCCAAAATATCGTCTACACTTAGCTTTCTTGCATGATTATGCTGGAATACCCCAATTAGTATCTGTCTTTGGTTTGTAACATAATCCTTCATAGGGCATTCTCCTCTCGAAAATTATCGTCAAACATTTGCGACTCAGTCGCATATGTGATTATAACAACTAAGTACTTAAAGTCAACAATTTGCGACAAACATAGTGCCTATATATAATAACTAACATTTAAGAGTTAACTTAGTTTTCCCTCGTGAAAAAAGTTTAAAAAAAGTCCAAAAAAGCACTTGCAAAAACAGGGAGTGCGAGATATACTAATCAAGCTTTCGGGAGCACAAGAACTGCAACAAAATAGCGGTTCTGAAAGACAAAAAAGTGCTTGACAATCCAATACTCATGAAGTACTAT
>JAAYFK010000010.1 GCA_012728275.1 Clostridiaceae bacterium | reverse complement strand
TTGTTAAGGATCCAACAGCTGTATCAGACGAACTTTTCGATTCACTTAGAAAGTTCTATAACGATCAGCAAATTGTAGCTATCGTTGGCTTTGCTGCTCAAATGCAGGCAACAAATAACTTTAACTCAGTACTTCGTGTTGATGTCGATGAGAGATTGCTCCCAATAAAGGACAAGTTTCATCCTGTTACATGGCGTGAGAATATCCAGTAATTACATATTGCAGTAGACGTATGTTTGTTTTCCGAATATTAATGTATAATAAACAAGTGAAAAGACAATTTTCAATCTAATTCGGAGGTACTAATTATATGGCATACGTAATTTCTGACGCTTGCTTATCTTGCGGTTCTTGTGTTGAGGCATGTCCTGTTTCAGCTATCTCTCAAGGCGATACACAGTATCAGATTGATGCTGATTTGTGTCTTGATTGTGGTTCATGTGAAAGCTCATGTCCTGTATCTGCAATTTCTGCACAGTAAGGTAATAGCATAAGATTGACAGCTGTAGCTTCTTTGGCTACAGCTGTTTTTTGTTAAATGATAAAAATGATAATAGGAATAGAATTGGATAGCATAATTAAGAAGAAACTAACAAGTAATATTCAAAGCAATCTTTCAAAAGAATACCTTGGAAGAGGTGATTTTGAACTTCTTCAGCAAAAGGACGGTTTCCGTTTTGGTACGGATAGTGTCCTTTTGGCATGGTTTGCAAGCTCATTTATTCATAAGGGAGTCAATGAGGTTTTGGATTTAGGTGCGAATTGCGGCGCATGCAGTATGTGCGTTATTGCAAGAAACAGCAAGGCAAGAGTTGATTCTGTTGAGATTATGCCTAGCGCCTATGAAGTATTACAGAAGAACATTGCATTGAATAAGCTAGAGGATAGACTTAACGCTTATAATGCAGATATTCGTGATTTGCCTATGGAGATTAAGCAGAAAAGCTATGATGTGGTTATGTTTAATCCGCCATTCTTTTCGAGCGAGAGAGGACCCAAAACTTCAGATGCAAAGACCGAAGAGGTTTTGAACGCTAGATTCGAGATGAATGGTGGCCTGGAGGATTTTGTTAAGGCGGCGAGCGCTCGCGTCTTTCCAAGCAAAGGGCATGTGGTTATGGTTATGCATGGCAATAGGCTAGCGGATAGTATAAAGGCCTTCGTGAATTGTGGCTTGTCTCCCACGAGGCTTATGACGGTTCATCCTTTTATAGACAAAGAAGCATGTATGTTTTTGCTTGCTGGAAAAAAAGATTCCCACACATCGCAATTAAGAATTTTGTCTCCTTTGGTATTGAATGAAAAGGATAAAGATGGCAATATAGTCGCAACTCAAGATGTAATTCGAATATACGAGAAGGAGCACACAGATTGCTTTATTTAGTTGGAACACCAATTGGAAATATAGACGATATGTCTCCTAGAGCCAGAGAAATTCTGGAGAAGGCTGATATTGTTGCTTGTGAGGATACAAGGCGCACAGGCCTTTTGCTCCAGCAAATTGGTGTAAAGAACCACTTGATTTCATATCATGAGCATAATAAGGCATCTAAGTCCAATGCTATAGTTGATCACTTGGCGAATAATGAGATTGTAGCTCTCGTGTCTGATGCGGGTATGCCATCGATAAGTGATCCCGGTGAGGACCTCGTTAAGCTTTGCATAGAGAACGGTTATGAGGTTTCAACGATTCCCGGACCGGCCGCATGTATAACGGCGTTGGTCTTGTCAGGACTAGATACGAGAAGATATCATTTTGAAGGGTTCCTTCCATCAGAAGGCTCCGAACGCAAGAAACGACTTGATGCAATATCAAAGATTCATGAAACTATTGTTTTGTATGAGGCGCCACATCGTTTGCTTAAGCTAATTGATGAACTTAATAAGTTTGGCTTTGGTAATTGTAAAGTGGCTTTCTGTAGAGAACTAACAAAAAAATTCGAAGAAGTAATAAGAATAAGGGTTTGTGAGAGCAAGGAGTTTTTTGAAAAGAAGGAACCAAGGGGAGAATTTGTGGTATGCTTGGAGCCAATTGCTCTTGAAGATGCCCCGGAAATGAAGGACATTTCTCAGGAAGAACTTGATACCTTGGTACTTGAGTATAAGAATCTAGGAATGACAACCAAGGAAATCTCAAGAGAAATATCAAAGAAGACTGGACGTAACAAAAAAGAGATATACGATGTTGTCGTTAATCTGTTAAAATGAAGAAAAGGTGATTTGGAGATAGAGTATGCCAATTCCACAGGATGAGCTTTTTTTCTCGCGCGACGAGATGCTTAAGATTCTGAATACTGCGCATGTCGGTGAAATCCTACCGATTTTGTCTTCCGCAGCTTTATGTTCTTTCGTTGTAATTCCCAGAGAGAGCAGATTCTTTTTTTCTGATGGTATGCAAAAAATACTTGGAGCTATGGCTCAGCAAGATGTACTCCTTTCATCATTCCTTCAATTTGTTCCTGAGAATGAACGTTCTTTGGTAGGTCGTAAGTATGAGACAGCTTTCAGTGATCTTGTTATTTCT